>NZ_CP162100.1:2945199-3272444 GCF_040869035.1 Vibrio sp. NTOU-M3
TGCTGTGGCCATCATCGCTTTTGAAGCATGGCGACAAATGGGATTTGACGGAGCTCAGTAACGAACTCTCTCGGATCAAAAAAGGCGCTTAGTGCGCCTTTTTTAGATTCTATTGTCCAATCACTTCAAACGGTGGTTCTCATCGTCTTCTTTGCGCTCATACTCGCCTTCGAACGTCTGCCCATCATGTTTGGTGTCATAAGGGTCACGATGAAATGGGTCTTGCTCAAACGGGCTTGAACCAAATCCCCCTTGAAAACCACCACCAACAGACTTCACCACCATTTTACTCATCAAGTATTTTGCAATGACGGCACGTGGAGCTGGCAACAGTACCAGCATACCGAGTGCATCAGTCATAAAGCCTGGAGTCAAAAGCAGTACCCCGGCAACAGCCAACATCACCCCTTCAAAAATCTGCTGTGCAGGCATTTCACCTTGCTGCAAACGTGATTGCACCGTCATTAATGTTTGAATACCTTGGCTACGAACCAATGACGCCCCAACAAATGCGGTAATGAGTACCAGTGCAATCGTCGGCCATAAACCGAGAACGCCACCGACAGAGATGAACAGACCAATCTCAATGATCGGCACAAAAATAAACGCTAAAAGTAAGATAGGAAACACTGGCCCCTCCTTTGTTAACAACAGTGTAAGCGCAAGCCCATGTCCGCTTCAATTCTCATCATGTAAAAATCTTTGTAGCCCTTACACAACCTGCTGTTCACACTCTGTTCATACTTTGCAATTATTAAGAAAATAAAAGCAAAAAAGGTGATCTACTTACTATTTTTATGCGTCTAGAACAGTATCATGAGCCGTATAAGTCAGGACGGATTATACAGCCTATAATTCTGACGAATGGATTCTTACACTGCAGAATGGCTAGTTAAATACTTTATTATCAGAATAATTGTCTAAGGATCCTGTATGGCTACCCTAACTGATGCTCCTAAAGCAGCAAATCAAGCAACTCGTATTGAAGAAGACTTACTGGGCGAGCGTCACGTACCCGCTGATGCGTATTACGGCATTCACACTCTCCGCGCGATTGAAAACTTCAACATCTCTAATGTAACCATCTCTGACGTACCTGAATTCGTACGTGGCATGGTAATGACTAAGAAAGCCGCAGCACTGGCAAACAAAGAGCTGGGTGCGATTCCTAAAGATGTTGCGAATTATATTCTCGAAGCGTGTGATCTTATCCTTGAAACGGGTAAATGCATGGACCAATTCCCTTCAGACGTATTCCAAGGTGGCGCGGGCACTTCGGTTAACATGAACACTAACGAAGTAATCGCAAACGTTGCATTGGAACTGATGGGCAAAGAGAAAGGCCAATACCAGTTCGTAAACCCGAACGATCACGTTAACAAGAGCCAATCAACAAACTGTGCTTACCCAACCGGTTTCCGTATCGCTGTATACAATAGCGTACACAAACTGATTGAAGCGATTGAGTACCTAAAAGGTGCTTTCGAACTGAAAAGCCAAGAGTTTAAAGATGTACTGAAAATGGGCCGTACTCAGCTACAAGACGCGGTACCAATGACAGTAGGTCAAGAGTTCCACGCATGGGCAGTAACGCTAAACGAAGAAATTCGTGCATTGGAATACACCTCTAAACTGCTACTTGAAATCAACTTGGGCGCAACAGCAATCGGTACTGGTCTGAATGCACCGGAAGGCTACCAAGGCCTAGCAGTTAAACACCTTGCAGAGGTAACTGGCCTAGAAGTGGTTCCAGCTGAAGATTTGATCGAAGCTACGTCTGACTGTGGCGCATACGTAATGACACACGGTGCACTAAAACGTCTGGCTGTGAAGCTATCTAAGATCTGTAATGACCTTCGCCTGCTTTCTTCTGGTCCTCGTTCTGGCCTGAACGAACTGAACCTACCTGAGCTTCAAGCGGGTTCATCTATCATGCCAGCAAAAGTAAACCCTGTCGTTCCTGAAGTCGTCAACCAAGTGTGTTTCAAAGTACTGGGTAACGACAACACGGTTTCATTTGCAGCAGAAGGCGGTCAACTACAGTTGAACGTAATGGAACCAGTCATTGCGCAAAGTATGTTTGAGTCACTATCTATTCTATCTAACGCTTGCGTTAACCTACGTGACAAGTGTATCGATGGCATCACAGTGAACAAAGAAATCTGTGAAGGTTACGTATACAACTCTATCGGTATCGTGACTTACCTAAACCCATACATCGGCCACCACGAAGGTGACATCGTTGGTAAGATTTGTGCGGAAACAGGTAAGAGCGTACGTGAAGTGGTACTAGAACGTGGTCTACTTACAGACGAAGAACTGGACGACATTCTAAACGTTGAAAACTTTATGCATCCAAAATATAAAGCAAAACGTTACGAATAAGACGATATGGAAAGGGCCCAACGGGCCCTTTTTTGGTCACCTATTCGGTAACGACTTTTGCCCTTTCTGATCCTAATTATCTGAGTGTTCATTTCACCACTGACTCGTCTGAGCACTGACATAATCAGAATCATTATAAAATTGCATGAGGTAACACTATGGTAGTGGTCGAACTCTTTGTCGTTCTGCTCTTTATCTATTTGGGAGCCAGAATTGGTGGTATTGGTATTGGTTTAGCCGGTGGTGCGGGTGTGATTGCCCTCTCACTCATTTTAGGCGTCCCAACCAGCCAAGCCTTTATTCCGGTAGACGTCATTCTCATCATCATGTCGGTGATCACCGCCATTGCAGCGATGCAGGTTGCAGGTGGTCTTGATTGGATGGTCCAGGTTGCGGAAAACTTTTTGCGTAAACACCCAGAACGCATCACCTTCTACGCACCTATAGTGACTTTCCTAATGACATTAATGGCAGGTACGGGTCATACGGCTTTTTCAACTCTGCCTGTTATTGCAGAGGTTGCAAAAGGTCAAGGTGTCCGCCCTTCGCGTCCGCTGTCAATTGCTGTGGTGGCCTCTCAAATTGCTATCACCGCTTCACCAATTTCGGCAGCAGTAGTTGCATTCGCAGCCATGCTCGCTCCTAAAGGAGTCGACTATCTAACACTGCTTGCGGTTTGCATCCCAACCACGTTTATTGCTTGTATGATTGGCGCATTTGTAGCGAACTTCATGGGCAGTGAACTGAAAGATGATCCCGTTTATCAAGAACGTTTGGAAAAAGGCCTTATCAAGCTAGCGACAGAAAAGCAGCGTGAAATCCTACCGACAGCAAAAACAGCAACCTATATCTTCCTTGCGGCGATCGGTTTTGTGGTCTGCTATGCAGCAGCGATTTCTAACTCAATTGGCCTTATCGACAACCCAGCACTTGGCCGTAACGAAGCCATCATGACCTTTATGCTTGCTGCCGCCGCTGCAATCGTACTGATCACTAAGGTAGACGCATCTAAAATTCCAAGTGCAGCGACGTTCCGTTCAGGTATGACAGCATGTGTTTGCGTACTGGGTGTTGCTTGGTTAGGTTCAACATTTGTGAATGCTCACGTAGATGGCATCAAAGAAGTGGCAGGCGAACTACTCGCAGATTATCCATGGATGCTTGCGCTTGTTCTATTCTTCGCTTCCATGCTGCTTTACTCTCAAGGCGCAACAACGGTGGCATTAATGCCTGCAGCATTGGCTATTGGTGTCGCACCGCTAACCGCAGTGGCTTCTTTTGCGGCGGTAAGTGCCCTGTTTGTATTACCAACCTACCCAACCCTGCTTGCAGCGGTTGAAATGGATGACACGGGTTCCACCCGCATTGGTAAGTATGTCTTCAACCACCCATTCTTTATTCCGGGTGTCGCGACTATCGCATCTTCAGTTGCGTTAGGGTTTGTATTTGGTGGTTTGTTTATTTAAGCAAATTCATTAAGTTGCGTATATTTTCAACAGGAGCTTCGGCTCCTGTTTTATTTTGAAGCCAATAAAAAAACCATGATCACATTCTAATTTTGATTTTTATCAAAAGAGTCGCCAAAAAATAGAGAAATAAAAAAAATCAAATAACTGAATAAAATTCCATATCTATTATCCATATTCAATAATGGCTAGTTTCCTTGCCCATTCCGACATGAAAGACAACAGCATATTAATCCCTTTTCTATAAAGAATTACCCCGATAAATTAACCACACCTTTATTGTTGCTTAATATTAGTCTTTTATTTTGTGAACGCAGCCAGATTTAAACTGACCTTCAATGAATACAATACCTTCAGTAAGCCAATATTCTATCAAGGCCGAATTATTTAAAGTCCAATAAATTAATGAGTTAAGGTTATTGATTTTAACCTAAATATTTTTATAACAATTCAATGAGTCGCTGATTCACTTCTATTGATAACAAAATGAATAGAAGTAAGGAGATAGCCATGACAACCCAAACAGTACCTACCGAAGAGAAAAAAGGCGGCTTCTTTGCCAACTTCAAGTTCCCTTCAGCCTACACCATTTTGTTTATCCTCATTGCGCTCGTCGCTCTGATGACTTGGATCGTTCCTGCCGGTCAATACGATCGTGCAATGAACGAAGATCTTGGTCGTGAAGTTCCGATTACCGGAACGTATAAAGCCGTTGAGGGTAACCCTCAAGGTGTCATTGATGTGCTACTTGCGCCAATTGATGGCTTCTATGATCACAATACTTACGAAGCGGCTGCAATTGACGTGTCGCTGTTTATTTTGGTTATCGGTGGTTTCCTTGGCTTAGTAACCAAAACTGGTGCGATTGACGCTGGGATCGAGCGTGTTACCGACCGACTCAAAGGTCGCGAAGAAATGATGATCCCCATATTGATGGCGCTGTTTGCCGCAGGGGGCACCATCTACGGGATGGCTGAAGAGTCACTGCCTTTCTACACCCTTTTGGTGCCCGTGATGATGGCGGCTCGCTTTGACCCACTGGTTGCTGCAGCAACGGTTTTACTTGGCGCTGGTATTGGTACTCTTGGTTCAACCATCAACCCATTTGCAACGGTAATTGCGGCGAACGCTGCGGGCATTCCATTTACAGATGGTATCCTTCTGCGTGCAGCCGTGTTGGTCATTGGTTGGGTGATCTGTGTGGCTTATGTTATGCGCTATGCTCGCATGGTGCGAGAAGACCAAACTAAATCCATTGTGTATGACAAATACGAAGAGAACAAAGCGCACTTCCTTGGTAACCAAACTGGCGAGAGCTTAGAGTTCACTGGTACCCGTAAGCTTATCTTAACCATCTTCGGTTTGGCTTTTGCCGTCATGATTTACGGCGTATCTGTTGCAGGATGGTGGATGGCAGAAATCTCAGCCATGTTCCTAGCCGCTACGATTTTAATTGGTTTGGTCGCTCGTATGAGTGAAGAAGAGTTTACGACCAGCTTCATCGACGGAGCCCGTGACCTACTTGGCGTTGCGCTGATCATCGGTATCGCTCGTGGTATTGTGGTGGTCATGGACCGCGGTATGATCACCGACACCATTTTGTTCTCTGCTGAACAGATGGTCACTGGCTTATCATCCGTCATCTTCATTAACGTGATGTTCTTCCTAGAAGTGCTGCTCTCTTTCCTCGTGCCTTCTAGCTCAGGTTTAGCGGTACTAACCATGCCTATCATGGCGCCACTGGCTGACTTCGCGGGTGTGGGTCGCGATCTTGTCGTCACCGCGTATCAATCCGCTTCTGGTTTGGTCAACCTTGTAACGCCAACATCCGCCGTGGTCATGGGTGGCCTTGCTATCGCGCGGGTTCCTTATGTCCGTTACGTCAAATGGGTAGCACCACTGCTGGGTATCCTACTGCTATTCTGCATTATTGCACTCAGCCTAGGTGCGGTTCTTTAATACGCACGTCTCCTGCTTCAAAAGCCGCATTATGCGGCTTTTTTTCTATCTCATTCTCCATCATGCCGTGGTCTTTCTACCACACACCCCCTTTTTGGATCATAGGTGTCCAAAAGCTTCTCACGCTGTACCCACAGCATTGATGTCATCAGTATTCCTATACTATGCGCTGGTTTATCCAAATAATTGGATATTTAGTGACTTTTTATGGCTAACTAAACAACAAATAAAAATAGAGATGAAATACAGTGAGAGCAATTAATTAAACATCACGTTATTTCATTAAGGAAATAGCCAATACTCTGTGTGATCCAAGTGGTTTTTATAGATAAAATATTTGTTAAAAGATAATTAAAATCCGCCTCAAATGAATATATCTAAGAAGATTTAGTGCATAAAGAAAACCAAAACTCTCTTTTATTTTTAAAATAATAAGGAATACTTTTTCATAGATTAACTGCTCAAACTGAATTGTTCGAATAATGGATGAATAAAATTCCCTTCAAAGTAAGTATCTACAGTTAAAAAACCAACTTTTCTTTTGAATAGATATTGTTAAAAGCCCCGTCATTACTGGGTTTAACAAGAAAAAACGTTCTGTGATTGACCTCTAAGATTCCTCCCCAAACAGGCGTAATATAAATTTCAGAACAGATAAGTGAATAAATTAATTCACACCTCTTCCCCTACAAAATTAATTATTAGTTTTTGAATAAAAGACTAATTGAAATATAAGAGAGATACGATCATGAGTAAGTTATACGTAGGTTCTGAAATCGGTCAATTACGTCGCGTATTGGTTCACCGCCCGAGACGCGCTCTCACACACTTAACACCATCTAACTGCCACGATTTGCTGTTTGATGACGTACTGGCTGTAGAGCGTGCGGGTAAAGAACATGATGTATTTACACAAACCCTACGCGATCAAGGTGTTGAAGTTTTACTACTCACCGATTTACTGGCCGACACATTAGCCGTTCCAGAAGCGAAAGAATGGTTGCTTCGCCAACAAGTGTCTGACTACCGTTTAGGCAAAACATTTGCTAACGACGTACGCTGCTACTTAGGTGACCTACCTAACTTGGAATTAGCAAAAATTCTAACTGGTGGCTTGTCTTATGCTGATATGCCAATGAAATCTTCAGCAATGATGCAAGGGCTACATGCACCAACTGACTTCATCATTGAGCCACTACCAAACCATCTATTTACTCGTGATACCTCTTGCTGGGTGTATGGCGGCGTTTCCATCAACCCAATGGCAAAACCTGCACGTCAACGCGAAACCAACCATGTTCGTGCCATTTATCGCTGGCACCCAACATTCGCAGGGCAAGACTTCATTAAGTACTTTGGCGACGATGAACACATCAACTACGACAACTCCACTATCGAAGGTGGCGACGTACTAGTCATTGGCCGTGGCACGGTACTGATTGGTATGTCTGAGCGCACTACAGCACAAGGCGTTGAGCATCTAGCATCTGGCCTGTTCAAACACGGACAAGCCAAACAAGTCATCGCAATGGAGCTACCAAAACACCGCTCTTGCATGCACCTTGATACCGTGATGACTCACATGCGTGAAGACACCTTCTCTGTTTACCCAGAAGTTGTGCGCAAAGACGTGAAATGCTGGAGCTTAACCGGCGATGAATCGGGTGCGGTCAATGTGAAAGAAGAAGGCTACTTCGTCACTGCAATTGAAAAAGCATTAGGCGTTGACAAGCTCAACTTAATCACCACAGGTGGCGACAACTTCAACGCCGAGCGTGAACAATGGAACGACGCAAACAACGTGCTTACCGTGAGACCGGGTGTGGTGATCGGCTATGAAGGCAACGTGTACACCAACGAGAAATACGACAAAGCTGGCATCACTGTGCTACCTATCCCAGGTGATGAACTCGGTCGTGGCCGCGGCGGCGCACGCTGCATGAGCTGCCCAATCGAGCGTGACGGAATCTAACCAATAACCCTATGGCCGGGGCAACCCGGCCAGACAAGATAAAGAGAACAGATCATGACTAAGCAAACTGTCGTCGTAGCACTTGGTGGTAACGCTCTTCTTCGTCGCGGGGAACCGTTGGAAGCAGACGTTCAACGCCACAATATTGAAATTGCTGTCAAAACCATTTCTGCCATTGCTCAGGAGTACAACGTCGTCTTAGTGCACGGCAATGGCCCTCAAGTTGGTCTACTTGCGCTTCAAGGCCTTGAATATAAAAAAGTAAGTCCATACCCACTCGATGTTTTGGGTAGTGAAACACAAGGCATGATCGGCTACATGCTGATGCAAGAATTCAAAAACCAAATGCCGAATATCAACGTGACCTGCATGTTGACACAAATGACGGTTGACCCAAGCGATCCCGCGTTTGCCGACCCAACCAAACCAATCGGTCCAATTTATGAAGAAGCCGAAGCTCGTGAAATGGCTGAAAAATATCATTGGACGGTCAAACCTGACGGCAAACATTTCCGCCGCGTGGTCCCTAGCCCACAACCAACTGGCATCATCGAACATGACGCCATCACGAAATTGATCGATGAAGGACATCTAGTGATTTGTACCGGTGGCGGTGGCATCCCAGTAAAACGTGAAAATGGCAAGCTTGTTGGCGTAGAAGCGGTGATAGACAAAGACATGTCGGCTGCTTTCCTTGCCAAACAGCTCGATGCGGACGCGCTACTTATCCTAACGGATGCGGATGCGGTGTACCTCGATTGGGGCAAACCAACACAGCATGCGCTGCGTAATACCAACCCAAGTGAGCTCGCTAAATACGAATTTGATGCGGGATCGATGGGACCAAAAATTGAGGCCTCCTGCGAATTCATTAAGCAAGGCGGCAAAGTGGTGGGGATCGGCTCACTCGAAGATGGCCTACGCATTCTACAAGGCACCGCGGGCACCAACATTACTCGCGATTAATTGAACTTAATTTATTTCATCCAAATTTACTGCGCTTTCTTACCTCTTTCCCTGCAACTAAGAACGGAAAGCGCTCATTGAACAGAAGGAAAACATCATGGCTTTCAACCTACGCAACCGTAACTTCCTAAAACTATTAGACTTTACTCCTCGCGAAATCCAACACCTTTTGGATCTTTCTGCAGAGTTGAAAAAAGCGAAATACAACGGCTATGAGCAACCGCGTCTAAAAGGGAAAAACATTGCTCTGATCTTCGAGAAAACATCAACTCGTACTCGTTGTGCCTTCGAAGTTGCGGCCTTTGACCAAGGCGCCCAAGTTTCTTACTTAGGCCCTTCTGGTTCTCAAATTGGCCATAAAGAATCAATGAAAGACACCGCGCGCGTTTTAGGTCGCATGTACGATGGTATTGAATACCGCGGTTTTGGTCAGGAAATCGTAGAAGAGCTTGGCGCTTACGCTGGTGTTCCAGTATGGAATGGCTTAACTGATGAATTCCACCCAACACAAATCTTGGCTGACTTCTTAACTATGATGGAGCACGGCCGTGGCAAACAACTGCACGAAATGAAGTTTGCTTACCTAGGTGATGCACGCAATAACATGGGTAACTCACTGATGGTTGGCGCAGCGAAAATGGGCATGGACATCCGTCTAGTGGCACCAAAACAGTTCTGGCCTGAAGAAGCACTAGTTGCTCAGTGCCGCGAAATCGCAGAAAAAACAGGGGCGAAAATCACCCTCACAGATGATGTGAAAGAAGGCGTTCAAGGCTGTGACTACCTCTACACTGATGTATGGGTATCTATGGGTGAAGCGAAAGAAGCTTGGGCTGAGCGTATCAACCTCATGCTGCCATACCAAGTGAACATGGACATGATCAAAGCAACAGGCAACCCAAATGTGAAATTCATGCACTGCTTGCCAGCATTCCATGGCGAAGATACCACTGTCGGTAAACAGCTAGCACAAGATTACCCAATGCTAAGAGAGGGTTGTGAAGTGACAGATGAAGTGGTCGAATCTGAGCACTCTATCGTCTTCGATGAAGCAGAAAACCGCATGCATACCATCAAAGCAATCATGGTTGCAACGCTAGGTGACTAACATCAGCAGCTAGGTATTGATACTCAACATCGCTGAAACGGTATTTCCTCTCAAGATCACAACCGTTTCAGCTATTCAGAGTATTTCTGCAGGGAAATGCGAGTGGCATGATGAGCGTAATAAAGAACTTCGCCCTGAATAAAGCTCGCATTTTTTTTCACGTCATTTCCTCAAATCCCAATCCATTCCCCTTCACAACCAAGTCATCACAATGCGCGAGAAAAAGTGGTTAAATTATGCAAACTTCGCATAAAAATCCATTTTCTGGATAGTTTTCGCAAACGCTTGCGCTGGCGATTTTTGTCCGTATAATCCTCCGCAATTTGTCTACGGAGTATGGAAATGAAACAGCCATCGGCACCACATTGTTGCTTTGCACTGCACCCTCTAACGGGCACAGTCGCTGTTTTATTTTTCTCCGTTGACCAAATCCAAGCCTCCTATTGTTAGGGGGCTTTTTTTTGTCCAAATTTTGTATGACACGAGGCAAAGGAAGACACCAATGGCGCACTCATTATTCAATAAGCACATCATTTCCATTCCCGAACTTAGCCGTAGCGAACTGGAACTGATCGTCGATACCGCAGCAAAACTAAAAGCAGAACCCAATCCAGAACTGTTGAAAAACAAAGTGGTGGCAAGCTGCTTCTTCGAGCCATCGACCCGTACCCGCTTGTCGTTTGAAACCGCAGTACAGCGCCTCGGCGGAACCGTGATTGGTTTTGATAATGGCGGTAACACCTCGCTGGCTAAAAAAGGCGAAACACTGGCAGACTCAGTTCAAGTTATCTCGTCTTATGTGGATGCATTTGTCATGCGCCACCCACAAGAAGGGGCTGCGCGACTGGCTTCTGAGTTTTCAAACGGTGTACCTATAGTGAATGGGGGAGATGGTGCAAACCAGCACCCGACTCAAACCCTGCTCGACCTGTTTTCTATTTATGAAACGCAAGGCACGCTCGATAACCTTAACGTCGCTTTCGTCGGCGATTTGAAATACGGCCGTACAGTGCATTCACTGACCCAAGCGCTGGCTAAGTTTAATAACGTGCGTTTCTTCTTTATCGCCCCAGAAGCATTAGCGATGCCAGAGTACATTTGCGAAGAGCTTGAGGAAGCCGGTATCCGCTTTAGCACCCATAACAACATTGAAGAAGTGGTCCCTGAGTTGGATGTGCTTTACATGACGCGGGTACAAAAAGAACGCTTTGATGAATCGGAATACGCCCACATCAAATCGGCTTTCATTCTTACCGCAGAAACACTTAAAGAAGCGCGTGAAAACCTAAAAGTGCTGCATCCACTGCCACGCGTTGATGAAATCACCACCGATGTCGATAAAACCCCTCACGCTTATTACTTTGAACAAGCCGAAAATGGCGTATATGCGCGTGAAGCCCTATTGGCACTGGTTCTGAACGAAACTATTTAATTGCAGGAGAGACATCATGGTGAAAGAAACTCAACTTCAGGTAGAAGCGATCCGCAACGGCTCAGTGATTGACCATATTCCTGCGAATATCGGGATTAAAGTGCTCAAGCTCTTCAAAATGCACAAAGCAAATGAACGGATTACCATCGGTTTGAACCTGCCTTCGTCGGCACTTGGCGCGAAAGATCTGATCAAAATCGAAAACCTGTACTTAACCGAAGAACAAGCCAATCGCTTGGCACTGTATGCGCCAAACGCAACGGTCAATCAAATTGAAGAGTACAAGGTGGTCAACAAGCTAACATTAAGTCTGCCTGAGCAGATTGTCAGCATTTTTGAATGTCCCAACAGCAACTGTATTTCACACGGCGAGCCTGTTGAAAGCCGCTTTAAAGTCATTCAAAAACAGCAGCAAACTCAGCTCAAATGCCACTACTGTGAAAAAGTATTCTCACGTGAAATCGTGACAGAAACGCGTTAACAACAGGTGGGCCTATCAAAGGCCCGCTTTCCTCTTGAATAAACATGGATATTTATTCAACCTTATAAATAGTTACGCATTCATTGCAGAATAATAAACCAAATAACAACCATTAATCTGGATTATTATTTGGTGATCCCTTTCAAAATACCCCACAAATTTTAGTGATAAACTCATATCCAGAACAAAACCACCAGAGAAGTGGTTATTCGTCAACTGAACGTGCACTCTAAGGTTTTGGGAGTGCTTGATTGAACAGGGAAGATGTACCCAGACGTCACTAGTAAGGAGTTCCCGTGAGTGAAACTCTGCATCGAGCTGAAGCCATTCATGCTGAAGATAAGACCTTAACTGCTGCCTGCAAACGCTTGTTACAACAACAAAGTTTTTGTACTCAAAACGAGCTTCGCGAAGCACTCATTGATATTGGTTTTGAAGGAATAAGCCAATCCACCGTTTCACGCCTACTCTCTCAATTAGGTGTGGTGAAAGTGCAAAATGCCTGCGGTAAAAAAGTCTACTGTATTACCGTCGAAACGGCCCCTGTACGCGTAGAATCTTCCATCGCCTCTCAAATAGAATTCATCACCCATAACCAAGCGATGGTCGTGGTAAAAACCCACCCCGGTAGTGCACAACTGGTCGCTCGCTTAGTCGATATTGACCCGCACACCGAAATCCTTGGCACCGTCGGCGGAAACGACACCGTTTTGATCATTCCTAAAGACATCAGCAACATAGATGCTTGTGAACGTGTTGTTCGCACGCGCCTTGGCGTTGCTTAATCAAAATACTGGCCTTTTCATCACTAAAGGCCAGTACCTCTCCTGAGTGAGCACCAACACAAATTTTTCATCACGTAGTCGCTGATTGATAAATATCTCTCTCTGGCTGAAACTTCTTCACCACAATGCCTGTCTGATTGAGTTAATATGGCTAAAACTAAACTCAAGTAATTACGGTATGCGCACTGCAACTTCACTACTAATTCTGTTTTTCTCGCTGCTCTCAACACCAGCGATGGCGATTTTTGGTAACAACTCGACGCCAAGTTTTGCTCCAAAAACTCAAACGTTTGTTCCAGTTGACGAAGCTTTCTCATTTAACGCTTATCAAAAAGGCGAACACATTTTTATCGACTGGCAAATTCTCCCTGAGTATTACCTGTATCAAGATAAAATCGCCATTAGCGCAGAAAACGCCGTACTGGGTGACTTCAATTACCGAGATGGCGAACCCTACCATGATGAATTCTTCGGTGATGTAAACATCTACACCACACCGCTTTTTGTAGAAGTGCCGCTAAAGCAAGTTAATCAGGAAGGTAAACTCATTGTTCAGTATCAAGGCTGTGCAAAAGCTGGCTTCTGTTACCCACCAGAAGTAAGAGTCATCAACCTAAAAAGTATTGGCGAACCTTCAGCAGCGGTTAGAGAAGAGACTCGCGCATCGCAACAAGCTGAGCAAACCAAAGAGCAACCGACCAGCTCGTTACCAAACCAATCTCAAGAGTCTAATCTGGCTTCAAAATTAGCGGATAACTGGTGGACACCGCTAATGTTTCTGGCCTTAGGCATCGGCCTTGCCTTTACGCCTTGCGTACTACCGATGTACCCGATTTTAACCAGCATCGTGCTCGGTAGCGGTAAACTCTCTCATCGCCGCGCGCTTGGTCTTGCCTTTATTTATGTGCAGGGAATGGCGTTAACCTACACCTTACTGGGCTTAGTGGTTGCATCCGCTGGGCTACAATTCCAAGCGGCCATGCAGCATCCATACGTTCTCATTGGCTTAAGTGTACTGTTTGTGGCGTTAGCGGCTTCGATGTTTGGCTTATACACCCTGCAACTACCAAGCAGCATCCAGACTTGGCTCAATAACCTCAGTAACCAACAAAAAGGGGGGAATACCGCAGGCGTTTTTGCCATGGGCGCGATCTCTGGCTTGGTGTGTTCACCTTGTACCACTGCCCCACTCTCAGGAGCGCTACTTTACGTCGCACAAAGTGGCGATTTGCTGACTGGTGGTGTTGCTCTGTATGCACTGGCAATAGGTATGGGTATTCCTTTGATGCTGGCTGCGGTATTTGGCAACAAACTGCTACCAAAAGCAGGCAGTTGGATGGACAAAGTGAAAACCCTGTTTGGTTTCATCTTACTCGCAGCTCCAATTTTCTTACTTGAACGCATCCTACCTGAAGTTTGGGCAACAGGATTATGGTCAGCCCTCGGAATTGCGGCTTTCGGTTGGCTCTATCACAGCAAGAATAATCTGCCATTTGGTGGCTGGAAACAAAGTGCGGTGGGGATCATTGCGGTACTCGGTCTGTTTGTCTCTGCCCAACCCATCATTAATTATTGGTTTGGACCACAAACGCATTCTCAACAAACGTCGGTTGAGTTTATTCGAATTAATACAGTCGAGGATTTAGAGCTGCAGCTGCAAGCGGCAAAAGAATCAGGTAAGCCAGTCATGCTCGATTTTTATGCTGACTGGTGTGTGGCGTGTAAAGAGTTTGAAAAGTACACCTTCCACCAACCAGATGTCGCCGCTAAGTTGCAAAACTTTGTCTTGCTGCAAGCCGACGTGACGAAAAACCAAGCTAAAGACATCGCGCTACTGCAACACATGAATGTGCTGGGTCTACCAACCATCGAGTTTTGGGATAAAGAAGGCAACCGCGTTGCTGGAGCACGCATCACTGGCTTTATGGAAGCGAAGCCTTTCCTTTCCCATATTGAGCATTTTCTCAGCGAATAAAAGTCGCTAAGCTGCAAGAAGCCGTACTGTAACGTACGGCTTTTTTATATACAACGACACGAAAAGGATTCCCATGTCACGTAAAGTCTATGTATTGGCGCAGTTTAAAGCGAAGCCAAATAAAGAAGAACAATTATTTGAAATACTAAAAGCACTTGAGCCTGACTCAGTGCGTGAAGACGGCTGCATTCAATACGTCTTAACACGTCAGATAGACCACCCTAGTGCGACGCGCACTGATTATTCTATTGTCTTTAACGAAATCTGGAGTGACGCAGACAGTTGGGCTGCACATGGTCGACGTAAACAGATCCAACACTTCTTCGAAACCCAAGTTCAAGCTGAATCAGGCTTAGTGGCAGACGCCATTGTCACCGCATACAGTGACGAAGGTTATCACTACGACACTCCAATTTTTTCGTAAACCAGAACCAATCAACCTGAACGATATAAGCCGCGCATTTCAGCGACATTGTTATGCTCGGCTCTTTCACATTTTGTGAAGAAACCACTAATAATCTTTTGATACCGGTTGTTGTATTTATCAGCAAATGGTAATACTAATCTTAACAATCTGTTAAAAGTGTAGATTTCATGGACTCGAGTTACACCATCATTATTGCAGATGACCACCCCCTATTTCGCAATGCGCTGTTTCAATCAGTACATATGGCGGTTAGTGGTGCCAACCTGTTAGAAGCGGATTCACTGGAAGCTTTGCTCAACTTGTTAGCTAAAGAAGAAGAGCCGGATCTGCTGCTGCTTGATTTAAAAATGCCGGGTGCCAATGGCATGTCTGGCCTAATTCAGCTACGCGCTGAATACCCTGATTTGCCCATCGTTGTGGTTTCTGCCAGCGAAGAGCCAGCGGTAGTTACGCAAGTTAAAAGCCATGGTGCGTTTGGTTTTATTCCAAAATCCAGTGATATGCGAGAGCTGGTTAGTGCCTTGAATCAGGTACTCAATGGTGAACCCTTCTTCCCTGAAGGCTCCATCACCAACAGCGCTGCATGTAATGAACTTGCCGATAAGCTGGCGGCATTAACCCCGCAGCAATATAAAGTATTGGGCATGTTGTCCGATGGCCTACTCAATAAGCAAATCGCCTATGAGTTAAATGTCTCTGAAGCCACCATCAAAGCGCACATGACCGCTATTTTCCGTAAGCTTGGCGTTAAGAATCGCACTCAAGCGGTCATCTTACTGCAGCAAATGGAACCTGAGCAGTAAGCTCCATCCTTGCTTCATATTTTAAAGGCCGCAAATGCGGCCTTTATTCATTCTCCGTCAATCAAATACTGACCGCTTATGATGAAAAAGCACAATATATGTGCTTAAAACGTTAGACTTTTGGCTAATTTAACACAACATTAACATCACACTTTTCTCTACATAAAACGCTAAGCGTCCGATATTCGGTCGCTTTTAGTTTTTAACGCCACGACTAAAGTTGAAAAGAGTTCTTGCCAACACCTTGCTATTGTAAATCCTGAAACATTTTATTAACAACCAAACATCGTAAGGAGACGGCAATGGCGTTTGAAAGTCAGGAACGAGCCAAGGCCTACTGGGATAAGAACGTAAAACTGATGATCAACCTCATGGTGATCTGGTTTGTCGTATCTTTCGGCTGCGGTATTTTATTCGTAGATGTCCTCAACCAGATTCAAATTGGCGGCTATAAACTGGGCTTCTGGTTTGCTCAGCAAGGCTCTATCTACACCTTCTTAGGCATTATTTTCTACTACGCGTGGAAAATGCGCCAACTAGACCGCGAATTTAATGTAGACGAGTAAGGAGCTGGTCAGATGGATTTGAAAACGATTACGTATCTCGTTGTAGGCGCAACCTTTATCTTGTATATCGGTATCGCTATTTGGGCCCGCGCGGGATCAACCAAAGAATTCTACGTTGCAGGTGGGGGCGTCAACCCTATCGCCAATGGTATGGCAACCGCAGCTGACTGGATGTCAGCAGCATCATTCATCTCAATGGCAGGCCTGATTGCCTTCATGGGATACGGTGGTAGTGTCTTCCTTATGGGTTGGACTGGCGGTTATGTATTGCTGGCACTATTGCTCGCTCCTTACCTACGTAAGTTTGGTAAATTTACCGTACCAGAATTCGTAGGTGAGCGCTTTTACTCAAATGCGGCACGTGTTGTAGCAGTAGCTTGTCTGATCATCGCCTCGGTAACATATGTTATCGGACAGATGAAAGGTGTCGGCGTTGCATTCGGCCGTTTCCTTGAAGTGGATTACTCGACAGGTCTTCTGATCGGTATGTGTATCGTCTTCATCTACGCGGTTATGGGCGGCATGAAAGGCATCACTTACACCCAGATTGCGCAATACTGTGTCCTCATTCTTGCTTACACTATTCCAGCAGTATTTATCTCGCTTCAGCTTACTGGTAACCCAATTCCACAAATCGGTTTGGGTAGCACCATGACGGGCAGTGATGTCTATCTGCTTGATCGGCTCGATCAAGTCGTCACCGAACTCGGATTTACTGAGTACACCACCGCAGTTCGGGGCGATACGTTAAACATGTTCGTGTACACCATGTCACTGATGATTGGTACGGCGGGTCTTCCTCACGTTATCATCCGTTTCTTTACCGTGCCGAAAGTGCGTGATGCACGTACCTCAGCAGGTTGGGCATTAGTATTCATCGCTATTCTTTATACGACAGCACCAGCTGTGTCAGCGATGGCACGTCTAAACCTAATGGATACGGTGAACCCAGCACCAGGGCAACACCTCATCTATGACGAACGTCCTGATTGGTTCAAGAACTGGGAAACGACGGGCCTACTTGGCTTTGAAGATAAAAACGGTGATGGTGCGATTCAATACACCTCAAATGCAGAAACAAATGAGCTAAAAGTAGACCGCGACATCATGGTTCTGGCTAACCCAGAGATCGCAAAACTGCCTAACTGGGTCATTGCACTGGTTGCTGCAGGTGGCTTAGCTGCCGCACTCTCAACCGCAGCCGGCTTGTTACTCGCGATTTCATCAGCCATATCTCATGACTTAATCAAAGGAGTCATTAATCCGAATATTTCGGAGAAGAAAGAGCTACTCGCCAGCCGGATTTCCATGGCCGTCGCCATTGCTGTGGCAGGCTACCTCGGACTCAATCCACCCGGCTTTGCCGCGGGTACGGTAGCACTGGCCTTTGGTCTGGCTGCATCCTCCATCTTCCCTGCCTTGATGATGGGGATCTTCAGTAAGAACATCAACAAGGAAGGTGCGATTGCTGGTATGATTGCTGGTATTACGATCACGTTGTTCTACGTATTCCAGCACAAAGGCATCCTATTTGTCGCTGACTGGAAATACCTACAAAGCTGGGGCAGCAACTGGTTCCTAGGCATTGAGCCAAACGCCTTTGGTGCGATTGGTGCAGTATTTAACTTCGCTGTAGCGTTTGCAGTCTCGAAAGTAACGGCTGAAACACCACAAGAAGTGAAAGATCTGGTTGAACACGTCCGCGTTCCAGCTGGTGCTGGTGATGCAGTAGACCACTAAGTTTACAATCAAACCCACAAAAGCCCCTTCGGGGGCTTTTTTATTCACCTCAATACGTTATCTTTAACAGATACAGATTGAGATAAGCTATTGAAAATAATAAACAGTCGCTTATCCAAATGGGTATTAACGTTGTCGTTGCAAGGAAGCCTATATGTTTAAAAACAAGCACATCGTGGTTGCTTTATTGATTGCCCCAGTCCTCTCACTGATCGCCTATTTCGGCACTGATATTGCGCTGAGCGAAAAACCTCATGCTGCAAAAGAAGGGGAAAGTTACAAGTTGGTCAGCAAGTCGAATTGCCGCTATACCAGTGGATTATGCGACATGGAAAACGGGGATTTTAAAGTGCAGTTTCGCTCTGAAAAGTTGACGAAAACAGAACTTGAACTGTCACTAAAATCGGCTCACTCACTGGAAGGCATTAAGCTGTCACTGGTCAATTCTGAAGATGAGCGTGGCAATCCGGTTGATATGGTAGCCAGCGACAGTACTGGTAAACATTGGCAACTGACCCTTGCCGCTCCAGCATCCGATCAAAGCTGGCTGCGTGTAGTGATCCAATCTAACAACACCTTGTACTATGGTGATACACAAACCAAGTTTGTGGTTTATGAAACCTTACTTAACAAAGCTGAATAGTGTTGTTGAATGAAAAGAGCCGCAAATGCGGCTCTTTTTTGTTTTATGCTACCCGATTGAGTATCGCCCGCAATTTCAATGGTTTTACTGGCTTAGGGATAAAGCTAAATCCGTTAGATTCAATGCCATCCATCATATCTTTCGTTCGATCAGCACTGATGATCACACCGATGAAACGGTCACCAAACCGTAGCTTGCACTGTTGAAGTACCTCTAACCCAGTTCGTCCATTATCAAGACGGTAGTCAGACAAAATTACATCAGGCAACCACTCTTCATCAATGGCTTTGAGGCTCTGCACGATATCCATGGCGGTTCGCACATCACAACCCCAGCGTGCCAATAAGTTCTCCATCCCAACCAGAATATCGGCTTCATTATCGACACACAGCACTTTCAAATGACTCAGATCAGAACTGGCCGCTGGCGTATTCACCATAGGTTGAGGCACGATCTCATCGACTCGATTCAGCACCAATGAGAATACACTACCTTGCTTTGGCCATGAACGCATAGTGATTTGATGACCTAACACATGGGCGATCCCTTTCGAAATGGCTAAGCCAAGCCCAAGTCCCTGGTCTGAGCGCACCTGAGTCCCACGGTTAAACTCTTCAAAAATCTCTTGTTGCTTGTCTTCATCAATGCCCATGCCATTGTCCCACACATCGATTCTCACCTTACCTTGGTAACGGCGCGCACCGAGTACAACCTTGCCTTTCGGGCTGTAACGAAATGCGTTGGTCAAAAAGTTCTGCACCACACGACGCAGCAACTTAGGATCGGATTGAACAAACAATCGGTTTGGGATCATGGTGAACTCAATCCCCTGCTGTTTAGCCAACGCGCTAAACTCAGCGTTGAGATTTGCCATCACATCATTGAGAGCAAAACCATGTACGTTGATATCTAACTTACCTGACTCAAGCCGCGAAATATCGAGCAAATCACCAATCAAGTCCTCCGCAGCCCCTAGCGCACTTTCAATATGGGTAGATAACTTGCGCGTTTCATCATCCGTCGCGACTTCAGACAACGATGAAGCAAACAGGCGAGCAGCATTGAGAGGTTGCATTAAGTCATGACTCACCGCCGCTAGGAAGCGAGATTTGGATTGCGATTCATGTTCAGAACGCTGCGTTGCAGCAACCAGCTGCTTGTTCAACTGCTCAAGTTCTTGAGTCCGAGCATGGACACGTTCTTCCAAGGTTTCATTGGCCTCTTTGAGCGCCTTTTCCGCGTCTCGGAAAACCGTGATATCGGTAAAACTCATGACGAAGCCACCACCGGGCATAGGATTCCCTTGCACTTCAATCACACGACCGTCAGGCCGCACTCGGGAGGAGATATGCCTCGTCCCTTGCTCTAAATGGAAAATTCGACGTCGCACATGATCTTCCGGATCGCCCGGTCCACATAACCCTTGCTGTGCATTGTGTCGGATCACATCTGCGATCGGCCGTCCTACTTGGATCAAGCCCACTGGGAAGGTGAATAGCTCGAGATAACGTTGATTCCAGGCGACAAGGCGTAATTGCTTGTCCACCACTGCAATGCCTTGACCAATATGCTCAATCGCACCTTGTAATAACCCACGGCTAAAGTCGTACAACTCAGAGGCTTCATCGACAATAGTGGCGACTTCTTCAAGCTGCATATTGCGCCCTTGCAGTGCAGACGTAAGCACCAACTTAGCCGAAGACGCGCCAAACACCCCAGCCAATACCCGCTCAGTATGACGGATCAAGGTCGATGGCGCTTGCTGGTTAGGCAGCATGGTTTCCCGTTGTTGTCCCCAGTACTGGTTGAACGCATTACGTACCCGATTACGCCCGACAAAGCGCGACGCCAACATTTCCAATTCACCAACCGTCACGCGGCTTTGGTATAGGCTCATGTTCTCGCTTTCAGGCAATGGCGTACCAATAAACGATGCCGATTGCAGCCGCTCACTTAAACTGGAACGGGTAAACATAGAAACCACGATATAGCAGACAGCGTTGAGGGTGATACTCAGCAACATGCCCCAGTCTGAGCTTTGGATTCCCATCTCATGGAAAAATGGTGGTGGCGTGATAAGCCAAAGCAGGAAGTTATTACTGGCATCCCCTGCCAGCATATCGGTCTGGCTCATTAGGGTGATGAGCCACAAGGTAAAGCCGAAAGCTAAGCCGACATAAACCCCTTTTCGGTTCCCTTGGCGCCAGTACATGCCTCCCAACAATGCCGGAGCGAATTGGGTAATCGCGGCAAAAGAGAGAAAGCCAATCGCCGACAGCGAGTGAATGCTACCCAGGGCCTGATAAAAGCCCCACGCTCCCAGTAAAAGCAACAAGATTAAGCCACGACGGATCACCAGTAACAAACCAGAAAAATGACGATGATTGCGTTGAGATAAACGCATCCGACGCAGCAACAACGGCATCACTAAATCGTTCGAAACCATGATGGCAAGCGCGATGGTTGACACAATCACCATACCACTGGCCGCTGATGTACCACCTAAAAATGCCAACAGCGCAATATCATTAGCGCCGACCGACATCGGTAAGCTGATCACATAAGTGTCGGCAGAACCTGAACCAAGCAGCGCTTGTCCAACCCATGCAATGGGCAATACAAACAGCCCCATCAACACCAGATACAACGGGAACAGCCAACGTGCTGTATGCAAATCCTGAGCGCGTTCATTCTCCACCACCATGGTATGGAATTGACGCGGTAAACAGACGATCGCCATCATGGTCAATAAGGTGTGGATCAGCAAAGTTGCCACGTTCGGCGACTGATAAGTTTGAGCGGCAATTTGAGATAGTTCAACGTCGGGACGTTCTAAAGCGAGATAGAGAATAAAGCAGCCGACCACCAAAAACGCCACCAGCTTGATGATGGATTCAAACGCAATGGCCATCATCATCCCGCGGTGATGTTCGGTATTATCAATATGGCGCGTACCAAATAACATGGTAAAAACCGCCAGTGCCAACACCACAAACCAAGAAACATCGAAACCGCTCTGTTCAAACTGAACGGGTAATTCTGGAGCAATGATCTCCAGCCCCATGGTAATACCACGCAGCTGTAAGGCGATATAAGGTAAGATGCCAACCACCGCAATCAAGGTGATCACAACCGCTAACCCTTGAGATTTTCCATAGCGGGCAGCGATAAAGTCAGCAATAGAGGTAATGTGCTCTCGTTTGGCGACTAAGATAAGACGTGCTAACACGCGCCAACCAAAAGTAAAGACTAAAATCGGGGCAATATAGATAGGCAGGAAAGACCAAGGGTTGGAGCTGGCTTGCCCTACCGTGCCGTAAAACGTCCACGAGGTACAATACACAGCGATCGATAAACTGTAGATCCATGGCCGCCATTTCGCTAACCATCCTTTACGTTTATCGCCATACCAAGCGATAAAAAACAGCACGCCCAAATAAAGCAGTGATACGGGAATCACTATCCATCCTTGCATTTGATACCCCAGTTTTCTTCCATAAAAAAACCTCTCCCAAATCTCAGCGTAAGGGAGAGGTTTCATTTAACTATTTATTTGCAACTGAGACAAAGGTTAGTTTTTAATCTCAGATGGTTGAGCTTAATTCTGTGCTTTCGGCTCCGCTTTTGTCAGATCAATATCACTGACTGACGAAGGTTGCGGGTCCACTTTAATGAACAGTGCAATCACACCCATTGCTGCCATCGCCCAGAAAACACTTGAGCCATAGTGCTCATAGCCCCAACCACTCAAGGTTGTCATTAACGCGATAAACGCGCCAAGCGGAATCGCATTGTAGAGTGACTGCAGAGCCACAATCTTGCGCTCTCCCGAGTTTTGAATGTACTGAATCGCTGCGATATGCGCCATTGCAAACGTCACACCATGCAGCAACTGGATCACAACTAATGCAGGTAGCGCAGTTGTCGAGGCAATCAGCCCCCAACGTGCGATCACACCAATCGATGCCGCCACAAACAACGCACGCATTGACCAGCCGCCAAATAGACGCTTACTCAAGGCAAAAATAGCCACTTCAGACACCACACCAAGGCTCCATAGGTAACCGATGATGTCTTCTGAATGACCTGCTTCTTTCCAGTAAATGGAGCTGAAGCTGTAGTAAGCCGCGTGACTACCTTGGATCAAAGCAACCAAGATCAGGAACTTTACAATCGGCCATTCACGTAGAAGCTGGGATAACTTCGGACGCTCTACATTACCTTCAGCAGCACTTTTCGGCATTGGGTTGGTGTTGCGCAATGACGCCAGAATAGAAAATGCAACACCCGCTAACGCCGTGTAGATGATCATGTCTGTGCCGTATTTCGCCACCATAAAACCAACTACCGTCGAACCTGCGATAAAGGCAACGGAACCCCACAAACGAGTGCGGCCATAGTCCAGCATTTTTAAGCGGGAATAGTAGTTCGCCATTGAGTCTGACAGCGGAACAATCGGGCCAACACACATGTTGTATAAAATCGTAGCCAATGCCATTAGCCAGAAACTACCACCGGTGAAGAAGTGGAATGCGATGAAAATCAGCGACGCGAGACTAAACCAACGCAACGCAGGCATCAGATGTTCTACTTTGTGAATACGTGGCGTGATCAACATATTCGCCACACAACGCGTCGCAAAGCCAATACCGATTAGCACACCAATATCAGTGGCTGATACGCCTTGGTCTTCAAACCACAGCGCCCAAAATGGCAAATACACGCCATAGGAAAAAAAGAAGCCGAGAAAGTACTGGGATATCCAGCCATACGGAGAAGGAGAGAACATCAGCCAACCTACATAAATTATACGAATAAAAAACGGCGGTATTATCCTCTTTGTGCAAGTGGATAAAAAGGGAATAAAACTCAGATGAGTGTTTCCTTATTCAGACAAACACTATTTTTTTGCCTTTTTTACGCGACTAATTCGACCAAAGTCGTCTGGTAAGACAAGCATAATTTGTCACACTAATGGAAACGGTCGTTACATCACCGGAGCGTGTAGAATGCCAGATAAATTTAACATGCAGTCCCCTCCATTCGATCGACTCACGCAGGCACAACAAACTAAGCTGCGTTCGTCGTTGGATGTCGCCTACTATCGGGAAAAAGACGTGATCCTGATGACTGGTGCAGAAAGTCAACATCTACACATTCTGATCAAAGGCGCCGTCGAAGAACGCGATGAAACTGGAAAAGAAGTCTTCGCCCACTACGCCAATGATGATTTATTTGATGTCCGTTCCCTTTTTGAAGGCGCAAGCCGGCACCATTATATAGCGCTAGAAGATACCTTATCCTATTTGCTGCCTAAGTCGATTTTTCTCGAGCTATATAATGAAAACGGCCAATTCGCTGCGTATTTCGACAACAACCTAGCACGCCGACAAGAGTTAATCGAAGCCGCGCAACAACAGCAAAATCTAGCCGAGTTTATTTTAACTAAGGTGGATAAAAGTATTTATCACCCACCGATGATCCTTTCCCATCAAGAGCCGATCAATGCCGTCACGCGCCAGTTAAAAGAGAACGGTGTCGATTCCGCCTTGATAGAGCTGGATTCGAATGATCCGCGTATCTTGCAACACCCAAATGAGCTCCCGTATGGCATCGTCACGCGAACCAATATGTTGCATGCGGTGATGCTGGATCAGCACCCTCTTGATACTCCCGTAGGAGAGATAGCAACGTTTCCAGTTTTTCATGTCGATGATGGTGACTTCCTATTCAATGCCATGATCACCATGACTCGAAATCGGATGAAGCGCGTTATGGTCTGTGATGGTAAAGAAGCTGTGGGCATGCTCGATATGACCCAGATCCTCAGTGCTTTCTCAACCCATTCCCATGTATTAACTCTGAGCATTGCAAGGGCCAGCAGCATTGAGGAATTGGCATTGGCCTCGAACAAACAGCGCCAACTCGTTGAAAGCCTACTCTCTAACGGCATCCGCACACGCTTTATCATGGAACTCATTTCTGCTGTTAATGAACAAATTATCGAGAAAGCTTTTGAACTCATTGTTCCCCCGGCCCTTCACGATCACTGTTGTTTGATCGTTTTAGGCTCAGAAGGCCGAGGGGAGCAAATTTTAAAAACTGACCAAGACAATGCACTGATCATCGAAGACGTTTTAGAGTGGCCGCAGTGTGCTCAGATCATGGATAACTTTACCCATACGCTTCAACAATTGGGTTACCCGCTTTGCCCAGGTAATGTCATGGTCAACAATCCTAAATGGGTTAAATCTCAACATGAATGGATGTCCACCATCTCTGGCTGGGTGCAGGCCGCCGCACCCGATCAGGTAATGGATCTCGCCATCGTAGCAGACGCCCACGCAGTCGCAGGTAACAGAGACTTGCTGACCCCGATCAGTCAACACCTGCACCAGTTAATGACCAATAAAATGCTGGTACTACAAGAATTCACCCGCCCTGCGCTGCAATTCTCAATTCCATTGACACTGTTTGGTAACGTCAAAAAAGACAAAGAAGGACTGGATCTCAAACGTGGCGGGATTTTCCCGATAGTACATGGCATCCGTGCACTCGCATTGGAATATGCGGTGAGTGAAAAAAACACCTTCGACCGAATTGAAGTATTGCGCCAGAAACGAATTCTTGAACCAGACACTGCCGATAATCTCAGCGAAGCACTGAAACTCTTTTTCAAGCTGCGCCTTGCACAACAACTGTCTCATCAACACAGTCACAACCGCATCGACCTCAAAACACTGGAACGAACTGAACGTGACTTACTGCGTCATAGTCTGCACGTCGTGAAAAAATTCAAACAGTTCCTTGGTTACCACTATCAAATTCGTGATTGAGGTATTTTATGAATTGGCTAACAAGAAAACTTTGGTATATCAAACTCAAAAACTCACCATATCGCCCATTATTTGGGGCCGTCGCTAAGGGTGAATATGTCTCACTCGATTGTGAAACCACCAGCTTAGACCCTAACCGAGCCGAATTGGTCACCATTGCCGCCACCAAAATTATCGATAATCGCATCATCACCAGCGCCCCATTTGAAGTCCATCTGCGCGCACCGCAATCACTCGACTCTGGCTCGGTCAAAATTCACCATATACGGCACCAAGACCTAGTGGATGGAATTGATGAGAAACAAGCCTTAATTCAACTACTGGCATTTATTGGCAATCGTCCTTTAGTCGGCTACCATATTCGTTATGACAAAAAGATCCTCGATCTCGCTTGTCGTCGTCATTTAGGCTTCCCATTACCTAACCCCTTGGTAGAAGTGAGTCAGATTTATCATGACAAGCTCGAACGTCATCTACCCAATGCCTATTTTGATTTAAGTCTGGACGCAATTTGTAAACATCTCGACCTACCACTACAAAGCAAACACGATGCACTGCAAGATGCTATTGCCGCCGCTTTGGTCTTTGTCCGCCTAACAAAAGGTGATCTTCCCCACATAAACTTCCCTTATACCCGCTAACAACAGATCCGATCTGCGTCTCAGAACAAAGCATAACTCTTTATATTTCCAGCATATTCATCTCTCTCATCCTAAAGTCTAATTGTGGATTCATGCCGTGTGGCAGAGAGTTATACCCATATGGACATTCCGAGGATGCGCATCAAGCCATCAGGAAACTTGCTCAGTTCACAAGGCATTCGGCACAAGGAGAGAAGCAATGAGTGAAGCCCACGTTTATCCGGTAAAAGAAAATATTAAAGCAAACACCCACGCGGATAATGAAACTTATCTAGCCATGTACCAACAGTCTGTGCGTGATCCAGAGGGCTTCTGGGCCGAGCATGGAAAAATCGTTGATTGGATTAAACCGTTCACCCAAGTCAAAAATACCTCATTCGATACAGGTCACGTTGATATTCGCTGGTTTGAAGACGGCACTCTAAATGTGTCAGCAAACTGTATCGACCGCCATCTCGCGGAGCGTGGCGATGATGTTGCTATCATCTGGGAAGGCGATGATCCAGCAGACGATAAAACATTGACATTTAATGAGCTGCATAAAGAAGTGTGTAAGTTCTCGAACGCACTAAAAGAGCAAGGGGTACATAAAGGCGATGTAGTTTGCCTTTATATGCCAATGGTGCCTGAAGCAGCGATTGCCATGTTGGCATGTACTCGTATTGGCGCTGTACATACGGTGGTCTTCGGTGGTTTCTCACCAGAAGCCCTATCCGGCCGTATCATCGATTCTGATGCGAAAGTCGTGATCACTGCCGATGAAGGGGTTCGTGGAGGCCGTGCCGTTCCTTTGAAAAAGAATGTAGATGAAGCGCTAACCAACCCAGAAGTCAAAACCATCAACAAAGTTGTGGTACTGAAACGCACCGGTGGTGACGTTGAGTGGCATTCACACCGCGATGTTTGGTGGCATGAAGCGACTGCGAATGTTTCTGAAGATTGCCCACCAGAAGAGATGAAAGCAGAAGACCCACTTTTCATTCTGTACACGTCAGGGTCAACAGGCAAGCCAAAAGGCGTACTGCACACAACGGGTGGCTATTTGGTTTACGCTACAATGACGTTTAAGTATGTTTTCGATTATCAGGAAGGGGAAACATTCTGGTGTACTGCTGATGTTGGCTGGATCACAGGCCACACTTACCTCATTTATGGCCCACTCGCCAATGGCGCAAAAACTATTTTGTTTGAAGGCGTGCCAAACTACCCAAGCACCGCTCGCATGAGTGAAGTGGTCGATAAACACCAAGTGAACATCCTTTATACGGCTCCAACCGCGATTCGCGCTCTGATGGCAAAAGGCAATGAAGCTGTTGAAGGAACATCTCGTTCTAGCCTACGTGTCATGGGTTCGGTTGGTGAACCCATCAACCCTGAAGCGTGGGAGTGGTACTACAAAACCATAGGTAATGAGCAATCTCCGATTGTTGATACATGGTGGCAAACCGAAACGGGTGGTATTTTGATTGCGCCACTACCAGGGGCAACGGATCTAAAACCGGGCTCAGCAACACGTCCATTCTTTGGTGTTCAGCCAGCACTTGTCGATAACATGGGCAACATCATCGAAGAGACCGCAGCAGAAGGAAACTTGGTCATTCTTGATTCATGGCCTGGCCAAATGCGCACGGTTTATGGTGACCATGAACGCTTTGAACAGACTTACTTCTCAACCTTTAAAGGCATGTATTTTACCAGTGACGGTGCACGCCGTGATGAAGACGGATACTACTGGATCACAGGTCGTGTTGATGATGTATTGAATGTCTCAGGTCACCGTATGGGTACGGCTGAAATAGAATCGGCACTAGTAGCACACTCCAAAATTGCCGAAGCAGCAATCGTCGGGATCCCACACGATATTAAAGGTCAGGCGATCTACGCTTATATCACTCTGAATGATGGCGAGATCCCAAGCGCAGAGCTGCATAAGGAAGTAAAAGACTGGGTACGTAAAGAAATAGGTCCAATTGCGACACCAGACGTCCTGCACTGGACTGACTCCCTGCCAAAAACTCGTTCAGGTAAGATCATGCGTCGTATCCTACGTAAGATCGCAACCGGTGATACCAGTAACTTGGGTGATACCTCAACGCTGGCAGACCCAAGTGTGGTTGATAAACTGATCGCAGAGAAAGCCGAACTGGTTTAAATCGAAGAGCATCACGCTCCTGTCATGCCGCCACTTCATGTGGCGGCTTTTTTATTTCCGCAATTTACCGTCATGCTGACACTAACTGTCTACTCCTTAAGAATAATTCCCACTTTCGCACATTTTTAACCACACATTAGTCATGGTTAATTGTTTTTTTGTTATCTTGGTTACAAAAATCAGCTCTGCAATCGGGAGATTAGACCAGTAATTTGCTGCGATTTGCGTTGAATTAGCTATAATCTGGGTCTATTTAGTAATATTGGCTAACTTTTAATACAAAAAATTAGCCTGAATACCCGATAATATGGGAATATTCCAGTTCGTATCACGAAATAGGAAGTTGTCGACACAATGGCTGCAAAATCACGAATTCTTGTCCTAAATGGTCCTAATCTTAATCTTTTAGGGTTACGCGAACCGGCACATTACGGTTCTCAAACTCTTGATCAGATCATCGACAAGCTAAAAGAACAAGCGAATCAGGCCGATGTTGAATTAGAACATCTTCAGTCCAATCGTGAGTATGAACTGATTGAAGCAATCCATGCCAATTATGGTAAAGCCGATTTTATTATTATAAATCCAGCTGCTTTTACCCATACCAGCGTTGCATTACGTGATGCCCTGCTTGGTGTTGCTATCCCATTTATCGAAGTGCACTTATCGAATGTGCACGCCCGTGAACCATTTCGTCATCACTCCTACCTGTCTGATAAAGCGCAAGGAGTGATTTGCGGCTTGGGCGCACAAGGTTATGAATTCGCTCTGTCTGCTGCCATAAACCATTTGCAGACACAGTAACACAACACACTCTGCAGCCCAGTAAGGGCTGTCTTATTCACAAGATAAAAGAGAAAGAAACATGGATATCCGTAAAATCAAGAAGCTTATCGAGTTAGTTGAAGAGTCTGGCATTGCTGAGCTAGAAATCTCTGAAGGTGAAGAGTCTGTACGCATCAGCCGTAATGGTGTAGCTGCAGCGGCGGCACCTGTTCAGTACGCGCCTGCACCTGTAGCGGCACCAGCACCAACTGCGGCGGCAGCACCGGTAGCAGAAGCAACAGCACCTGCAGCGGCGGCTCCAACTGGCCACCAAGTTCTTTCTCCAATGGTAGGTACTTTCTACCGTTCTCCAAGTCCAGACGCGAAATCTTTCATCGAAGTTGGTCAATCAGTTAACGCTGGCGACACGCTATGTATCGTTGAAGCAATGAAAATGATGAACCAAATCGAAGCTGACAAGTCTGGTGTTGTTACCGCTATCCTAGTTGAAGACGGCCAACCAGTTGAATTCGACCAACCACTTGTTGTTATCGAATAATAGAGGCTCTCTCTTATGCTAGATAAATTAGTCATCGCGAACCGAGGTGAAATTGCACTTCGAATTCTTCGCGCATGTAAAGAACTAGGTATTAAAACGGTCGCTGTTCACTCAACAGCTGACCGTGACCTAAAACACGTACTGCTTGCAGACGAAGCAATCTGTATCGGCCCTGCTCGTGGTATCGACAGCTACCTAAACATTCCTCGCATCATTTCTGCTGCAGAAGTGACTGGCGCAGTAGCAATCCACCCGGGTTACGGCTTCCTGTCAGAAAACGCAGATTTTGCTGAGCAAGTTGAGCGCAGCGGCTTCATCTTCGTTGGCCCTAAAGCTGACACTATTCGCATGATGGGTGACAAAGTGTCAGCAATCACTGCAATGAAGAAAGCGGGCGTTCCTTGTGTACCAGGTTCTGACGGTCCACTGGACGACGACGAAGCGAAAAACAAAGCACATGCTAAACGTATTGGCTACCCAGTAATCATCAAAGCTTCTGGCGGCGGCGGTGGTCGTGGTATGCGTGTTGTTCGCTCTGAAGGTGAACTCGTTGAAGCAATCGCAATGACTCGTGCCGAAGCAAAAGCGGCATTCAACAACGACATGGTTTACATGGAGAAATTCCTAGAAAACCCTCGTCACGTTGAAGTTCAGGTGATTGCTGACGGCCAAGGTGGTGCTATCCACCTAGGTGAGCGCGACTGTTCAATGCAACGTCGTCACCAGAAAGTTGTTGAAGAAGCACCAGCTCCAGGTATCACTGAAGAGATGCGTAAGTACATCGGTGAACGTTGTACTCGTGCATGTATCGAGATCGGTTACCGCGGTGCAGGTACTTTTGAATTCCTATACGAAAATGGCGAGTTCTACTTCATCGAAATGAACACCCGTATTCAGGTAGAGCACCCAGTAACAGAAATGGTAACTGGTGTTGACCTTATCAAAGAACAACTACGCGTAGCAGCGGGCCAACCCCTGTCGTTCACTCAAGATGACATTAAGATCCGCGGCCATGCGATTGAGTGTCGTATCAACGCAGAAGACCCAGAGCGCTTCCTACCATCACCAGGTAAGATCGAACGCTTCCACGCTCCAGGCGGCATGGGTGTTCGTTGGGAATCACACATCTACACGGGTTACACAGTGCCACCTCACTACGATTCAATGATCGGCAAACTGATCACATTCGGTGAGAATCGTGACGTTGCGATTGCACGCATGAAAAACGCACTGGGTGAGATGATTGTTGAAGGTATTAAGACGAACGTCCCTCTACAAGAAAGCATTATGAATGATGAAAACTTCCAACACGGTGGTGCCAACATTCATTACCTAGAGAAGAAACTCGGTCTACAGTAAGCGTTACTGTTATTCTTACTCAAAATGCCCACTTCGGTGGGCATTTTTTATTTATAGCCTTATCTAAATAAGCCTTTGTTCTACCTACATTTCACACATTAAAGCTCAGAATTTCAATGTAACTAACCACAATATTTTCTGATCTTTCTAAACTGAGTGGCGTATTTGTCAGTACCAATACTCGACAAGGAAACCACCATGACTCTCTTTCACAAAACAATTGCGGCAATTCTGTTAGGAGGAACTCTTGCTGCTTGCAAATCAGACAATTTCTTCTACTCCCAACTTCGGGTTTATCATGCCTCACCTGATGCTCCCAAAGTGAATGTGCTTATAGATGGAAAAACGGTTTTAAGCGGTGTGGACTATCAACAAAGCTCAGGAGCACTCAAAGTAAAAGCGGGTACAAGAACTATTCAAGTGGATGCTATTTTGGCTGATGGTTCAACATCCACCGTAATTGGCCCAGCAGACTTTAATCTAGCGAATACGTCTGAGTACAACTTAGTGGCAACAGGTAAAGTGGCATCCGATGACTCTGATGGTAAAGGCTTTGGCCCTCAATTAAGTTCGCGAGAAGATGTAACGCCGAGTGAAGCAAGAGTACAAGTTATGCACTCAGCACCTGATGCACCTATGGTAGATGTGTTCATAACTTCTCCAGGCGATGATCTATCACTCGCTACACCGTTTGCCGATGATGTTTCCTACCTTGGTGTCACGCCTGCTGTAGACGTACCCGATGGCGACTATCAAGTACGTATCACTGATCCAAACGACCCAACAACCGTGTTTTTTGACTCTGGAACCGTCAATGTTCCTGCCGGTTCCGATTGGTTCGTCGCAGCCACAGACAACACCTCAGCAGGTGCTTCACCAGTCTCCTTACTAATTGATACTGGCGACAGCTCTTTACTGGTTCAGGATGTCAACAGCGGCGCTGATATTCGCGTTGTTCACGGTATTTCAGACGCACCAGGAGTAGATGTGTACGTGGATGGTGCAGCTCCAGCCAACCCTGGTCCACTATCAAACCTCGAATTTAAAGATCAAACTGATTACTTAGCACTTGATGCTGGTTCAACCGCCTTTACTGTCGCTGTCACAGGTACATCTACCTTTGTTGCCGACCTTGCTCTTACCGCCGATTTAGCAGCAAACACCAGCTATACCGCGATTGCAATTGGTGACTTGGGGGATGGCCTCAGCAACGACAAACTCTATGTTGTTGAAGACGATACAAGACGGGTAGCAACAGAAGCAAAACTGCGTGCGATTCATGCCTCTACTTTAGCGGGGACAGTCGATATTTATGTGAGTAGTGATGCTACTCCGAGTAATGATGACATCATACTGGAAGATATCCCTTATGAAGGAGATTCAGGATTACTACCAATCACGCCGAGCGATGTCTACATAATGATTACGCCCGCCAACAATAGCAATGTTATTGCCGTTGGACCGCTATTGCTTAACCTGACTGGCGGTTCCATTACAACATTAGTTGCCGTTGATGACCCAGGTGCAGGTTCAGGAGTTGGAGCACTAAGCCTTGATGACTAACCTCTCATCTTGCTAGCTATATTGCCCAACTCATTAAGAAGCTGGGCTTTATTATTCCAATTTATAAACTGTAATTGATGGGTAAATAGCCTTAAAACCTGCTAAACTCTGCGCCAAATCACATCAATCAATGTTAAGAGCTCATACTCATGCCTTGGATTCAAATCAAACTCAATGCGACCAATGAAAATGCTGAACAGATCGGCGATATGTTAATGGAAGAAACGGGCGCTTTGTCTGTCACTTTCCTAGACGCTCACGACACGCCAGTATTTGAACCACTTCCGGGTGAAACTCGCCTTTGGGGTGATACCGATATCTTGGCTCTGTATGACGCGGAAGCGGACACTGATTTCATCATTGAACAAGCAAAGCTTAGCCAGTTACTTCCTGAAGGCTTCGCCTTTAAAGTGGAGCAACTAGAAGACAAAGATTGGGAACGTGAATGGATGGATAACTTCCACCCAATGAAGTTTGGTGAACGTCTGTGGATCTGCCCAAGCTGGCGTGATATCCCTGAGCCAGATGCTGTCAATGTGATGCTCGATCCTGGTCTAGCATTTGGTACCGGAACACACCCAACCACAGCACTGTGTCTTGAGTGGCTCGAAGGCTTAGATCTGTCTGGTAAAACCGTAATCGACTTCGGCTGTGGCTCAGGCATCCTCGCGATCGCAGCGATCAAACTTGGCGCCGCTAAAGTGATCGGGATCGATATTGATCCGCAAGCACTGCTGGCTTCAAAAGATAATGCAGAGCGCAATGGCGTTGCTGAGCAATTAGAAGTATTCCTACCACAAGATCAACCGGAAGGTTTGCTTGCCGATGTCGTGGTTGCCAACATTCTTGCAGGGCCACTACGCGAGCTTTCTCCTATCATTAAAGGTCTTGTCAAACCGAATGGCCAATTGGCAATGTCTGGTGTCTTAGACACTCAAGCAGAAGATGTCGCTAACTATTACCGCGATGAAATGGCCATTGACCCAATCGTTGAACAAAGCGAATGGTGTCGAATTTCGGGTCAAAAAAACGCGTAATACCCCCCTGACTAACCATGTAATTGGCTACGAATTAGTGCCATTGACAGCATAAAATGCTTATTTCTTGTGCTACCACAAATTGGCATTTTTTGCTCTGTTATTGGCAATTTTTACGTTTCAGCCATCAGTTTATTAAATTGCATGGATCGCGATAACGGATAATTGTTTGAAATTCATACAATTTACAAAAACAAATTGTAAATGCTCAAATAATAGTCTTTTCACGCAGTAAAAAAATGCGTAAAATGCGCGCCCTTGCTGGTACAGAACTGTGATTGATGTTTTGAAAATCGGAAACTATCAACTTAAGAATAATCTCATCGTGGCCCCAATGGCCGGCGTCACCGATAGACCGTTTCGTGAGTTGTGTCTTCGCTATGGTGCGGGAATGGCCGTCAGTGAAATGATGTCCTCGAACCCTAAGCTGTGGAAAACATCAAAATCAAAACAACGCATGGTACATGAAGGTGAATCGGGCATTCGCTCGGTACAGATTGCGGGTTCTGATCCAAAGCTAATGGCTGAGGCTGCTCAGTTCAGTGTTGAAAACGGTGCGCAAATCATCGACATCAACATGGGATGCCCAGCTAAAAAAGTGAATAAGAAGCTAGCCGGCTCTGCACTACTCAAGTTTCCAGACATCATTGAACAGGTGCTGAAAGCGGTAGTAGAAGCAGTGGATGTCCCTGTGACACTCAAAACCCGAACTGGCTGGGATACAGAAAATAAAAACTGTGTCCAAATCGCTAAACTCGCCGAAGACTGCGGCATACAAGCGCTTGCTCTGCATGGCAGAACCAAAGCCTGTATGTACAAAGGAGAGGCAGAATACGACAGCATTAAAGCGGTAAAACAGGCGATTTCCATCCCGGTTATTGCTAACGGTGATATCGATAGCCCGGAAAAAGCCAAATTTGTACTGGAGTACACCGGTGCAGACGCTTTAATGATTGGACGCCCTGCCCAAGGTCGTCCGTGGATTTTTCAGGAAATCCAACACTATTTGGAAAACGGCACCACTATGCCTGAGCTTCCTTTAGAGGAAGTGAAAAGCATACTGCTTGGCCATGTAAACGCTCTGCATGACTTTTATGGAGAGTATTTGGGTCCTCGCATCGCGCGTAAGCACGTTGGCTGGTACCTAAAAGAACATGAACAAGCGAGTGAGTTTCGCCGTACCTTCAACGCTATTGACGCAGCAGAGCTGCAACTTGAAGCGTTAGAAGGTTACTTTGATTTAGCCTAGATAGTTGAAGTTTCAGCGAGGCGACAAATAAATTCAGCTCTATGAACATAGGTTTTCTATTTGAATAGAGGCATTTATCCAGTCAACAACGCTGCAACGACAAATATGACAGGCATAACGTTGCATCATAATTAGAGAAGAGCTAGACCGAATATGTTCGAACAAAATCTGACTTCAGAAGCATTAACAGTAACTACAGTGACGTCACAAGATCAAATCACTCAAAAGCCTTTACGTGATTCTGTTAAAGCATCTCTTAAAAACTACCTAGCACAACTAAACGGCCAGGAAGTAACAGAACTATACGAATTAGTTCTAGCTGAAGTTGAACAGCCACTACTAGACACCATCATGCAGTACACTCGCGGTAACCAAACTCGCGCAGCAACTATGATGGGTATCAACCGCGGTACTCTTCGCAAGAAACTGAAAAAATACGGCATGAACTAATTAGTTCCTGCAGTAGCACATAAAAAGACGGCGCGTAATGCGCCGTTTTTTTATGTCTGACAATACTCACTTAATGAATGTTGCAACTGCTCTTCAATCAACCCTTTCGCCACAGAGTTAAATAAGGTTTTGACCTTTTCAAGTTGATCGCTGTCTGCTTGGTTAATCAAAGGAATAAGCTGCTCTAAACGCCAGTGCTTCCGGTGATTAAAACGAGCAAAATCTGAAGAGCCGGTTTTATTCCATTGGTCATCCAGTTGGAAGATTGCATGGGATAAGGCAAAGAATGAGAAAGGGATGCGCGGTTGATTCACTTCTTTTTCGTATTGACGGTAAGTGGTATCAGAAATATCCAACAGCTCTGACACCTGCTCTTGAGTCAATTCAAGGTGCTGGCGAATGAACTTCATATTACGTGCGACTTTGACGTAATAGTGGCTATCAATGTCCTGTAAAACATCCTGCAAACTCGGAACCTTGTGTGGGTAAGGTTCACTAACCTCTCGATTTCCCATGATCTCCTTACTTAAACTGAGCAGCGACTGGAACGTGTTTTCATTAGCGTGTGAAACAGTGCAAAAGAATGGCGAGTGCTGCCAATAACAATGAGACAGGTTGAGATACGGCGCGTATTCAGTATCAGAGAGCAGTAAATACACTGGAGCACCAGTAATGATGGACCAACGCGCCACAGAATGCATTTTAGGAAGATCGACCCCCTTTTCATACTTCCGATACTGCGCTAAAGAAACACCGAATGCTTTCGCCATTAAAGATTGGCTACTCACCGTCGCTTTACGGTATTTAATCAGATTCAATCCCATTTGCTTAGCAAACATCGAGCTATCGATATACAAGCGCTGCGGTGACAATATGGCGTTTATCTTTTCAAAACAAAAATAGTCCAACAGAATTCCCTACATCTTGGAATGTAACATCCAAATACTATATGAATTCCCTTACCAATTAATCAGTTAAGCAAGGTATTAGTTCATCAATGCGGGACAATTCTCAGCTTATCTCACGACAAATGTTGCCTTTGTTGGTAATCGAAACCGAAGAAAGCGATCACTATTTATCAACTAAACTGTTACTTTCCAACCTGTTACCGAACTGCTTAGCCTTTTAACATAGCGACAAAAATATCAATGTCAGTAATCTAGGTTAAAACTATAATGCAATTAATCAATACAAACTCTCCGACAAGAGAGCCTGTTTCGGTAGACTTTCCGCTACCTTTTGAAGCCCCATTCCTCACTCAAAAACATAAGGATGATCTCGAGCGCAACGGCTATGTTGTTGTCGAAAATATCATCTCAGATCAGCAATGTGCCAATGCCATAGAGGCAATCTGTGACTTCTTGCAAGTCAAACAATCTGAACCTTCAACATGGTACAAAGCTGAACCTCTCAACGCCATTGGCTTGGTTCCGATGCATCAACATCCCAGTTTTTGGGATATCCGACAAAATCCGCGTGTGTATCAAACATTTCGTCACCTTTTAGAAGAAGAGCAACTATGGGTCACCATGGATCGCGCTTCCTTTCGCCCACCATGTCGCTACGACTTAGAAGCCTATGGTGAGGATGCCAACCCAATGCACTGGGATTACGATTTCCGTCAAAAACCAAACCACCTTTATCAGGGGCTTATCTACCTCAACGATACAAATGCCAAGCAAGGTGCATTTGCGTGTGTGCCACAGGTTTTTCAACAAATTAAGCAAGGGACATTCCCTCATATGGATAAGCTAAATCGCTTTCACAGCAAGGGGCTATTCCTTGAAGAAGTAATGGACTTCTCCAGTGACGATATCGTGCCGATTGAAGCACCGGCGGGCAGCTTAATCATTTGGGATGCACGCTTACCCCATGGCTGTGTTAGCAACCACTATCACAAACCACGCTTCGTCCAATTTGTGAGTATGTTTAAGGCGGAAGATCCTGAAGCGATTCCGGTGGAAATTATTCAAGACCGAGCACAACGCATCGAATGCTTTATGGACATGCGCGCACCAGAGTGCCATCGCGATTTAAAAGGTCAGATGGATCCAGAGCCCTACAAACGACCAGAGCTCACCCCACTCGGACGAAAGCTGCTAGGTGTTGACCGCTGGTAAGTTAGAACATTGCGGGGTAAATGACTGCCCCGCTCCTCCTTCAATAACAAAAAATAAAGAGAGCCAATGTGAAACATAAGGACGTGAAGCCACTACATAATACTGAGGCCGTGGAGAAAGGGCTGATACGGATCACCTGGCCCATTTTTCTCGAAGTCTTGCTAACCTATCTGATCAACTTCACTGATGTGCTATTTCTCAACCAGATTTCAGAGCAGTCTGCGGCAGCCATCGGAACATTAATGCCCGTCATCGTCATTCCTATCGTGATCTTGCATTCACTCTCTATCGGGACGACCGGTGTTTTGGGGCAGATGCTTGGAGCTAATCTCAATCAGCAGTTACCTAAAAACTATCTTTATACCGTGGTATTCAATTTCATTGTGGGTTTGGCCGTCATGGCGGCTTACTTAATGCTGCACCAACATATTGGTAGTTGGATGGGTCTGAACAATGAAATGAACCACCTAACCGCCGCATACTTACTAATTTTCACCCCTGCATTGTTGATCAAAGCTGTTCAAATTGGCTATGGCAGTATCTTAAACGTGAATGGCTGGACCCAACTCAACATGCTGTCCACCTTGTTGGCAAATGGATTGAATATTCTTCTCAATATGTTGTTCTTGTTTGGCAATGTTGGGCTAGGGCTCACTGGGGTGGAATATGTTGCGCTCGCGTCTGCAATTTCTTACCTCGTTGGTTTAGCATTCGTGATGTATTTTGTTCACGTTAAAAAACAGGTCAACTTTGACTTTAGTGGCTCATGGCGCGATATGAAAACCTACCTAAAGCAGTGCTTGAAAATTGGCCTTCCCGCGACCATGGAGCCGATGTCTTATGAACTCAACCGCTTTTTTATTACCGTCACTGTGATTTCTTTAGGTGCATTAGCGATCTCAACTCGTATTTACACGTTGAACCTGATCCTGATCCCGGTGATCTTCTCGCAAGCCATCGGAGTCGGTAACCGGATCATCGTCTCTCACTTGCTGGGCGCACGATCGTATCAGCAAATCGAACAACAGATCCGACAAAGTATTTTTATCAGTGTGACTGGCAGTGCGACTATGCTTCTGCTTATTTGGCTAGGCTCAGATTACGCCTTTCGTATCTTTACCGATAACCCAGATATCCTGGCACTAGGAGCCACACTTTTGGCCATTGATTTACTGCGTCACCCAGCTGGAGCCATCAATATGGTGGTGGTCAATAGTCTTGTCGTCTCTGGTGATGCGCGTTATCCCGTGTCGCTATCCATCATCAGTATGTGGTGTGTTTGCCTACCATTGGTCTACTTGTTTGCCATACCATTGCACTATGGCTTAATTGGCGTTTGGGTTGCACTCTTGATTGACGAATATCTACGTTGCGCTATCTGTTTAAGACGATGGCGACATGGCCAGTGGCGAAATGCATCGCCAGTACTGGTATAACGCGTTAAAAAATAAAAAAGCCTGATTAAAAATCAGGCTTTTTTGTTATTCAGCATTCACAAGCTGCGTCGAATCTAAACTCCAGTTGAGTGCATAGGCAGTATCAAAGTAATAATTTTGCACTTCACTATTGAGCCAGTCTTGAACATAGTTCATTGAAACAAACAAACTCAATCTATCGTAAGGCAGTTCTTTTCCATTGGCTAAGCGCGTATCCCATTTACTCGCCATCGCCGTGATCACACCCACCAGCTCACCTTGCGCGTTATATGTTGCACCACCGCTCATACCGCCGCGAATAGGTGCATCCATCACACTACCTGGGCAATCTTCTAAGTATTGACGATTGGCAAAGGTGAGGTCTAAATGATAAGTGCCTTTGCCCGTGAGCATCTCACCAAAACCATCCATACCATAGGTAAAGACCGACTCCCCCTGACGTACAAAACCAAGTGTCGGTAACACCGCCTGACTATTATCAGATTCAATGATCGCGAGATCGCAGGTTGGGTGATAAGCCACAACATTGGCAAAATTGAGCTTCGCAACATGCGCCGCCGTTAAGCTAAGTTCTTTGGTCAGAGGTACACTTGAACCATAACCAAAATACAACGGTGGAATGCCCGTAAATTCATAGTGAATGGTGGTCGGTGAACTTTGCGTACTGGCTAGCTGACCGTTACTGCCTGCACAACCAGAAATAAGCCCAACAGCACCCAATAAAAGAAAACCCAGAGCCTGACGGTATGTTTGAAGTTTTTTCTGCATAAACGACTCTCCAATCCTTTGGAATAACAGTTCCAATCTATGCGTGACAATCACACATAATGATTAAGTTTATATGCAAATTAAACCATTAAACCCTTAACTGGTAACTTTAGAATTAAGCATCAATCATTATTGTGGAACAAACCTCAAACATCGAATAACTTTCGCATTGGAATCAAGCAAATAGCTGTAGGAAAAGGATGAAAACCAAACATGTAAGAAGGTAAAGAAAAAAGCAAACAAACCAAAGCATTAAGATAATATTTGTCAACACAATAAATGCCGATGGTTCCATACGCGCCTAAACCCTATTTATATTTGTCTAAGTTTCGTTGGCGCTAAGATCAAAAAAAGCCCGCATAAACGCGGGCTTTTTATTGAGGTAAGTATTGTATGGCTAACGATATTCTATCGCATACAGCTTGCACCAGTTGTGGCTACTCCCTGCCCATTTTTTATTCTCTGCTGTAAGTCCATGAACAATGACGGTCGATTTGGCTTGATAAGCCGCAATAATCATTGAAAGGTTAGCCTCAAAACCAGGATCTCCTTTTGTTATCCAGTAGCCAAAACACTGAGAACCCGGGTTTGCCACTTGGAACACTGCATCACCGGCACCAAACTCATTATAAGAAAGCACGCGTGTGATCGTTGTTCTACCAGAACTTTCGCGAGTACTGTTTGCCATAACAAAAGCAGGAGCCAATAACATTAATAGTAGAATGTTTTTTTTCACTTTTATCTCCTTCGATGAAACTGAAATGAGCAACATTACTTTTCAAGCCATATACGATCTATTTTGGGGAATCCAGATACGCTTCCTCTCATGTGCATAGAAATTCTTCTTCCAGAAGATTGAGCGGCAAGTGCAGTTGAATAAAATAACTTGGCAAAATCTGGGTTGTCATTAATTTTTATGGCAGCGGCCGTGTGATTAGTCACATCCATTCCCGCTTTACCCGGCTCAGATTCCGACATTGGCGCATCAAAATAAACAAGAATCAAGTTACCAGAATTTACATAAATTCTTTCAACCATTCCTACATAAGAGCAATAACCACCATAGGTGCTAGAGCATGTTGGAGCACTAGCAAAAGCATTGGTGCTAAGTAATAATGATAAAGCAATGAATAGTTTTAATTTCATAATATAATCCAACTGTGTTTTTATTTCCATTTAAAATAAGATGTTAACCATATTTATATCGCAGTATTTATAGACTGGTGTCTATTATTAGTAAAAGCATTCTTGTATAGAAACAACCAGTAATCATTAGAAAATTAAGCGAAACTCTTAATAATAATCTAAATATATTACTAAACCAATAATTATAAAATCAGCATTTAAATAATTAGGTTGGTATTTATTGATATTGAATTTTTAAGGATTACTAATCCCTACATACACTGGTGAAGGTACTTTACTGTAAGCAGGGAGATTTTTACAAGTATATTGATCACCAGAGTAGTAAACAGAAATGTTTTTCCCAGCAGAATGTGAAGTAAGTAAAATACTTAGCATACCTTTACAAGCTTATGGGCTTATACTCCCTCTATCAGAATCAATATCACAAATAACGGTATAGTCATTTCTATAATCAGTGAGAATATTTATTATTCCATTAGAGCATTGAAGTATGTTCTTAACTTTTCCGTGGCAAGTAATATCAGCAAAACTTGGTTGGCTAATAAAAGCAAGAAGTAACAAAATTATCTTTTTCACTCTCATTTCCTTTAAAAAAAACTAGGTCGTTTATAGATATTACATCATTTTTAATATAGTAAAATGGTTCGTATTAAAGATACTTTGTGGATTTCTGGAGCTTCAAAACATTCCAGAAGTTATTATTCCACTGTTTTTTTACAACATAAACTGATAAAACCAAACTTAATACGTGGATTAACTAGTTTATTTTTAGATCAAAAACAAACTAGTTAGAATGTGCCGTAAAGTATGATTTTACAATTTAAATATGAGACTCAACAAAGCATCTAGTTTGATAGCAAAGTACAAGACCTGACCCCATTCAACATTTGATACGCTTCCTCTCATTTGAATAGAGATTCGTCTTCCTGAGGATTGAGCGGAAAAATATAGAACTCAACAGAGCATCTAGCTTGATAGCAAAGTGTAAGACTTGAGCCCATTCACTATTGTTATAGTCTCATAAATTTTAAAAAACCTCGATAAACAAAGCTATATCAGAATAAAATCAGATTACAGAAGATCTGTTAATATCGAATATATCGATTTGGTGTTCCTCAAATAACGCCTCAAGCATCGACGCCCCCTCCAACTGCGCATACTTGTACTCTGCTTCCGAAATTGGGATTAACAGGAGCCACGCAACAGTTTTACTATCTAACTCAAGCGTCTGTAATCTATCTTCCCATAGAAAAGGGGATACCAGCATTAAATGCTTTAGAGTCTTCGAACAGTTATACATATCAACTATATCAGGGAAAATCATTCCTGGAGAACAAGGCCACTTTGAATTGATGACACAAAACGCAGCCGTCGTAACTATATTTCCAAAGTCAGAAATAGAATTGGAGCAAGCGCCCACAAACTCAACTCTGAGATCAATCTCAACACCATCATTGTGAATAGGGTTGTCCGACAAGCCTATCGTGGAATATGAAGTTACTCCTTTTTGAGGCTGATCTTTGCATGTCAGCAAGTCTACACTGTGTTTCTCAGCTTCGTCCCAGTATGCAGCAACATTTGGCTTCCCACCAAATGCCGCCAAAGCCACCCTTGCTATGATTTTATTGCTTTCACTTATTTCTGCCATAAGTTCTCTCTAAATTCTTAAGGACCAAAGTAACTATTAGTCTTGTCTTCACCTTTGTGGCTTCGATTGGAGCTAGGTAATTCAGGACGATAATTGTTTGGATTATTATGCTCGTCTAAGAACTGCTTTCGACTAATGCCACGTTCTTCAGCACTCTTTTTGTGTTTTCTGAATTCATGTCCTGGCTTATGTCCCATATCCCAAGCTTTATCTTTGCTCATAAAACGACCTGTAGCTGGATCTCTAACCTGCCCAGTAGAAGTTTCTTTCGCACTCTCCCAAACTTTGTCTCTTACACCAGCTCTATAGCCTGAAGGGCGCGAATAATCTACCCCTTTGGCAACCCGATTCGCAACCCGATTCGCAATTCGAACCCCTGTGGCTGCATTACCAACTCCAGGAACAGCACCAGCAGCAGATAAAGCTGCATTGCCGATTTGCCCTCTACCTAAGTATACCGCAGCATTCAGTAAATCGGCACCAATACCAATGCCAGGAATTTGTCCTGCAACATCGAGCACTTCATTAACACCATCAAGGAAATCACTCCAACTCCAGCTTTCTTCTGGAACTTCTTCCGGAACCTCAGGCGCGTTAGGATCTTCTTCATCAGGCATTCCTGGAGATTTAGGTGTTGCTGGTGTCTCTGGTTCAGCTATAGATTCCTGATTTTCTTCTGGTGGGGTTGATGGTCTATCATCTCCTGAGCCGCTACCACCAGCACCTTCACCACCGCCGCTTGGAGGATTAGGGGCAGGCTCAGGATCATTATCGTCATTACCATTATCATTTTCTTTTGGCGGTTCATATTGGCCAAGCCCATCACCATTACCAGCACCTTCAACTAATCGATACCCTGTAGGATCAATATACTTCAGTGGGTTATTCCACACATACGCATAACGGTTAAAGCTATTGGTAACAAATGGGGCTTGAACAATAGGGTCTGGGCTAATAAACCGACCTAATTCTTGATCGTAAACCCGCCCATTCATGTGCACTAGGCCAACTTCAACAATCTCTTCGTGTCCTGTATAGCCCCGGTTCGTGATCGCTTGCTGTACAACCTCAAGCGGCCCTTCTTCTCGCCAAGCCACTTTACGTTGTTTACCCCAAGTGTCGTAGCTTCGCCGCTCAACCACCAACCCATAACCATCAGTGATCATGTCAACGGAATTCAGCGCATCATAATGAAGATAACGTATTTGTTTATCTTTAAGAGCGTCGTCCGCACCTTTGATTTGGGTATTCAGTGCAATGAGCTTCCCATCTGCATAAACAAAGTGCTTGTGTTGTACATCCCCCGTATTGGTGTCAGTTACACGCTCGTAAGATTTACCAAAGTAGAATGTTTCAATTCCTTCACTGGTTTTCTTCAAATAACGGTTGTGGTTTGCATCGTAAGTAAACTCAACGGTATGCCCATCCCGAGTAATTTTGATTGGCTTATTAAATGGAGACCATTCCAACACTCGTTCATCTTCACTGACATTATCAGCAAAGGCTCTGAGCATATTACCAGCTTTGTCGTACTGGTAGTTTAGGCCATTGGCTTTGGTTACTGCGTGTGGGCCTGCACTTTGCCCACTATAGTGATAATCACCAATACCAGATTTGAAGGTAATGTTACCCAACTTATCGTATTGGAATGTGGTGGAGCCAGAGAAGTCAGGGTTGTTTAAGCCATGTCTGTTTTTATCTGCCAGCGAGACATTATTGTTAACAACACGATCTAACGCGTCATAACTCCAAGTATCCGTAATCCCGAGCTGCTCGTCATAACGGTACGTCACGTTGTTATGATTATCATATCGGTATTCAATAAAGCGGATATTTCTTCCTGCGGTTGTACTGCCTGATAATTTAGGATCAAACAGCATGTTGCCTTTATGAGTGGTGATGTAGTTTGGTCTGCCAGTATTGGCATCGTGGTTGTAGGTATTGACCAAACCGTTACCTAAGGTTTCCGATAAGGTATGATCATAAGCATCGGTTTCTCGACGTTGCCAATAATATATGTAAGCTGGGTTATCTAATGAAGCTTCTAACTCTGATTGAGTTAGAATGGTATTGAGGTGGTCAGCTTGGCTCGCTTGCTGTGTGTTGGCACAATCAGTACGTAAAGATGCATCAATTTGTGTCCCACCAAGCTGGTTGGCAAAATCACAATAAAGGCCACTCAGTTTGGCTACTTCCTCAGATAAGTTGATGAGTTTGCTTGCAAGCTCGGTATAAAACTTATAGCTACTACCCGCAATGGTTGCGGCTTCAGACAGATCGTCTGCTGCAAATAATAATTCCTGACGTGTATCGTTATCAGCCTTCGCCACGTAAATATCTCGTTGGCTCATGAGATCTTTTTGCCCGTTGCCATCATAGTCCATGAGCAAGAAGTCATGCGCTGCGGTCAATGGCAAACTGTTAAACTCACTAGCACTAACAGAGTGAAGCGTCGCAGTATAATCTCGGATACCGGGCTTACTGGTATTAGCGAGTGTTGTAGTTAACTTGTAAATGGCTCCTTCTAAGGTGATATCTAAAGGAATGGATACGTCATCGTGCAAAATAACCCACGTCGCAGGGCGAAGGAAGCATTCTCCTTGCGTATTACACCATTGTTTGTAGCGATAACCATTGCCTAGTAGTGCTTGGGATGAGGTATCTAGGTTGTGAACGTTAACGGTTTCACGTTCATATTCTGCCGCCTTGTTGGCAAAGAAGCTTTCTTGAGTAGCGTAACGTTCTGCTTTCGTTAGATACTGTTGGGCTTGTGCAATAGCCTGATTCAAAAGCTGCCTAATATCTTCACGGAAACTGGCACTAGTAAATGCGTCATCCGCGTAGGTTTTCGGGCTACGAACAGCTGAAACATAGCCGTATGGGTTGTAAACATATTCAACAGCCAGACGATCACTACTATTTTGTGTTCTCAGCAATGTCGCTGTGCCTGCTAATGTGGTATCAACCCCATTTGGCCTTACTTCTCTCGAGACACGTTCGTAATCATCATAAAAATAGTGTGTGCTGAACTTTTCATTGTTCACACGAACTGTAATTTCTTCTGATAATCCCTGAGCATTGTAGTAATAGTCGGTTTGATTCCCGTTACCGCTGAAGCCAGATAGCGTTCCAATTGCACCACGCTCATCATATCGCCATGTCGAAACGCTTGTACCATCTTTCTGCTCAGTTTTACGTCCTAACGCATCGTATTTAATTGTGGTTTCTACCCCATTAGCATCGCGCTTGTATATCAGCTCTCCGGCAGCATTGTAGGTGTAGTACCATTTCCCCATATCCGGGTCATCAAGATAGTTACGATGGCCTAAGTTATCGTAGCGAATATGTGTGGTATTGCCGTCAGAGTCTATACTGGTGCGGAGTTTGCCGTCTGGGTAGTAGTTGTAAGTTTGGAATGCACCAAGAGGTTCATCTTTTCGAAGAATATGTCCCAACACATTGGTTACAGTGCTGTGACTATACCCTCGCGCGTCTGTAATGGTGGTTTTATAACCATCATATTGAGTTGTAAATTCAGCGCGACCACCACGGTTTGCAGGCTCTGACTTCGTTATTTCTCGATTCAAAGCATCATAACTAAACGTGACATATGGGGCAGGAGTTACGGCACCAATAAATTGAGGACGAGTCATTCGAATTTTGCGTCCATCACGGTCCCAGATTGTGTCTGAAACAACTAACTTGCCACTAAAACCAGAGTGAAGCTTACGAACCTCTCTACCAGCATAGTCGAAATGAGTAATGATTTGCCCACCGGTTGCTGGCTTTGTAACAACACAGCTTACTGTTTGTGGCGTTGCATTCAGACACTTATCTGCAAGCCAATACTCTGTATTGTTAATATTTCCCTTGCCCGGTAGGGTTTGGGTTCTCTGTCTTGAGTATTCATCGTAGGTAAAACTGGTCTTTCTCGCTTTTAAAGGGCTGGTACTTTCGGTAATCAGACCTTGAGCGTTATAAGAGACATTGGTTGTATGCCCTTTGGCATTCGTGAGTGATGAAACAGTTAACCCTTGCTCGTCATAGCGGGTGTTGGTTGTTCGCTCAGGTAGATCAGTACCTGAGGAGCTTTGCTTCGTAACATTTCCCCATTGATCATACTCAAAACTTTGTGTGATTGATTTAGCACTACTGCTTAAAGAACCAGACTCATAATCAGAGCTAGTTGTGGTACTACTTTGCAAGAAGCCGTTTGAGTCGTAATTTAACTGATTAACTACAGTGCGGCTAAGTGGCGTAATGCCTGAAAGATCTTTGATTGTCGTACTAGATTCTTTCACAGCGCCAACTTGCCAGAAGTTGTCACCCGTTTCACTTACTAACTCGGTACGCGTTAATTTAGTGGAGCTAAACTCCATATTCCCGTCACCATCTGAGTCACTATAAGTGTAACTACCACAAGATACAGGATTAGCAGAATTAAAGGCTGATGCGGTAGTTTGAACCAGTTCACCTTGATAGGCCGTCAACCCATCTAAATCAGTATGGTGTGACGTAACTTGATATTTGTAATAGTCATTGTATCGCTGTAATACCAAAGGAATATCAACGTCACTATGAATCAAAACAATATGGTCATTCGGTTTAAAATAAATATCCCCGTTGGCGGCGCAATACTTATTTAAACCCGCTTTATAACCAGAAAGCAGCTGAGGTAGATTACTAATATTACTAACACTTGTTATGTCATAGATATGGTGGTTTTTGTTAACCCCTGTCGATACATAACTAAATTCGCTGGAAGTTTCAAACTTTCCGGCCCCTTCTAAATCACTAGAGATAACGGTGCTTTCATGTGTTAAGTTACCAAAGCGATCTAGAGCTCGGCTTTTTTCCTCTAGCTTTTCTACCTTCCCCTTCGTTAACCCATATTTTTTCTTGGTTACCTTGTTCGCATATATCTGATAGTACTTCGCGTTGTACCCATCACGTGTCGTGACGTTATATTCATACTGCGTATCAGATATTAGCGTGTCATTTTTAAAAACTTTGACTTGGAGAGGTTTACCATTAGCTAGGAGTTGATTGTCTTGGACAAATACCGTTTCTACTTTGGTTGTAACTTCACCGGAAATGGTTTTCGTGATCTTGTTAAAACCCAGAAACCCATGACCTTTTTGATGGCTTTTTGCACCTTGATACTGGTAACTGTACGTTGTTTTTCCGTAGCCCTTCGGTGCTTTTTCGAATGATGCTACTAAGTAGCGCTTTGGTGTGACATTTTTAACCGGATATGAACCTACACTTGATGGCTTGGTGTATACACTTTCATCAACTGCCGGTTTATAGTTAATAGTAAATTCAACGCCGACTTCTTCAATCGTTGTTATCTTGTCTTGTGCGTAGGCGGTAGAGTGCTTTATATGTGCGTTCGTATGATCAATAACACTTTCACCAGCCACTGCAATTGACCTTAGCTGCAATACTGTTGTATCTGCACGAGTCAGAATATCAACCCATCCATCTCCATTAATATCTTGCGTCGAAAATATTTTTTCTCCAGCATTTAGAAGGACAGTATTACCAATTGTGCCATTTACATTTTTATAGAATGACTGGTTATACCCAAGTTCTGGGTAGCCATCATTATTAATATCAGCAAAATAGATCGAGTCTTCGTGGCTAACCTGATGGTTTAGTTTTTGTGGTTCGGTATATGCCACACCATTAAACAAATACAGATATAAATTGTCAGTTGTTGTGCTCGACCCCATCACTACGTCTAAATAACCATCGTTATTGACGTCAGAAAAAGCTTTTAGCACCCGTCCACTAGCAGAAGGAAGTGTTTTTAACGAACTCCCAGTTATCTGATAACGGTAACTACCATTTGGAATATCAAATTTATGCTTATCAGCAATCCCATCACCATTAATATCGACTGCCGAATAGCCTGATTGCGCCGACTCAGTGCCATTCCCATTGAAGTCACCGTAATTGACACCATTAGAACCATAACGACACTGCTCTCCTGAGCAAGCGCTAAACTGACAGTAGTTCCCGAAGCTTCCGTTACCATCTGAAAATGATGATGCAACGTTTGAAGTACAGGTATCTCTAGCAATACTCGGTGAAAATGTGTTCCCAGTTAATGCATATGACGTTAGCCCGTTATATAGTTTCCCACTAAGATCTTTGACATTCATTTTGCCGTCTGCCTGGGTAGATACCGTGCCATAAACTTCACTCACGCCATCCCCATCATTATCAAAATACCGAGGGGCTTTAAAGCCAGTGCTTACTGCGCTATTTAGGCTTACTTTATCGCGCCCGCTCCAGCTGAACTTTATGTCGGTCGAACAGCTAGACTGTGCGCAATACTTTAAGGATTTGATTTGTGAGCGAGAAGTACCAGCAGAATACTGATATGTGACTTTATAGGAACCAATTTTACTTCCTGCACTGTCATAAGTGCTTACTTCCGATAAACGCTGATTTCGTTTTAAAAGTGAACCGCCGAGATACTGAGTTGTGGCATCACTTCGACTTTCATAAACAAACTTAACTTTACCCCCGACATAACTCATTTCATTGATACGATGTGTACCATTTGTGCTGTCTTCCGCATAAGAAATATTGATGTGGTTTTGTTTGCTAGTGTCGGTAATTTTATTGACAGCCCATTTATACACATGCGCTTGCCCTGGCAGCTCAGCGCGAGAATCCGCAGTAGCACCATATTCGTAGACAGAGCCATCTTTACGCCAAATTTTAAAATAGGAAGGGCCGTTACCTGAGCGACCAAAAGAGACAATTTTCGAATAGCCGTTATTTTCTAAGCGGTATTCCGTCAGGTTTTCCCCATCTCTCCCTGACACCGCAATCAGCCTTTGCCCATCGAGACAATAACGATCATCAGCATTAAAGTTAACGCCGCCCCAACGACCATCTTTGGCTAAGTTTTTACCACAACGTGAAATATTGGAAAGCCCTCCAATGCTCCACCCCATACCCAGAGGGCCATTGGGTGAGTCACTTCGGTATTCCAGAGATAAAGAGGGTTGATGACCAGCACGCCCAGGCGATACGGAAAGCGGCAAAGAGTAAGTCGCTTGTCCGCCAGACGCTGCAAATTCACCAGAAAGCTGAATGGCTTTATCTGCACTTGGCGTTAGTGCTTGCACTGAAGAAGAGGAAATTGCCAAAAGTAACGAGGCAATACAATGGATGTAGATACGATATGTTGGGGAATTTTTCATATTAAACCACTGCTTATAGACTCCTTCTTCCTGAAGGAGTGTTATTTAAATAGACAGAATTTTTGCCGCTGAATAGATAATTTTTATTGCGACTGTAGCTTTTCTAATCGTTTTTTAAGCTCGACAAGCTCGTTCGGAAGAGGGTGCTGTTTGTTATCAATATTACGTTGTGAAAAGTCCTCTAATTCTCCTTGAAGCAAAGGCAAATTAGGGTTTTCCGCGGTAACGAGCCCATGCGCAACCACTTGTTGTAGTTGAATAACTGGCGATGGGAAGTTTGCATCTGAGCTAAGTTGGGGCTCGGTATGGGTTTGTACCATTTCAGAGCGCTCCACAGGAGCATCAGATGATTCGGAAAGATCAGGTGACGACGTTGTATTGATATAGTGAATCAGCGTGAACGAGGTTATCAAGAGCAACAAAACCAAAATTAAGCCTTTGATTTTACTCATTAGACAACACCAATATATTGTTATTTAGGCACGCTACCGCCATTCATAATCAAATGAATTTCGGATATTAATATTCTTATAGGCTATGAATATCACACAAAATCATCAAATCAATAATAACAAGCAAACAAAACGAGCTTCATCACATTAAAAGTCATTAAAAATAAGCACTTAGAATGACGTACCAATTAATAATAGATTTGAATGATGAATAATAAGGTCTAATTGGATGTTTAAATGAGGGAAACAAACAAGCCTCTGCGAAGCAGAGGCTTGTTACAACAACGAAGCACTGTAATCGCTGATGACTACTAATTAAATAACACGTACCACGGAAGGGTGTACTGAGCGATACATCGCATAATCTATCGCTTTGAGGTTACTCGGAAAAACAAGGTTCTCGCATAACATGTAGGTTTCAATTGAAGTATCAATGTAAAACGCTTCACTATATGCTTCACTCGCTCCATCAATATCTCCGGCCAACTCGTTATGTTTGCCCTTCAGCACATAAGACAACACCGAATCCCGTCGTTTTAACGCCCGCTGTAAGTATTGTTTTGCGGCCACTTGGTTCCCATTGACCGTTTCATGCAATGCTAATGCTTCGAAAATCCGTGGTTGGATATTACCCGCTAAGCGATAACTGCCTGCATCGAGTTCAGAACTTAGCGTGTTGATCCGCTGTTGCGGTAATGGCTGGTTAGCATCTAATGCATGTTGAACATGGTAGGCGATCAGCAATTCAGCTTGTACATATAAATTGTCCGGCTCTATGGTTGCGATCTGCTCCATCAACTCAATACCATGGCGGAACTGATCCACATCGGAAACATTGAGATAGTGATTCGCCAGAACAAATAACTCCAATGCTTTTGAGTCAGTAGGTAACCCTGAATTGAGGACATCGGCTTTGTGCTCAATATTATCGACTTTCAATACATGCATTAAGTCCACTGAAGCTTGGCGCATCACCGAAGTCAGATGGCTGCGGGTCAAGGCATATTGACGGCTGAATAAGACCGACTCTGACGAGTTATTACGATATTCCACTTCAAGAAAATGACTGTCCCCGTCATTTTGTACTCGGACAATCACCGACTTTCCGGGAATTATGCCTGATGTAAATGCCGTTTTATGCAACATGACTCGATAGTTGCTCACCTGCGTAATATCCGACATCAGCTTTTGTGCAATCCCGTCAGCCAATTCATCACTTAGACTATCTTGATGTAAATCATCTTGAAATTTGAATTCAATAAGATGGGTATCAATGACCTGAGTGATCTTGACTTCGGATTGCTTATAGGTGAACAGTCCGGTCGCGATGATCAGTATCGAAATCCAAACCAAGTTAATTAAACCAAGCCACCAGCGATTAAGCTGACCTGTGGTTTCTCGCTTTTTCTTTTGATTGTCTTTCGATATCTGACAGACGGCGCGCGTTAATGGCCCAGCTGGAAAAGTTATATCTGACCCAGCAGCAACGGCTTGCATTTCTATCTCTGGGGTCGTGACCAGCTCAGCTACAGGTTCCAGTACACGTCGATGATGAAATGCTTCTGCTGGCAACCTCTCAACATCTGCCACCAACTTATAACCCCGCTTGGGTACGGTAACAACGTAGTTGAGATTTTCTTCCCGTCCATCACGCAGTAATTTGCGCAGTTCGAAAATAGATTGGGTGACCACTTGGTCGGTCACGATAGCACCATCCCAGACATACTGGATCAGCTCTTCACGACAAAAGACTTCACCGGCATGCTGCGCAAGAAAGTGCAGTAAGTTAATAAGACGCGGTTCAACACAAACCTCCCTGTCCTGTCGATACAGCTTATTCTCATCAACGCTCAATACCCAGTCGTTGATCTGAAAATAGACTCCAACCATGATGAATCTCTCGTATCTGTAGGACGGAATCGACCCAGCATTCGGCAGGAATAATTATGCGAGTCGACCAAAGGCGAGATTATAAGAGGGATCGTGCGCTGAACCTATTAAAGCAAGCCGTTAAAAATGCAATCTTAGGTTAAGAAAACCAAGCAATAGCTCAACGATTATTCAAGTGCGGCTAAAATGGAACAATGGCTGGCATCATCATTGTCATGACCACAGCATGCATCATTGATCTTCTTCAATGCACTTCGAATTCGGGTGAGCTCGGTAATTTTTTGATCAATCAGTGCCAGTTTTGCCGATGTTATTGCTTTGACCTCAGCACAGCTATGCTCTGTCGCTTCCAGTTTGATCTCCAAAAGCTCTTTGATCTCTTCCAAACTCAACCCTAAATCCTTCGCTTTAAGAATGAAGCTAACCTGCTTTTGATTCTCATCACTGTAGAGCCGGTAACCTGACTCACTGCGGCCAGCCGGGTTTATTAACTGATTCTTTTCATAAAAACGCAGCGTATCCGTGGTAACACCACATCGCTTTGCCAGTTCGCCTATCTGAAACATAAAGGTCCTTATTAACTATCTCGTTACGTTTTACGTCGTAAATCGAGATTTTTGCAATTATTTTTGAGATGCCAAACGATTGCGCAAGCTTTTTTGTAATAAATTAGTTAGAATGTGCGCCATCAAATTGGGAGCCTACTTTCTAACCATCCGGTGATGTTGAAAAGGTCTTTACCAAAACTGGCCAATATTTTACCCCAAGAGGTAAAAACAAGTTCATTTTTGGCAAATATCTTTAGTTTAACTCCATGAATTTGAGGAAATGGAAGCATGAACAACGCTCGTCCTATTCGCCGTGCGCTTATCAGCGTATCAGACAAAACAGGTATTGTTGAGTTTGCACAAGCTCTTGCTGAGCGCGGTGTCGATATCCTATCTACTGGCGGTACGGCTCGCCTGCTTGCAGAGCAAGGCATCGCTGTAACCGAAGTCTCTGACTACACTGGTTTCCCAGAAATGATGGACGGTCGCGTTAAGACACTTCACCCGAAGGTTCACGGTGGTGTGCTAGGTCGTCGTGGTCAAGATGATGAAGTGATGGAAACGCACGGCATCAACCCAATCGACATAGTGGTGGTAAACCTATACCCATTCGCGGAAACGGTAGCAAAAGAAGGCTGTACGCTAGCTGACGCGGTTGAGAACATCGATATCGGTGGTCCAACTATGGTTCGCTCTGCGGCGAAAAACCACAAAGATGTGACTATTGTGGTGAATGCACACGACTATGAACGTGTTATCGCTGAAATGGACGCTAACGACAAATCTCTTACGCTTGAAACCCGCTTCGACCTTGCTATCGCAGCATTTGAGCACACTGCGGCTTACGATGGCATGATCGCCAACTACTTCGGCACTATGGTTCCATCTTACGGTGAGAACAAAGAGGGTGACGAAGAGAGCAAGTTCCCTCGCACCTTCAACCAGCAGTTCGAGAAGAAACAAGACATGCGCTACGGTGAGAACAGCCACCAAGCAGCTGCATTCTATGTTGAAGCAAACCCGGAAGAAGCATCGGTTTCAACCGCTCGCCAAATCCAAGGCAAAGCCCTTTCTTACAACAACATCGCAGACACAGACGCAGCCCTTGAGTGTGTGAAAGAGTTTAGCGAGCCAGCATGTGTGATTGTTAAGCACGCGAACCCATGTGGTGTCGCGCTAGGTAGCAACATCCTAGAAGCTTACGACCGTGCATACAAAACAGACCCAACATCAGCTTTCGGCGGCATCATCGCCTTCAACCAAGAGCTAGACGCAGAAACAGCAACAGCTATCGTTGAGCGCCAATTCGTTGAGGTGATCATCGCCCCTTCTGTATCAGCTGAAGCGATTGAAGTAGTTGCAGCTAAGAAGAACGTTCGCCTACTAGAATGTGGTGAGTGGACAACGAAGACGACTGGCTTTGATGTTAAGCGCGTTAACGGCGGCCTGCTGGTACAAGACCGTGACCAAGGCATGGTAAGCCTCGATGACCTTAAAGTGGTTTCTAAACGTCAACCAACAGAAGAAGAGCTAAAAGACGCGCTATTCTGCTGGAAGGTAGCGAAATACGTGAAATCAAACGCGATTGTTTACTCTAAAGGCGATATGACTATTGGTGTCGGTGCTGGCCAAATGAGTCGCGTGTACTCTGCGAAAATTGCAGGCATCAAAGCAGCTGATGAAGGTCTAGAAGTTGCAGGTAGCGTAATGGCATCTGACGCTTTCTTCCCATTCCGTGATGGTATCGATGCAGCAGCAGAAGCTGGTATCAAGTGTGTGATTCAGCCTGGCGGCTCTATGCGTGATGACGAAGTTATCGCAGCAGCAGATGAACATGGTATGGCGATGATCTTTACGGGAATGCGTCACTTCCGTCACTAATTTTCTCTTCGTATTTGGCACTGTGGCGTCGTTAGCTGCTTTTGCCCACCCCGGTCACATAGCGGGCTATGCTCCCGGGGATGGGCTCAATTGCTGCCTAGCCACAGCACCAACTACTTTGAGTAAAAGTATTAGTAATTTTTGAGATACCTAATCTAAACATTTTTATTTTAGAGCAAAGCCATATTGTTAAGGTCAAGGAGAGCTCGCGGAGTTTATAACTATAAATGAGCAAGCTCGACACAGAGATAAGCAATATGGCGCAGCTATCAAAGGATAAATAAATGAATGTATTAATCATTGGTGCTGGCGGTCGAGAGCATGCTTTAGGCTGGAAAGCAGCACAAAACCCAAACGTTGAGACAGTATTCGTTGCACCTGGTAATGCAGGTACAGCGCTTGAGCCAAAGCTTGAGAACGTAAACATCGGCGTTGAAAACATTTCTGAGCTGGTTGCTTTCGCACAAGAAAAGAAAATCGAGCTAACAATTGTCGGCCCAGAAGCACCACTTGTGATTGGTGTGGTTGATGCCTTCCGTGAAGCGGGTCTACCAATCTTTGGCCCAACTCAAGCAGCTGCACAGCTAGAAGGATCTAAAGCCTTCACTAAAGACTTCCTAGCGCGTCACAACATCCCAACCGCTGCTTATGCAAACTTCACTGAGATTGAGCCTGCACTAGCGTACGTTCGTGAGCAAGGTGCGCCGATTGTTGTTAAAGCAGACGGCCTTGCAGCAGGTAAAGGCGTAATTGTCGCGATGACGCTTAAAGAAGCAGAAGACGCAATCAAAGACATGCTGGCTGGTAACGCATTCGGTGAAGCGGGCAGCCGCGTGGTAATTGAAGAATTCCTTGATGGTGAAGAAGCAAGCTTCATCGTTATGGTGGATGGCGCAAGTGTGCTACCAATGGCAACCAGCCAAGACCACAAACGTGTCGGCGATAAAGATACAGGCCCTAATACTGGCGGCATGGGTGCTTACTCTCCTGCTCCTGTTGTTACACCTGAAATCCACGAGCGCATCTTAGAAGAAGTGATCTACCCTACGGTACGTGGTATGGATGCCGAAGGCGCACCATACACGGGTTTCCTTTACGCAGGTCTGATGATCGACAAAGAGGGTACGCCGAAAGTTATCGAGTACAACTGCCGCTTTGGTGATCCAGAAACACAACCTATCATGATGCGTATGGAATCAGACCTTGTTGAACTTTGCTTGATGGCGATCGACGAGAAGCTAGATGAAGCAGAATCTAAGTGGGATCCGCGCGCGTCTATCGGCGTTGTCCTAGCGGCTGGCGGTTACCCTGCTGACTACGCGAAAGGCGATGTTATTTCTCTACCAACAGCAGAAGCTGAGGGACAGAAAATTTTCCATGCAGGTACCGCAAACAATGCAGCGGGCGATGTGGTAACTAACGGTGGTCGCGTATTGTGTGCAACAGCATTAGGAAATAGCGTCTCAGAAGCTCAAGAACGCGCTTATGCCCTTGCAAAGCAAGTAAGCTGGAATGGTATGTTCCATCGCAATGACATTGGTTACCGTGCGATTGAGCGCGAACAACAAAGCTAACACTAAGTGTTCTGTACGTATTCAAGAAAAAAGGCGCTATACGCGCCTTTTATTATTCTTCAAGTAGTTGGGGAGGTTCTATGCAATCATGGTCATCGTCAGCCAACATCAACAACTCTTCAACAATGACTTTATTGGTTCGGGTCTTACCCAAGAAAGCAACATAGCTATCTATGCTCGACAATCGATTCACTACAAAGCTTGGCAATGTTTGATTAAACTCGATTTTTTCATAGCTTTGACCACTACAAGTTTCGAAGTTAGCGCCATCCCAATACCCCTGTATCAGCTCAAGCCCTTCTTTATCCTGCTTTTTAGTGACGTTCGCTGTCGCATTCGCTTCTTGAACGTAACGTTGCAACTGCTCTTGATTCAAAGGTAATACTTTCCCATCAACACGGTACTGCTGATAAACCGCTTCACCTTCTTTGTTAAAGCGTACATGAACCCGGTATGGCACCATACCGCGCTTGCCTTTCGCTTGTTCGCCTTCACGAATCAACTCTCGAACACGATTCTCTTCCCAGCGATAATCCGTGTAATACCAACCATAGTCTCCTGAAGCGACATAGTCAGCAGAGGCTAATGGGGAGCCTAAAGACTCACTAAACCAATAGAAGCTGACCGCATCTCCCATGTTCTGGCCACCAGAATATTGAGAAATTTGCGACAAATTGGAAGTTGGGACAGTGGATGAACATCCAAGAAGAAAAGAAGTGATTAGTGAAGGTAAAAGAATTTTTTTCATCATAAAGAAACGAGTACGCCAGAATGAATAAATCACTCTGGCGTCAATTATTATTTCACTGCGTCTTTCAGAGCTTTACCAGCTACGAATGCAGGAACGTTTGCAGCAGCGATTTGGATTTCAGCACCAGTCTTAGGGTTACGACCAGTACGAGCTGCACGGTGGTTTACTTTGAATGTACCAAAACCAATTAGTTGAACTTGGTCACCCTCTTTCAGTGCATCAGTCACACCTTCAAGAGTTGCTTCAAGAGCAGCTTTAGCTTGTGCTTTAGATAGATCTGCTTTCTCTGCGATAAAGTCGATTAATTGGGTCTTGTTCATTAGGTTTCCCTTCTTATATGTTATCGAATTCATCTCACTCTAAAACATAAATGCCCCATCTGGCAAAGGTTTGTAAGCGATCTTTCGCTTTCATGACGTACTTTTAACCGTAATATGAGCAATAACTCACAATTTGTTACTCGACCGATTAAAAACAAAGCTTGTATTTTAGGTAAATTGACCTTATTTATGGATCGCCAACAGACCGAGAAGCCTGATATTTCGGGGCTGTTAGCGAACACTATATACCCAAACCAATAATGCCCAGGCATACCGGTAACTGCTAAAAAGAGCAAATAATTGCACCGGAGCAAAGTTAGGTCGCGGTATCAACTTCCATAGGATTCATATGTTTCTGTTACTTGCGTACGTCAGCATTGCCATTGGCGTATCTTTTATTTGTTCAGTACTAGAAGCGGTACTTCTAAGTATCACTCCTAGCTATTTGGCTCAGCTGAGGCAACAGCAACACCCGGCAGCCGACAAGCTAACAAAACTGAAAGCAGATATTGACCGACCTCTGGCTTCGATACTGACATTGAACACCATTGCTCATACCATCGGTGCTGCAACAGCAGGGGCACAAGCTGCCGTTGTATTCGGTAGCGAGTGGTTGGGCGTATTCTCCGGCGTATTGACCTTGGGAATTTTGGTGCTTTCTGAAATCGTACCAAAAACCATTGGTGCAACTTATTGGCGTCAATTGGCTCCAACGGCAGCAACAACATTACGTTGGATGGTTTGGGCTCTAACGCCTTTTGTCTGGTTCTCAGAACAAATCACGAAACGCTTAGCAAGTGGTCATCAAGCACCAAAAATGCGTGATGAATTATCTGCCATGGCGATTTTGGCGAAAGAAAGTGGTGAATTCGCAGAAGGTGAGTCAAAAATCCTGAATAACCTTCTTGGTATCCAAGACGTTCCCGTGACGCAAGTCATGACGCCGCGTCCAGTCGTTTTTCGCGTTGATGCAGAAATCACAATTAACGACTTCCTAAGAGAACATCGGGACACACCATTTTCCCGTCCTTTGGTGTATAGCCAAAGCACGGATAACATCATTGGTTTTGTTCACCGATTAGAACTGTTCAAACTTCAGCAATCTGGCTGTGGTGAAAAGCAACTTGGGGCAGTGATGCGCCCTGTGCACGTGCTGCTTAATACGCTACCACTACCAAAGGCATTTGATCAGATGATGTCCCACCGCCTCCAACTGGCAATGGTGGTCGACGAATATGGCACGGTGCAAGGTATTCTTACGCTAGAGGATATATTTGAACACCTACTTGGCGAAGAGATTGTCGATGAAGCCGACAAAGCGACAGACATGCAAGAGCTTGCTTTTGAACGCTGGGAGAAGTGGAAGAAAACACACGGTGTGATAGAAAGCCGAGACGATGACGAGGATGGCCTTCAACCTGCCGAAAAGCAGTCAGAGAATTAAGTAAAAAGGGAGCCTTGAGCTCCCTTTCTATCAAATCGCGATACCGATATTGCTAACCCCTTCTTCTCTCAGTTCCAAGCGAAGATCTTTGATCAGGTCAATATCGCGCTCTTGCGCATCTTTAAGTGGCCGAAAAATTGCCCACTGAACATCCCACTCAGCACATAGCGCTTCATTTTCTTTTTGGTTGTCATTGGTTATTTCCACACCCGTTTGCGCTTCTTCAAGTTGTGCCACAGTCACCACCGATTGCTGACTCACTTTGTGCATGTTGTCATACAGATCATCGCGATCTAGCAAACCATGTAATAACGTTGAAAGGGCGACACACGCGTCAATAGCAGGATAAACACCGTAGAAGTCAAAATCCTCCGAGCAAGGGATGATCTCTTCTAGCTTCTCTAACTGACGTTCAAAGTTCACCTTCGCATTTTTTACCGTTAAAAGCTCCCAAACACTGTCGAGAATATCGCGATAAATACGTGCCTCAGCGAATTCCGTATTGTCACAGAACATGGCATAGTTAGGGTACATGCGTTCGCACAAGCAAGCCATGAACGTAATTTGTTGCCATGGTTCGAACTTTTCAAGACGAAGCTGGAGTGGATTCTGTAGCATAGTGACTCGTTGGTTGCAGAAAATACAGCGGAAGTGTACTTGATAACCAGTAAGGAAAAAAGTAAGCCAATGAACTATTTCACACATACCGTTTATATACTGACTGAGCAAAATGAAAAGTACCGGCAGTTACTTGAGCAATCACAGCTTCCAGATCTAAAAATTACTGACTCACCTCACGAAGCAACTATTTTGCTTGCATCGCCGCCATTGGCTGCTCAAAGACTTGCGGACTTCCCTAAACTTCAGTGGCTACAGTCTATCTATGCGGGCGTTGATGCACTTCAAAAGGTCAAAATTAGTCAAAATTGCCAAGTGACAAACGTAAAAGGGATTTTTGGACAGCAAATCGCTGAGTACGTACTGGGGAATAGTATCGCTTTTTATCGTCACTTCAGCACTTATCAACAGCAGCAACAAAACAAACATTGGCAACCTCATAGTTATGAGTCGTTAAATAATAAAGTAATGGTGATACTAGGTACTGGTTCTATCGCTTGCCATCTGGCTAAGGTCGCGCAAGTATTCGGCCTTGAAGTCATCGGCATCAACCGAAGTGGTATCCCTCCAAAAGACTCGCCTTTTTCGCAAGTGTTTCACGTTCAAGAGCTCAAATTGGCATTAAACAATGCCAATATTCTGGTCAACACACTCCCTGCGACTAGTGAAACTCAAGATCTGATTGATATCCGAATACTTAAAGAATGTCAGGATACAGTTTTATTTAATGTTGGACGTGGCAGTGTATTAAAGGAACAAGAACTTCTTCACGCATTAGATATTGGCCATATTGCCCATGCTTTCCTTGACGTTTTCCGCCACGAGCCACTTAAACCAGAAGATGTTCTTTGGAATCATCCTAACATCACTGTTACACCGCATATTGCTGCATTGAGCTTCCCAGAACAGGCATTCGAGGTCTTCTCAGAAAATTACCTGCTGTGGCGTGATGGCTTTAGCCTGATGCACAATGTCGATCTCAGTAAAGGGTATTGAAGGTTTGGAACAACTATTAAAACAGGTCAGAATATGCAAAGTATGCGACCGAAGTCTTCCTCTTGGCGCAAACCCAGTCATTCAAGCGAGCCCTACTGCACGATTACTCATTATCGGCCAAGCGCCAGGAACACGTGTCCATCAAACATCAATTCCTTGGAATGATCCAAGCGGAGACCGTCTTCGAGATTGGCTTCAGCTGGACAAAGACGATTTCTACAACAGCCAAAATATCGCTATCATGCCGATGGGCCTATGTTACCCGGGAAAAGGAAAAAATGGCGATTTACCACCGAGAAAAGAATGCGCTCCACTCTGGCATCAAAAAGTACTATCGATGATGCCGCATGTTGGAATGACATTGTTAATTGGTCAATATGCGCAAAATTACTATTTAAATAAGAAACCTAAAACGCTTACTGAAATGGTAAAACAGTGGCAAACCTGGGCGCCCTCGTACCTACCTCTTCCTCATCCTTCACCAAGAAACACACTTTGGTTAAAGAAAAACTCTTGGTTTGAGGCAGAAGTACTCCCCTTCATTCGAGAATATGTTCATAGCCACTTAAAGCTAAATGAACCTAAAAAATAGCATATCTGTTAAGGTTTGAAATAAATAGAGGAAGAGAACAGGACGCTTACGCTCAAGACGCATCATTCCCTAAAAAGAAAAAATCGATACGCCTAAAACAACAAAACCCAGTCCGAAGACTGGGTTTCTAAATAAATGGCGGAGCGGACGGGACTCGAACCCGCGACCCCCGGCGTGACAGGCCGGTATTCTAACCAACTGAACTACCGCTCCGCACTGGTTAGACTTAAAGTCTAAATTTAAAGCCTGGCGATGTCCTACTCTCACATGGGGAAGCCCCACACTACCATCGGCGCTAATTCGTTTCACTTCTGAGTTCGGAATGGAAATCAGGTGGGTCCAAATCGCTATGGTCGCCAAGCAAATTCTTTAATTCGGAAAGCTGTTTTTAAGTTCTTAACACATTCAATGTTCTTAATTCGAGTCCATCAAAACCCCTTGGGTGTTGTATGGTTAAGCCTCACGGGCAATTAGTACAGGTTAGCTCAACGCCTCACAACGCTTACACACCCTGCCTATCAACGTTCTAGTCTCGAACAACCCTTTAGGATACTTAAAGTATCAGGGAAGACTCATCTCAGGGCTCGCTTCCCGCTTAGATGCTTTCAGCGGTTATCGATTCCGAACTTAGCTACCGGGCAATGCGTCTGGCGACACAACCCGAACACCAGAGGTTCGTCCACTCCGGTCCTCTCGTACTAGGAGCAGCCCCCTTCAATCTTCCAACGCCCACGGCAGATAGGGACCGAACTGTCTCACGACGTTCTAAACCCAGCTCGCGTACCACTTTAAATGGCGAACAGCCATACCCTTGGGACCGACTTCAGCCCCAGGATGTGATGAGCCGACATCGAGGTGCCAAACACCGCCGTCGATATGAACTCTTGGGCGGTATCAGCCTGTTATCCCCGGAGTACCTTTTATCCGTTGAGCGATGGCCCTTCCATTCAGAACCACCGGATCACTATGACCTGCTTTCGCACCTGCTCGAATTGTCATTCTCGCAGTCAAGCGGGCTTATGCCATTGCACTAACCTCACGATGTCCAACCGTGATTAGCCCACCTTCGTGCTCCTCCGTTACTCTTTGGGAGGAGACCGCCCCAGTCAAACTACCCACCAGGCACTGTCCTCACCCCAGATAATGGGGCTAAGTTAGAACATCAAACATACAAGGGTGGTATTTCAAGGTCGGCTCCACAAATACTGGCGTACTTGCTTCAAAGCCTCCCACCTATCCTACACATGTAGGCTCAATGTTCAGTGCCAAGCTGTAGTAAAGGTTCACGGGGTCTTTCCGTCTAGCCGCGGGTACACTGCATCTTCACAGCGATTTCAATTTCACTGAGTCTCGGGTGGAGACAGCGTGGCCATCATTACGCCATTCGTGCAGGTCGGAACTTACCCGACAAGGAATTTCGCTACCTTAGGACCGTTATAGTTACGGCCGCCGTTTACCGGGGCTTCGATCAAGAGCTTCGACCTAAGTCTAACCCCATCAATTAACCTTCCGGCACCGGGCAGGCGTCACACCGTATACGTCATCTTACGATTTTGCACAGTGCTGTGTTTTTAATAAACAGTTGCAGCCACCTGGTATCTGCGACTCTCAATAGCTCCATCCGCAAGGGACTTCACCGTCAAGAGCGTACCTTCTCCCGAAGTTACGGTACCATTTTGCCTAGTTCCTTCACCCGAGTTCTCTCAAGCGCCTTGGTATTCTCTACCCGACCACCTGTGTCGGTTTGGGGTACGATTCCTTACAATCTGAAGCTTAGAGGCTTTTCCCGGAAGCATGGCATCAATGACTTCACTACCGTAGTAGCTCGACGTCGTGTCTCAGCCTTAAAAAGAGCCGGATTTACCTAACTCTTAAGCCTACGCACTTGAACCTGGACAACCGTCGCCAGGCCCACCTAGCCTTCTCCGTCCCCCCATCGCAATTGTAAGAAGTACGGGAATATTAACCCGTTTCCCATCGACTACGCTTTTCAGCCTCGCCTTAGGGGTCGACTTACCCTGCCCCGATTAACGTTGGACAGGAACCCTTGGTCTTCCGGCGAGGGGGTTTTTCACCCCCTTTATCGTTACTCATGTCAGCATTCGCACTTCTGATACCTCCAGCATGCTTTACAACACACCTTCAACGGCTTACAGAACGCTCCCCTACCCAATACGATAAATCGCATTGCCGCAGCTTCGGTTTATAGCTTAGCCCCGTTACATCTTCCGCGCAGGCCGACTCGACTAGTGAGCTATTACGCTTTCTTTAAATGATGGCTGCTTCTAAGCCAACATCCTAGCTGTCTAAGCCTTCCCACATCGTTTCCCACTTAGCTATAATTTGGGACCTTAGCTGGCGGTCTGGGTTGTTTCCCTCTCCACGACGGACGTTAGCACCCGCCGTGTGTCTCCCGGATAGTACTTACTGGTATTCGGAGTTTGCAAAGGGTTGGTAAGTCGGGATGACCCCCTAGCCTTAACAGTGCTCTACCCCCAGTAGTATTCGTCCGAGGCTCTACCTAAATAGATTTCGGGGAGAACCAGCTATCTCCAGGTTTGATTGGCCTTTCACCCCTAGCCACAAGTCATCCGCTAATTTTTCAACATTAGTCGGTTCGGTCCTCCAGTTGATGTTACTCAACCTTCAACCTGCCCATGGCTAGATCACCTGGTTTCGGGTCTATATCCAGAGACTGAGCGCCCAGTTAAGACTCGGTTTCCCTACGGCTCCCCTAGATGGTTAACCTTGCCACTGAATATAAGTCGCTGACCCATTATACAAAAGGTACGCAGTCACACCACGAAGGTGCTCCTACTGCTTGTACGTACACGGTTTCAGGTTCTATTTCACTCCCCTCACAGGGGTTCTTTTCGCCTTTCCCTCACGGTACTGGTTCACTATCGGTCAGTCAGTAGTATTTAGCCTTGGAGGATGGTCCCCCCATATTCAGACAGGATATCACGTGTCCCGCCCTACTCGATTTCACTTAAAATGCGCTGCCGGTTACGGGGCTATCACCCTGTATCGCAGAACTTTCCAGAACTTTCACCTGACGCATTAAAAGCTTAAGGGCTAATCCAATTTCGCTCGCCGCTACTTTCGGAATCTCGGTTGATTTCTTTTCCTCGGGGTACTTAGATGTTTCAGTTCCCCCGGTTCGCCTCTTTACCCTATGTATTCAGGTAAAGATACGTGCTTATGCACGTGGGTTTCCCCATTCAGAAATCCCAGACTCAAATGGTTGTTACTACCTAATCTGGGCTTATCGCAAGTTACTACGTCTTTCATCGCCTCTGACTGCCAAGGCATCCACCGTGTACGCTTAGTCACTTAACCATACAACCCGAAGGAGTTTCGAATTGATGTTAAACAACCAAAGTTGTCTGCAATTTTTATACATGATGCAGACTCGATTTTGCCGGACTCAAATTCCAAGAACACTTGAATGTGTTATTTTGGTGTTTGTCATAAAGACAAACATTGAGAACTTTACAATCAACAATAATTTGTTGATTTGTCAGCTTTCCAAATTGTTAAAGAGCTAGATTTTCTGATGAAAACCATTTTTAAAAGCACTCATCGAATGCGCTTAAAGATGGTGGAGCTAAGCAGGATCGAACTGCTGACCTCCTGCGTGCAAGGCAGGCGCTCTCCCAGCTGAGCTATAGCCCCATCAGGTGTTGATACTGTATGCCAATCTCTTGGGAAGGAAATTGGTGGGTCTGAGTGGACTTGAACCACCGACCTCTCGCTTATCAGGCGAACGCTCTAACCACCTGAGCTACAGACCCAGTATCGTCTCTTAAACTATAAACATATCAATCTGTGTGAACACTCATCGCAATAATCATCGTATAAGGAGGTGATCCAGCGCCAGGTTCCCCTAGCGCTACCTTGTTACGACTTCACCCCAGTCATGAACCACAAAGTGGTGAGCGTCCCCCCGAAGGTTAAACTACCCACTTCTTTTGCAGCCCACTCCCATGGTGTGACGGGCGGTGTGTACAAGGCCCGGGAACGTATTCACCGTGGCATTCTGATCCACGATTACTAGCGATTCCGACTTCACGGAGTCGAGTTGCAGACTCCGATCCGGACTACGACGCACTTTTTGGGATTCGCTCACTCTCGCAAGTTGGCCGCCCTCTGTATGCGCCATTGTAGCACGTGTGTAGCCCTACTCGTAAGGGCCATGATGACTTGACGTCGTCCCCACCTTCCTCCGGTTTATCACCGGCAGTCTCCCTGGAGTTCCCACCCGAAGTGCTGGCAAACAAGGATAAGGGTTGCGCTCGTTGCGGGACTTAACCCAACATTTCACAACACGAGCTGACGACAGCCATGCAGCACCTGTCTTACAGTTCCCGAAGGCACACCTGCGTCTCCGCTGGCTTCTGTAGATGTCAAGAGTAGGTAAGGTTCTTCGCGTTGCATCGAATTAAACCACATGCTCCACCGCTTGTGCGGGCCCCCGTCAATTCATTTGAGTTTTAATCTTGCGACCGTACTCCCCAGGCGGTCTACTTAACGCGTTAGCTCCGAAAGCCACGGCTCAAGGCCACAACCTCCAAGTAGACATCGTTTACGGCGTGGACTACCAGGGTATCTAATCCTGTTTGCTCCCCACGCTTTCGCATCTGAGTGTCAGTATCTGTCCAGGGGGCCGCCTTCGCCACCGGTATTCCTTCAGATCTCTACGCATTTCACCGCTACACCTGAAATTCTACCCCCCTCTACAGTACTCTAGTCTGCCAGTTTCAAATGCTATTCCGAGGTTGAGCCCCGGGCTTTCACATCTGACTTAACAAACCACCTGCATGCGCTTTACGCCCAGTAATTCCGATTAACGCTCGCACCCTCCGTATTACCGCGGCTGCTGGCACGGAGTTAGCCGGTGCTTCTTCTGTCGCTAACGTCAAATAATGCAGCTATTAACTACATTACCTTCCTCACGACTGAAAGTGCTTTACAACCCGAAGGCCTTCTTCACACACGCGGCATGGCTGCATCAGGCTTGCGCCCATTGTGCAATATTCCCCACTGCTGCCTCCCGTAGGAGTCTGGACCGTGTCTCAGTTCCAGTGTGGCTGATCATCCTCTCAGACCAGCTAGGGATCGTCGCCTTGGTGAGCCTTTACCTCACCAACTAGCTAATCCCACCTAGGCATATCCTGACGCGAGAGGCCCGAAGGTCCCCCTCTTTGAGCCGAAGCTATTATGCGGTATTAGCCATCGTTTCCAATGGTTATCCCCCACATCAGGGCAATTTCCTAGGCATTACTCACCCGTCCGCCGCTCGACGCCGTTATCGTTCCCCGAAGGTTCAGATAACTCGTTTCCGCTCGACTTGCATGTGTTAGGCCTGCCGCCAGCGTTCAATCTGAGCCATGATCAAACTCTTCAATTTAAGATTTTGGTCGGCTCAATGAATACTGAACATTACATAAGTAATGTTTGAATTGACTGTGCTGAATCTTTCGATTCAATGGTCACTTCGTTTCATTGAAACCTAATTTGATACCGAAGTATCTATTTGGATTATCATCAACGAGTGCCCACACAGATTGATAGGTTTATATTGTTAAAGAGCTTTGCTTTCAGTGCCTTAGCACTTAGGCAGGACGCGTATAATACGCTGTCTGCGTTGAAAGTCAACATAAAACTCTAAAGTTTTTTAAAGTTTTATGGTGACTTGCTTAATGTCTAAGCAAGTACGCAATTAAAGCCTGGCGATGTCCTACTCTCACATGGGGAAGCCCCACACTACCATCGGCGCTAATTCGTTTCACTTCTGAGTTCGGAATGGAAATCAGGTGGGTCCAAATCGCTATGGTCGCCAAGCAAATTCTTTAATTCGGAAAGCTGTTTTTAAGTTCTTAACACATTCAATGTTCTTAATTCGAGTCCATCAAAACCCCTTGGGTGTTGTATGGTTAAGCCTCACGGGCAATTAGTACAGGTTAGCTCAACGCCTCACAACGCTTACACACCCTGCCTATCAACGTTCTAGTCTCGAACAACCCTTTAGGATACTTAAAGTATCAGGGAAGACTCATCTCAGGGCTCGCTTCCCGCTTAGATGCTTTCAGCGGTTATCGATTCCGAACTTAGCTACCGGGCAATGCGTCTGGCGACACAACCCGAACACCAGAGGTTCGTCCACTCCGGTCCTCTCGTACTAGGAGCAGCCCCCTTCAATCTTCCAACGCCCACGGCAGATAGGGACCGAACTGTCTCACGACGTTCTAAACCCAGCTCGCGTACCACTTTAAATGGCGAACAGCCATACCCTTGGGACCGACTTCAGCCCCAGGATGTGATGAGCCGACATCGAGGTGCCAAACACCGCCGTCGATATGAACTCTTGGGCGGTATCAGCCTGTTATCCCCGGAGTACCTTTTATCCGTTGAGCGATGGCCCTTCCATTCAGAACCACCGGATCACTATGACCTGCTTTCGCACCTGCTCGAATTGTCATTCTCGCAGTCAAGCGGGCTTATGCCATTGCACTAACCTCACGATGTCCAACCGTGATTAGCCCACCTTCGTGCTCCTCCGTTACTCTTTGGGAGGAGACCGCCCCAGTCAAACTACCCACCAGGCACTGTCCTCACCCCAGATAATGGGGCTAAGTTAGAACATCAAACATACAAGGGTGGTATTTCAAGGTCGGCTCCACAAATACTGGCGTACTTGCTTCAAAGCCTCCCACCTATCCTACACATGTAGGCTCAATGTTCAGTGCCAAGCTGTAGTAAAGGTTCACGGGGTCTTTCCGTCTAGCCGCGGGTACACTGCATCTTCACAGCGATTTCAATTTCACTGAGTCTCGGGTGGAGACAGCGTGGCCATCATTACGCCATTCGTGCAGGTCGGAACTTACCCGACAAGGAATTTCGCTACCTTAGGACCGTTATAGTTACGGCCGCCGTTTACCGGGGCTTCGATCAAGAGCTTCGACCTAAGTCTAACCCCATCAATTAACCTTCCGGCACCGGGCAGGCGTCACACCGTATACGTCATCTTACGATTTTGCACAGTGCTGTGTTTTTAATAAACAGTTGCAGCCACCTGGTATCTGCGACTCTCAATAGCTCCATCCGCAAGGGACTTCACCGTCAAGAGCGTACCTTCTCCCGAAGTTACGGTACCATTTTGCCTAGTTCCTTCACCCGAGTTCTCTCAAGCGCCTTGGTATTCTCTACCCGACCACCTGTGTCGGTTTGGGGTACGATTCCTTACAATCTGAAGCTTAGAGGCTTTTCCTGGAAGCATGGCATCAATGACTTCACTACCGTAGTAGCTCGACGTCGTGTCTCAGCCTTAAAAAGAGCCGGATTTACCTAACTCTTAAGCCTACGCACTTGAACCTGGACAACCGTCGCCAGGCCCACCTAGCCTTCTCCGTCCCCCCATCGCAATTGTAAGAAGTACGGGAATATTAACCCGTTTCCCATCGACTACGCTTTTCAGCCTCGCCTTAGGGGTCGACTTACCCTGCCCCGATTAACGTTGGACAGGAACCCTTGGTCTTCCGGCGAGGGGGTTTTTCACCCCCTTTATCGTTACTCATGTCAGCATTCGCACTTCTGATACCTCCAGCATGCTTTACAACACACCTTCAACGGCTTACAGAACGCTCCCCTACCCAATACGATAAATCGCATTGCCGCAGCTTCGGTTTATAGCTTAGCCCCGTTACATCTTCCGCGCAGGCCGACTCGACTAGTGAGCTATTACGCTTTCTTTAAATGATGGCTGCTTCTAAGCCAACATCCTAGCTGTCTAAGCCTTCCCACATCGTTTCCCACTTAGCTATAATTTGGGACCTTAGCTGGCGGTCTGGGTTGTTTCCCTCTCCACGACGGACGTTAGCACCCGCCGTGTGTCTCCCGGATAGTACTTACTGGTATTCGGAGTTTGCAAAGGGTTGGTAAGTCGGGATGACCCCCTAGCCTTAACAGTGCTCTACCCCCAGTAGTATTCGTCCGAGGCTCTACCTAAATAGATTTCGGGGAGAACCAGCTATCTCCAGGTTTGATTGGCCTTTCACCCCTAGCCACAAGTCATCCGCTAATTTTTCAACATTAGTCGGTTCGGTCCTCCAGTTGATGTTACTCAACCTTCAACCTGCCCATGGCTAGATCACCTGGTTTCGGGTCTATATCCAGAGACTGAGCGCCCAGTTAAGACTCGGTTTCCCTACGGCTCCCCTAGATGGTTAACCTTGCCACTGAATATAAGTCGCTGACCCATTATACAAAAGGTACGCAGTCACACCACGAAGGTGCTCCTACTGCTTGTACGTACACGGTTTCAGGTTCTATTTCACTCCCCTCACAGGGGTTCTTTTCGCCTTTCCCTCACGGTACTGGTTCACTATCGGTCAGTCAGTAGTATTTAGCCTTGGAGGATGGTCCCCCCATATTCAGACAGGATATCACGTGTCCCGCCCTACTCGATTTCACTTAAAATGCGCTGCCGGTTACGGGGCTATCACCCTGTATCGCAGAACTTTCCAGAACTTTCACCTGACGCATTAAAAGCTTAAGGGCTAATCCAATTTCGCTCGCCGCTACTTTCGGAATCTCGGTTGATTTCTTTTCCTCGGGGTACTTAGATGTTTCAGTTCCCCCGGTTCGCCTCTTTACCCTATGTATTCAGGTAAAGATACGTGCTTATGCACGTGGGTTTCCCCATTCAGAAATCCCAGACTCAAATGGTTGTTACTACCTAATCTGGGCTTATCGCAAGTTACTACGTCTTTCATCGCCTCTGACTGCCAAGGCATCCACCGTGTACGCTTAGTCACTTAACCATACAACCCGAAGGAGTTTCGAATTGATGTTAAACAACCAAAGTTGTCTGCAATTTTTATACATGATGCAGACTCGATTTTGCCGGACTCAAATTCCAAGAACACTTGAATGTGTTATTTTGGTGTTTGTCATAAAGACAAACATTGAGAACTTTACAATCAACAATAATTTGTTGATTTGTCAGCTTTCCAAATTGTTAAAGAGCTATGTTTTCTGATGAAAACCATTTTTAAAAGCACTTAAGAAAGTACGCTTAAAGATGGTATCCCGTAGGGGAGTCGAACCCCTGTTACCGCCGTGAAAGGGCGGTGTCCTAGACCTCTAGACGAACGGGACACTAAGTCGAACATCTTGGGGGATGTTCCATCTCTTAAACTACATAAACCATCAATCTGTGTGAACACTCATCGCAATAATCATCGTATAAGGAGGTGATCCAGCGCCAGGTTCCCCTAGCGCTACCTTGTTACGACTTCACCCCAGTCATGAACCACAAAGTGGTGAGCGTCCCCCCGAAGGTTAAACTACCCACTTCTTTTGCAGCCCACTCCCATGGTGTGACGGGCGGTGTGTACAAGGCCCGGGAACGTATTCACCGTGGCATTCTGATCCACGATTACTAGCGATTCCGACTTCATGGAGTCGAGTTGCAGACTCCAATCCGGACTACGACGCACTTTTTGGGATTCGCTCACTCTCGCAAGTTGGCCGCCCTCTGTATGCGCCATTGTAGCACGTGTGTAGCCCTACTCGTAAGGGCCATGATGACTTGACGTCGTCCCCACCTTCCTCCGGTTTATCACCGGCAGTCTCCCTGGAGTTCCCACCCGAAGTGCTGGCAAACAAGGATAAGGGTTGCGCTCGTTGCGGGACTTAACCCAACATTTCACAACACGAGCTGACGACAGCCATGCAGCACCTGTCTTACAGTTCCCGAAGGTACACCTGCGTCTCCGCTGGCTTCTGTAGATGTCAAGAGTAGGTAAGGTTCTTCGCGTTGCATCGAATTAAACCACATGCTCCACCGCTTGTGCGGGCCCCCGTCAATTCATTTGAGTTTTAATCTTGCGACCGTACTCCCCAGGCGGTCTACTTAACGCGTTAGCTCCGAAAGCCACGGCTCAAGGCCACAACCTCCAAGTAGACATCGTTTACGGCGTGGACTACCAGGGTATCTAATCCTGTTTGCTCCCCACGCTTTCGCATCTGAGTGTCAGTATCTGTCCAGGGGGCCGCCTTCGCCACCGGTATTCCTTCAGATCTCTACGCATTTCACCGCTACACCTGAAATTCTACCCCCCTCTACAGTACTCTAGTCTGCCAGTTTCAAATGCTATTCCGAGGTTGAGCCCCGGGCTTTCACATCTGACTTAACAAACCACCTGCATGCGCTTTACGCCCAGTAATTCCGATTAACGCTCGCACCCTCCGTATTACCGCGGCTGCTGGCACGGAGTTAGCCGGTGCTTCTTCTGTCGCTAACGTCAAATAATGCAGCTATTAACTACATTACCTTCCTCACGACTGAAAGTGCTTTACAACCCGAAGGCCTTCTTCACACACGCGGCATGGCTGCATCAGGCTTGCGCCCATTGTGCAATATTCCCCACTGCTGCCTCCCGTAGGAGTCTGGACCGTGTCTCAGTTCCAGTGTGGCTGATCATCCTCTCAGACCAGCTAGGGATCGTCGCCTTGGTGAGCCCTTACCTCACCAACTAGCTAATCCCACCTGGGCATATCCTGACGCGAGAGGCCCGAAGGTCCCCCTCTTTGAGCCGAAGCTATTATGCGGTATTAGCCATCGTTTCCAATGGTTATCCCCCACATCAGGGCAATTTCCCAGGCATTACTCACCCGTCCGCCGCTCGACGCCGTTATCGTTCCCCGAAGGTTCAGATAACTCGTTTCCGCTCGACTTGCATGTGTTAGGCCTGCCGCCAGCGTTCAATCTGAGCCATGATCAAACTCTTCAATTTAAGATTTTGTCGGCTCAATGAATACTGAACATTACATAATGTAATGTTTGAATTGACTGTGCTGAATCTTTCGATTCAATGGTCACTTCGTTTCATTGAAACCTAATTTGAAGCCGAAGCTTCTAATTGGATTATCATCAACGAGTGCCCACACAGATTGATAGGTTTATATTGTTAAAGAGCTTTTCTAACTGCCGCCGCGCTTAGCGCCTCGTCGTTAGGGGTGCGTATCTTACGCTTCCCATTTTGAGAGTCAAGCATTTATTCAAACTTTCTTTTCTCTCTTTCCAGACCCTCTATGTGACTTCCGTCTCATTCCGTGTCTGTGGGGCGGCATTATAGGGAGTTCAAATGCAATAACAAGGCTTTTTTTGAATTTCTTTTCCGTTTGATTAAAAACGCATCAAATCACATTTTATCGACTAAAATTTCAACATTTGAGACATGTCACATCAATCAATTGGAAAAACAACAAGCATATACGTAAGATCCCTGTGTCTATTTTGTTAAAACAGACATTTTCCTTTTATCTATATATGTAAGTTGTATTCCTATATGAATTCGAACAAATCATCTCTAATGGTTATCGCCTTAGCTATTATTGGCGGAATCGTATTTTCACAGGTTGCAGTATCACCTGTAATTGCTTTTGTTGTTGGCGTTGTCGCTACCGCTTTTCTTCTTAAATTTTTAAACAACCCAATTTTAGAGCCAACAAAAGATACACCAGCAACCAAAACTCTTTACGTAGGAAATCTTCCTTATAAAGCGAATGAATCGCACGTAAAGGATCTCTTTGCTAAACACGGTGAGGTTTTTGCCGTCAGATTAATGAAGGATAAACGAACTGGAAAACGCCGAGGCTTTGGCTTCGTGGTAATGGCTGCATCAGATGCACAAACAGCCATTAATGGATTAAATGAACAGGATTATATGCAAAGGACATTAAAAGTCCGTATTGCAAACGATCCTAAAAATCCAGAATCGGATAATGGCGAATAGGATTAAAGCCTAGGGCCATTAGCTTGTTATTCAGTGCTTCCTCTTCCCAAGGGGGAGCACTTGAAAAAATCTCTCTTCCCCCTATTTTATCCGCCCTATCTATTTTTAATAAATCCTGCACTCTACGTGCAATCGCCTCACCAGAGTCAATCAGAATCACGTGCTCACCCAATGCTGCTTGAATCTCATCTCGGATCAAGGGGAAGTGTGTGCACCCTAATACTGCAACGTCGATATTATCTGCCAAAGGGGAAAGTATTTTTTGAAGTTCAGATAGACTCACTGGCATGCCGCGTAATTTTTCTTCAGCAATATCCACCAAACGGGTCGAACCCAACATCTCTACTGTTTTACTTTGAGCAAAGTCTCGGATCAGTTCTTTGGTATATTGGCGTGTCACGGTCGCAGGTGTAGCGATAAGCCCAACAGCTTTGCTTGCTAGGTTGGAGGCAGGCTTTATGGCAGGTACAACGCCAACCACGGGTATTGACAATGATTGGCGAAGTGTTGGAAGGACGATAGTGCTCGCCGTATTGCAAGCAATTACGACGAGATCAATCTGATATTCAGCAACCAGTTCGGTGACTAAACACCTAACTCGTTTAATTAACGTCTCGTGCTCAAGCTCTCCATAGGGGTACGCTTCATTGTCAAAAATGTACAAGTAATCTAATTGCGGCAATAGCTTCTGAATTTCTTGGTAAACTGAAATTCCACCAACACCAGAATCAAAGATTAATACCTTTTGTTGTTTTGACACGACCACTTCCCCAAGCACAAGATGGGGCAAATCATACTGTTTCGATCAAATTTGGCAATGTTTTCGCGTGGTATCTTTGATAGCAAAATCGATCCGTTTGTTCTTTTATAGTTAAAGACAACTGAATTTCCCCACAAAAACAAGGACTACTCGTCACCAAGGTATGAAATTCGCCGTTTTCACCGCAGGGGTCGACGTTATCGGGCAATTGGTTTAAAAACGTGTCGCTATACCACTGGCCACAATAATCAGCTGACAATACCTGACCGTCTGTCGTTACGACTAATGTTTGAATTCCTCGAGCTAAAATTTCTTTGGCTAATTTATCGCTCGGTTCGTCTAATAATGGAAAAATGCATTGCCACCCTGCTGGTTCGATATAACTGCGTCGGTATTCCGCAATCCCATTACAAAACATATCACCAAATGCTACGGCATCAATCGACAGTGTCGACGCTTTTAACGCATCCACAATTCTGGACTGATAAACCTCATTACTAGGGAAAACCTCTGGCAGTTCTATCATAATGAGTGGCAACCCAATTAATCGCGCTTGTTGTTCTAGCACGTCAATAGGGGTCCCTTGAAAAGGCACTTCATCTCGAACGAAGGTCGTGTACAGGCCTACAACGTGATAACGCGAGTCCTCAATCAGTCTCTCAAGGACTAATGTGGAATCTTTTCCGCTCGACCAACTGACAATAACATTTTGCTTCATCTTTATTCCTGATAAAAAAACCGCCCGAAGGCGGTTCTAATTAGAACTGGTAACTGACATTGGCAAAGAAGCGTCGCTCTGGCGCGTTATAACCAGGTGCTGTTTGATACTCTTCGTCTGTCAAATTATCAACTCGTCCTCTCACAACTAATTCAGGAGAAATCCAGTACCCAACGGACACATCCCACAAACTAACTGAGGATAGGACATTCGTTGGGTCATAAGACTCATTTGGATTCCCTAAGCGTTCCCCGGTGTAGGTGTAAGTCAGGTTAAAGTCGAAATCTTTGTACGAGGTATCCACTAACCATTTGTAATTCTCATCAGCTCTGCGAGCCAGCTTGTTACCCTGAGAGTCTTTGTGATCTTTAAATTCAGCGACCACAGTATGATTAATAAAACCTGTCTGGAACTCAGTCACTAACTCAAAGCCTTTTAGCTTCGCATCCACATTAAGTGGATACCAAGGTGAACCTTGATACCAAATGATCAAATTATCGACATCATTGTTGTAGTACGTAGCTTCAACAGAAAATAACTCAAAGTCACCAATATAGCCGATCTCGTGATTATTGGCTTTCTCCGGCTCTAAATCTGCGTTATATGTGAGGTCTGAATAACTAGGCGCTTTGAACGCCGTTCCTACTGCAGCACGAATCGCATGTTTCTCTGTCACATAGAACATACTGCCTAATGACCATGTCGTGTAGTCGTCATATTTATCATGCTTGTCATGACGTACGCTCGCATTTACCTGCAGCTGATTGACATTCACATCTAGGGAAGTGTAAACGCCTGTGGTATCACGTGACTCACCAGCCAGTGCATCAGGCCATCCATAAGATAACGCGTCATCATCCAGCTTTTCTTTACGCCAGTCGGCACCCGCCCCTAGCGTGACATATTGATTGATCAGGATTTGATTTAAGAACTGAAGATTGGATAGGTTGATGTTCTTCTGCGTACCAGCATTAGCTTTACCGGCCGATTCTAAATAATCGATATTTTCAATCGATTGCTGGTTTGCTCGCAGTACCGATGTCAGCGTATCACCTTGATACTTTACTTCACCAGTGACACTCAAGTTTTCTGAGTAACCATAGTTTTTTTGACCAAAAGAATCATAGCCCACTTGGTTATCAAACCAACGTAAAGATAATGAACCAGTCAAGGTATCAGACAACTTGTGAGAATACGATGCCAGTAGATTTTGGCTCTCGTAACCATAATCTTGCCCTGTAGCAGGTACTTTAAAGTCGTAACCTTCTGTTTCTTCAAAACCACCCGCTAACTTTAACGTACCGTTTTCACCTAACTTCTGTACTGTCGCAAAATTCGCTTCACGCTGATTGTCACTGCCTGCACCCAGTGACACCGATGTTAACGGATTCGTTTGTGTTGAAGTGGTGATGATATTGATCACGCCAGCGACCGCATCGGAACCATAAAGCGCTCCACCAGCACCTCGGATCACTTCAACACGTTCAACAGTACCAAGTGGGATGTGATTGAAACTGATCCCACCTGCTGCCGTCTCAATACGCACACCATCAACCAAAATGAGTACGTGATCACTATTGTAACCACGCATAAAAATAGAGGCACTATGGCCACGGCCTCCAGTCTGTGCAACTTCGACACCTGGAACACGTTTGAGCACATCAACCAAAGACTTCGCTTGAATATCTTCAATCTCTTGTTTAGAAATCACGGTTGTTGATGCAATCACATCATTCAATGGTTGTTCAAAACGGCTGGCCGTCACTACCACGGTTTCATCAGATGATGTTTGAGCGTGTGAAAAAGAGGCATACGGAAGTAACGATGCTACTGCAATCGCTAAAATTGACTTGTTCATTGTATTTGTCCTAAATCGCGAAAATCCTACTGAGCGATTCCCAATATCCGGCTCAGCTGCTGGCAGGTATTCGGACTTAAGAGCATGTTTATCTCCCTACTAACTCGACTTCCCATCTCTTTCTAGAGGCAGTGTCTCTTGAGTGTTCGTTCTCTTTTACCGCTGCGCGTCAGTTCTGGATTTACACCAGATTCCCTTTTGGCCATCTAAACTTCTAGATAGCACCAGCAGGCTGCATACTAGTAAGCTATTGATAATTTGTCTAGTTAGAATTGATATAAGCTATAGTTTTACAGAGCAGAAAGTGCCAATTCATGTTTAGGGGTGGACAAGCGCGAGGGATTGAATAAAATCTGCGCTCTTTATCTGAATGCACCATGAAAGGTAACCGAATGGCGACTCTCGACGTAAACCCGCAAACTTACCAACAGCAATTGGCCGACAAAGTAGAACGCCTGACCACAATGTTCTCATCATACAATGTGCCAGAGCTGGAAGTGTTTGAATCTCCAGAGCAGCATTACCGCATGCGTGCAGAGTTTCGAGTTTGGCATGAAGGCGATGAGCTTTACTACATCATGTTCAATCAAGAAACGCGTGAAAAATACCGCGTGGATCAGTTTCCTACCGCAAGCCGCTTAATTAACGACTTGATGCCATTGCTGATTGATGCAATGAAAGATAATGACGCTCTGCGCCGTAAACTATTTCAAGTCGACTTTCTCTCAACATTGAGTGGCGAGATCCTTGTATCACTGCTTTACCACCGCCAACTTGATGATGCGTGGACAGAAAACGCAAAAGCACTAAAGCAGCGCTTAAATGATGAAGGTTTTAACCTCAACATCATCGGCCGTGCACGTAAAATGAAAATCGTACTCGACCGTGACTACGTGGTTGAAAAGTTAGACGTAAATGGCCAAAGCTACATTTACCAGCAAGTTGAAAACAGCTTCACGCAGCCAAACGGCAAAGTGGCAGAGAAAATGCTGGAATGGGCAGTCGACTGTACTCAAGAAAGCACTGGTGACTTACTTGAACTCTACTGCGGTAACGGTAATTTCTCTCTTGCATTAGCACAAAACTTCGACCGGGTACTCGCGACTGAACTGGCAAAACCATCCGTAGTCTCCGCGCAATACAATATTGCTGCAAACAAAATTGAGAACGTCCAAATCCTACGTCTATCCGCCGAAGAGTTTACGCAAGCCATCGAAGGGAGGCGGGAATTCCGCCGTTTACAAGATGCGGGGGTGGATCTAAAGAGCTACAACTGCAACACAATTTTTGTCGATCCACCACGTGCTGGGATGGATATTGATACATGTAAAATGGTGCAAGGTTATGAGCGCATCATGTACATTTCTTGTAATCCTGAGACATTAAAAGAGAACTTGGACATTCTATGCGAAACGCACAACGTGACCCGTTTTGCTTTGTTCGATCAATTCCCATATACCCACCACATGGAGGCTGGGGTGTTACTGGAACGCATCAAATAGAACGCTATATCATGAGAAAGTCGATAAAAATTGATAACTAGGAAAACGATTCATTATGGTTTAAGTGGAGCCTAGTAAAAGTGGCTCCCCATTTCCTATAAAATTAGTAGCTATATGCATTGCAACACAACTAATATCGTTACTTGCCTGAGTACATTCTCCAACATCATTCTTACTCACCTGTAAAGTGGTGAGAATAATGTGAGTTTCAGAAGAATAGTCAGTAAACGAGGATGATTCTTAAGTTCTTATTACGATAAAATAAAGTAAGTATCTATATTAACTTAACTCTGAGACATTTGCTTAGCCTGAAGCGTTCACCAACTTTGGAGTTGGTTATTTTTCATTAAATATCAATCACTTAATATCATTAACTTTATTGTTTACATAATAAAACTAACTATATATCTCTCCCCTTCACTTGCAAATAGTGTTCAACTAGAAAATGATATCTACTCTTTGCTCTTGAAGAGTAATCTTTGAATTCTCTATTGTTATCTTGATATATTTCACGTAATATTCATCAATCTTGATTTATATATGGTATATTTCATGAATTTCAAAAACTTTATTCATAGAATGTTTCCTGGACATAAATTTTCAGTTGAAACAACTGCTATGATTTCAATTATAATTTTTCATTTTTTGTCAACTATTTATTCATTATTTGTATTTACACAGTTTAATATTGGAAAGATATTAGAACTATCTATAGTTTTCTTAATTTTATTTTGTTCTTTTATTCTTATTTTTTCACCTTCTTCATTCAAATTTTATAAAAATTTCAACCTAATAAGTTTATTTTGGGCAATCATTACAGCTATATTTTTAACGGCACTACTAAACTCTCCTAGCTTACAGTTTTTAGGTTACTTTCCTACATTTCCTTTAACTGAAGCGGAACTTGGATTAGGGTGGAGTCAGGACTCTGTGTTCCATGCATCAATTATACAGAGCTTTAAAAATTTTGGTTTTCCATCCATCGGCCAACATGATACTCCTCTTCTTGTTTACCATGTTTTGAGTCATTTTGTAGACTCTATTCTTATTCAGATTACGGATTTAGATGTGTGGAAAAGCTATGGCCTAATGTATTTTTACAAGGCTATTTTGCTAATTTCATCTATAGTATTTTTTATTGCAACAAGTACTAAAAATCATAATAGATATTCATTTATCTTATCAGTTATATTTTTAACACCAATTATAATATCAACCTGGCATGCAATTGGTTCTCACGGGCTCTGGTTTACAAGTATAACATTATTATTCTCAGCTCCTTATGTATTTAAAATTATATCAATTGAAAGGGAAATTAACCTTTCTGATTATTTTATATTATTTATTTTAGCAGTTATAATTTCCCTTGGAAAAATATCGAGTGGTTTTATGTTTTCGATGTTTATTGGGTTCTCCTTATTGATACTTTATTATAAGGATTGGAAGGTATATATTTTTGGAATTAGCCTTTTATTATTTTTTTCCATCTATCAATCATTTCTAACAGTACAAAGTGAGGTTTCACTTCCTAATATAATGGAATTTTTGTCGATTATCAGTCTAAAATCTAATATAATCAGACATCAATTATTTCAAGTCTATTTAATATTATTCGCTTTATTCACAGTTTCTTGGGTATCATCCTCAAAAAAATCTAAACCACTTGTTTTAAGTGGGATCATTTCTGTAATTACAATATCTATTATAATTACAATTCAACCTAATCTAACTACTTCTGATAAAGGTTATTTTATATATGGATTAAGTAGTTTCTTAATATTAATTTCATATCAAGCAATCATTCGTGACATCTCACTTATAAAAGAAAATAAATCTTTAAATTATATTCATTTTAATTATTCACATATACAAATATTACTAATTATTTCAATATTACTAGTTACTAACTTTTTAGATAAAACAAGATACAACGCTTTTAACTTTGGGTTAAATTCAACAAAAGAAGTAGTTAATAATTTTTACTCTCTACATTTTAGTCGAATAAATAGGGGAGACGTAAATTTAAATGCAAATATTCATAAAATGCTATCAAATAGAAATTATATTGACTTTGATAAATATGAACGTCCATTAGATCAATTTAATCTAGCTCTAACACAGTTTATGCAGACAAACAAACTAACAGCTAATAATACCTTACTTTACTTTCCAAAAGAAATATTTGAAAACGAATTTAATCAATTCAGAGGTAACAAATGGGCTAGAGGAATGTTAGTTTATGCGGTTACTGGTGTACCATTGATTCATGGTATTGAAAGATTGAGTAATCGTTATGGTTATTTAGATTATGATCCGAATGCCACATGGGTTCCTCGTAATAGGTTTAATCATAACTATGCTTGTCAGTTTAAAAAGAACATTGTTATCATAGAGACAATGATAGATAGGAAGTTCAACCTAGTTAGGTGCGATTAATGTCAGTTATTCTTGTTACCGGTGGCGCAGGCTTTATTGGCTCAGCACTTATTCGTCACTTAATTAATTCTACCTCACATTTAGTAGTAAATGTTGATAAATTAACCTATGCAGGAAACCTTCAATCTTTAGCCAGCATAAATCAAAACTCTCGCTATTTTTTTGAAAAAGTTGATATTTGCAATGCAAAAGAAGTGAAACGTATATTTTGTCAATACAAGCCAGATATTGTTATGCATCTAGCAGCTGAATCGCATGTCGATCGTTCCATTGATGGCCCTGGTAGCTTTATCCAAACTAATATTGTAGGTACATACTCGCTACTTGAGGAGGCAAGAATCTATTGGTCTGAGCTTGATGATAAGAAAAAAAACAACTTCCGTTTTCATCATGTTTCAACAGATGAAGTTTATGGTGATTTACCTCACCCTGACATTCAAACAGACGACTCATCCCTGTTTACTGAAAGCACCGCATATGACCCAAGCTCTCCCTATAGTGCCTCAAAAGCGAGCTCAGATCATTTAGTACGTGCATGGCACAGAACTTATCATTTACCTATTATCGTTACTAACTGCTCAAACAATTATGGTCCTTACCATTTTCCAGAAAAGCTGATCCCCCTGACAATTCTCAATGCTCTCGAAGGTAAGTCGTTACCTGTATATGGTAAAGGTAACCAAATTCGAGATTGGCTTTATGTCGAAGACCATGTTCGTGCATTAGTTCTAGTCGCAACACAAGGGAAAATAGGGGAAACCTATAACATTGGCGGTCATAACGAAGTTCAAAATATTGAAGTAGTAAAAACTATTTGCTCAATACTTGAAGAACTTGCTCCAAGTAAGGACAACCCAAACATTGGTAATTTTTCATGTGAGTCACTCGGTATATCGAGTTATATGGAATTAATTAAGTATGTTGCTGATAGGCCAGGTCACGATATGCGTTACGCCATCGATGCTAGTAAAATTCAACGGGAGCTTGGGTGGAAACCAGAAGAAACTTTCCAATCTGGAATCCGTAAAACTGTACAGTGGTATCTAGATAATCAATCGTGGTGTCAGCAAGTACAAGAAGGAAATTACCAACGAGAGCGATTAGGAAGCAAAATATGAAAGGTATTATCCTAGCCGGTGGCTCCGGTACACGACTATACCCAATTACACGTGGTGTATCTAAGCAACTACTACCAGTTTACGATAAGCCTATGATTTATTATCCATTGTCAGTGCTTATGCTTGCGGGTATTCAAGATATTCTAATTATCACAACACTTGAAGACCAAGCGGGGTTCATCCGTATGCTTGGTGATGGTAAAGAGTTTGGCGTAAACCTAAGTTATGGTATTCAACCTAATCCGGATGGACTTGCTCAAGCTTTTATCATTGGCGAAAAATTCATTGGCAACGAAAATGTTTGCTTAGTACTTGGAGACAATATTTTCTGGGGACAAGGGTTCACTCCAGTAATAAAGCGTGCAACGGCTAGGTCTAATGGTGCAACAGTGTTTGGCTACCAAGTCAAAGATCCAGAACGTTTTGGCGTAGTCGAATTTGATAAAAATAATAAGGTTATAAGTATTGAAGAAAAGCCCGAAAAACCAAAATCTAACTTTGCCGTTACGGGTTTATATTTTTATGATAATAATGTTGTTGATATGGCTAAAAAAGTTGTACCAAGCCACCGTGGTGAACTCGAAATCACCTCCATCAATCAAATGTATATGGAGCTAGGTGAGCTACACGTAGAGCAACTTGGACGAGGGTTTGCTTGGTTGGATACGGGAACCCACGAAAGCCTATTGGAAGCAGCGATGTTCGTCGAAACTATCGAAAAGCGTCAAGGATACAAAATAGCCTGCCTTGAAGAAATCGCTTGGAGAAATGGTTGGCTCTCTAAAGAACAAGTAACCCAAACTGCAAAAAAACTATCTAAAAATGCTTATGGTCTGTACCTAAATGACTTATTAAAAACTAAGTTCTAATATTAAAAATATTAGGTAGGAAAAACTTCCATAAATCGAAAATTTCAAAACTAACAGCTACTAAAAATCAACGAAGTTAATATTAGTGACTGCTCTTACTTTAATAACCACTCTGTTATTTCAAACCGTGAGAATCAGTCGATATATGTATATTTAGAATGTTGACATTAAGGTTCTCATGCAAAAAGTTTCTTTTTACATTATGAATTCGAAGGGTTTATTTGTCCTAAAACGCTTTATCGAAGCGTATGGATCAAATGCTATTAGTTACATTGTGAGTGAACAAGATAAATCACTTCAATATGATTGTATTAATGATATAAAACTAATCGCAAAAAATAATAACATCCCTTTCTACCAACGAGCACACCTTGATACAGAAATAGAAGATAACTTTCTGGGTTTAAAATTTGCTATTGGCTGGCGATGGCTTATTAAAAATACCAAAAACTTGGTTGTATTCCATGACTCTTTATTACCAAAATATCGTGGTTTTGCTCCTCTAGTAAACTCTTTGATCAATAATGAGTTACAAGGTGGTGTAACCGCTTTATTTGCAGATAATAAATATGATCAAGGAGATATTATTGCTCAGGAATCGACTAACTTTAGTTATCCAATAAAGATAGAAGATGCAATAAAACAAATTGAACCGATATACTTTCATTTAGTCGACAAAATTTATAAATATACTTTGACTGGAAAAGCGTTAACGGGACAAAAGCAAGATGAAAGTGAAGCAACTTATAGTTTATGGTTGGATAGTAAAGATTACTTTATTGATTGGACTTGGTCTGCAAAAAAAATAAAACGTTTTGTGGATGCAGTAGGCTATCCATATGATGGAGCTAAAGCTTGGTTAAATGATTGCATCACGACTTTTAAAGAAGTAGAAGAAGTAAATGATGTGATCATTGAGCATAGAGATAGACATATCGGTAAAGTTATTTTTGTAGAGGAAAATGTACCAATCATTATTTGTTCAAAAGGTTTATTAGCTTTAAAAGAAATAACGGATGAAAATAACATAACTTTACAAATTAATTTTAGAAGTAGGTTTCAGTAAACGTGATTACATTTAACAGACCACCTTTAACTGGTAACGAGCAGCAATACGTTTTGCAGGCAATACAAAGCAATAAAATTTCAGGGGACGGCTTATTTGGTAAACAATGCCAGACCTGGTTTGAAAAGAATTTGAATTGTTCAAAGACCTTGCTCACACCTTCATGCACGGCGGCATTGGAAATGGCAGCAATATTGCTCGATATTCAACCTGGTGATGAAGTAATTATGCCTAGCTATACTTTTGTAAGTACTGCGAATGCATTTGTATTACGTGGAGCAAAGATTGTGTTTGTTGATATTCGTCCCGATACTATGAATATCGACGAAACAAAAATTGAAGCGGCGATTACTGACAAAACGAAAGCAATTTTGCCTGTACATTATGCAGGAGTAGCCTGTGATATGGATGCAATTATGAATATTGCCAACCATCACAGTTTATTTGTGGTTGAAGATGCAGCACAAGGTATGATGGCTAGCTATAAAGGGAAAGCATTAGGTACTATTGGACATTTAGGAGCAATTAGTTTTCATGAAACTAAAAACTATACTAGCGGTGGTGAAGGTGGACTATTAATAATTAATGATGAGCGTTTTTTACAGCGTGCAGAAATCATACGTGAAAAAGGTACTAATCGTAGCGAGTTTTTTCGTGGTAAAGTGGACAAATATACTTGGGTGGATTTAGGAAGTAGTTATCTTCCTAGTGAACTTCAGGCAGCATTTTTATGGGGACAATTAGAAAAAGCACATGACATCAACCAAAACCGTTTAGCAACTTGGAATATATATCACAATGCCTTTTCTCCACTACAAAAAGCCAGTTTAGCAGAGCTACCTATTGTTCCTGTACATTGTCAACATAATGCACACATGTATTACCTCAAACTCAAAAACTTGGAACAACGCACAGCCTTTATCGATCATTTAGAAGCTCACAATATCAATGCAGCTTTCCATTATGTTCCATTACACAATGCACCAGCCGGGCAAAAATTTGGCGATTTTCGGGGGGCAGACAAATATACTACCGTCGAAAGCACAAGGTTGGTTAGGTTACCGCTTTATTACGGCATGGAACGAAATGATTTAGACCATATAATCAACCAATCATTAACGTTTTTTAATAAGCTTGAGAATTAGGAAAGTCAATGAAACTATCCATTGTTGCCACTTTGTACAGATCAGAGAGTTATATCAGTCAGTTTTATCAAAGAATAAGTGATGTTGCGGCCAAATTATTTGGCCTTGATTATGAGATAATATTAGTCAACGATGGGTCACCAGACAGAAGCTTGGATAAAGCTATTGCGCTTTCAAAAACAGATAAAAAACTGAAAGTAGTCAACCTCAGCCGTAACTTTGGACACCATAAAGCTATGATGACAGGACTGATGCATGCAACAGGTGATTTGGTTTTTTTGATTGATAGTGATCTTGAAGAACAACCAGAATGGCTAGAATTGTTCTACAACAAAATGAACGACACGCAAGCAGACGTAGTTTATGGTGTGCAAGAGACGAGAAAGGGAGGCTGGTTTGAAAAAATGAGTGGAAGCCTTTTCTATAAAGCATTCAATATGCTGGGACATATTAAGATCCCGGAAAACCTTGTTACAACTCGATTAATGTCAAAAGACTACGTTGAAGCACTAGTTTTACATAAAGAAACCGACTTTTTTATTGCAGGTTTATGGCAGCTGACAGGCTTTGATCAGGTCGAGCTCAAACTTAAGAAACTTTCGACAAGCCCAACCACATATACATTAGCAAAAAAAATATCTTTGTTAATAAATGCAGTTACTGCCTTCAGCAATTATCCATTAATTCTGATCTTCTATCTTGGCGTAACTGTTTCTCTGCTTTCTGTTGTTTATATAACCTACTTAATATCGAATTGGTTCTTATATGATACTCCTTTACAAGGTTGGACATCTTTAATTGCATCGGTATGGCTATTTGGTGGATTAATTTTAGCGGCGCTGGGTGTAATTGGAATTTATTTGGGTAAAGTTTTTATCGAAGTAAAACGGCGACCTTATACCATTATCAAGTCTACTTATCAAAATGGTGAAAAGCAAAAAGCAGAATAATAATGATAGGTTTATTACAAAGTAATGAAACACTGAAACAGTTTTTTTTATATGGCGTTACTGGAGCCACATTAAACTTTCTGGGATTCGGGTTATACATCGTATTAACATGGTTTGGTGTCGAACCAAAATTAGCAATGCTATTTGTATATAATATAGGTATTGTAAGTAGTTTTTTTGCCAATAGGAAATTGGTATTTGGCGCTAAACATACCGGATTTAGAATTATTGTAAAGTTTCTAGCAGCACATGTTATAGGATACTCCATCAACTTTTTGCTATTATATTACTTTTATGAACAAATGGGGTTTGCTCATCAAGTGGTACAATTTTCTGCAATATTAATAGTGGCACTCTATTTATTTGTAGTATTTAAGTTTTGGGTTTTTCGTAAGCCATCATCAAATTTATTGATTAAGGGAGGGTAAATGAAGTTTTGTAACCAATGTAACTCACAGTTTGATGGCAATGATTTTGCCTGCCCTAAATGCAATACAACGACAAGTATTACGGATCATATAATTATTCATGCCCCTGAGTTGGCTCATGGAGGTGGTGGATTTAACCCAAAAACCTTTGAAAAACTAGCAAAACTGGAAGAGAAAAATTTTTGGTTTAGGGCTAGAAATGAACTTATTATTTGGTTATTGAACAAGTTTGTATTAAAGAACAAAGATAGCCGCTCTCTTGGTAAATACTTAGAAATTGGTTGTGGTACTGGATATGTCCTCAAAGGAATAAAAACTGCATTTCGCGATACAACAGTATTTGGTTCAGAAATATTCCTAAGTGGCTTGGAGCAAGCAAGATGTCGCTTGACTGATGTAAGTTTAATGCAAATGGATGCAAGAGCTATCCCTTATAAGGAAGAGTTTAATTTAATTGGTGCATTCGATGTTTTAGAACATATTAAAGAAGATGATAAAGTTATTTCGGAAATTCATCGTGCACTGACTCCAAATGGTATTTTTATTGCAACTGTACCACAACATAAGTGGTTGTGGAGCAAAATGGATGACTATGCCTACCATGAAAGACGATATCAACCAAATGAGCTTCAAGAAAAAATGCAAACCGCAGGCTTTGAAATAATTAAAACAACATCGTTCGTATCTCTACTTATTCCTTTAATGTATTTAGCACGAAGCCAGAAAATAGATGACAACAAAGAATTTGATCCTTTAGCCGAATTAGCATTGCCTCCTGTTATGAATATGGCCTTATATAGCATAATGAAATTTGAATTAATATTGATCAAAATGGGGATCACATTTCCCTTTGGCGGTTCCAGATTAGTAATCGGAAAAAAGAGATAGGTTGTAACTCAAAGCATTAAATTAAACATTCCACATAAAAATGAGTATTGCTGGAACGTAAGTAAATCAGATAAAAAATGAGCCTTTCGGCTCATTTTTTTATTCAGCTGGTCGGGACATAAATCCCATCTTCTTTCCTATCCAGAGAAGAAGCAGTAACGATACGATAATCGCAAAGAAGTTCGATCCTGAATCAGGGTATTGCGCCTTAATAAAGGCCGAATGACCAAATGCGCCAACAAAGAAGCAAGCCAGTCCAACCAAAGGAATATCCTCTGATACTGGGTTACGTAAGTATTCTTGATAAAGTGCTTGTACTGAAAGTACTAAAGCGATCAATGGGAAAATAGAGAAAGACACTTCACTCATGGTTAACCATGACAGTAGCGCATCGCCACACATACCGGCAATCACAGCCAGTACTAAGGTTTTCTTCTCTGAGCCACGATTAACTTGGTTAATTTCGTTCGACATTAATCTAATCCGCCTTTTAATCGGTTTCGTTCACGTTCTTTGCGATACCAATAAGCCCCTTTGGCTATCATTCGCAACTGCATGATCAAACGTTCAGCGAGTTCATCGCGTTCACGTCGATCTAAATCTAAAGCTTCTGCCCCAGAGCTGAAGACTAAGGTTACCGAAGCTTCTGCTTGGGTATAAGCTTCATCTCGGGTTGTTCCGGTACTAATTAAGTACTCTGTCAATTCTGCAACAAAGTGTTGTATCTCTCTTGCAACAGCGGCACGAAAATCCGCTGAAGTGCCAGAGCGCTCTCGCAACAATAATCGAAACACATTTGGGCTGCTTTCAATAAATTCCATGAACGTTTCTATTGACGTTCTAATCACACTGCCCTCTTTCACAATACGTTGACGAGCCTGACGCATTAGTTGACGCAGCAACAACCCGCCTTCGTCAACCATGGTTAACCCTAATTCATCCATATCTTTGAAATGGCGGTAAAAGGAAGTAGGAGCGATACCGGCTTCTCTGGCGACTTCTCGTAAGCTTAGATTAGAAAAGCTACGATCGGCACTTAATTGACGAAATGCCGCATCAATCAGAGAACGACGCGTTTTTTCTTTTTGTTGTGCGCGAATGCCCATGGATTTCATAGATACAATTTCTTTTTCTTCAATAACTAGCCGCTACTATAGCGCGATTTACCTATTGGCATATAACCAAAAACCGTGAGCCAGCGACAGTTCCGCAATTTGCCTCCATTATTCCATCGCTGATCAAATAACTGCAAGTTGTGATCTCCCACATTTCACATCTTCTACGTGATCCGCTCGACTCTCTGGTTTGCTTGCCATTTACCACTAGAGTAAATGAGTTAAAATCTCGCTAAAGCAATGTTAACGCAATATAACAAGGATAGACATATGGCTCAGAGCAACCACTTTGATGTAATCGTAATTGGTAGTGGCCCCGGTGGTGAGGGGGCAGCGATGGGATTAACCAAAGCGGGATTAAACGTAGCCATCATTGAAAAAGAAAGCAGTGTTGGCGGTGGATGTACTCACTGGGGGACGATTCCGTCGAAAGCACTGCGTCATGCCGTCAGCCGAATCATCGAATTCAACAATAACCCTCTGTTTTGCCATAACAATACCAGCCTACACTCCACCTTTTCGAATATTCTCGGACACGCAAAATCCGTAATCGATAAACAGACGCGTTTAAGGCAAGGCTTCTATGACCGTAACCAATGCGCCTTGATTTTTGGCACCGCCCGTTTTACCGACAAATATTCAGTAACCGTGACACAAAGTGATGGTACGGAAGAGCTATACACCGCCGATCGTTTCGTTATCGCAACGGGCTCTCGTCCTTACCAGCCCGCTGATGTCGATTTCCTTCATGAGCGAATCTATGACAGTGATTCGATACTTAGCCTCAAGCATGATCCTCGCCACATCATCATTTACGGTGCTGGGGTGATAGGTTGTGAGTACGCCTCTATTTTCCGTGGCCTTGGGGTAAAAACCGACCTTATCAATACCCGTGACCGCCTTTTGGCTTTTCTGGATAATGAAGTATCTGACGCCTTGTCTTACCACTTCTGGAACAGTGGCGTGGTGATTCGAAATGATGAAACCTACGAGAAAATTGAAGGTACAGACGATGGCGTCATTATTCATTTGGAATCAGGTAAGAAAATGCGTGCCGATTGCCTGCTTTACGCGAATGGCCGCACAGGTAATACCGATAAGCTGAATCTAGACGCAGTAGGTTTAAGTGCAGACTCTCGTGGTCAATTGAAAGTGAATACTAATTACCAAACGGATGTGGAACATGTCTACGCCGTTGGCGATGTGATTGGCTACCCTAGCCTTGCCAGTGCCGCATACGATCAAGGGCGCTTTGTAGCGCAAGCAATTACACAAGGGCAAGCACAAGGTTACTTAATTGAAGACATCCCAACTGGAATTTATACCATTCCAGAGATCAGCTCTGTAGGGAAAACCGAACAAGAGCTTACTGCGGCTAAAGTGCCTTACGAAGTTGGCCGCTCTTCCTTCAAACACCTTGCACGTGCACAAATTGCCGGTAAAGACATTGGTAGCCTGAAGATCTTATTCCATCGTGAGACTAAGGAAATTCTCGGAATTCACTGCTTTGGAGAACGGGCAGCAGAAATCATCCACATCGGCCAAGCCATCATGGAGCAAAAAGGGGAAGCGAACACTATTGAGTATTTCGTTAACACCACCTTTAACTACCCAACGATGGCCGAAGCCTATCGTGTTGCCGCTCTCAATGGCCTAAATCGATTATTTTAAGCAGATAATGAAAACGCAGCCAAGGCTGCGTTTTCATTTCTCTATACAAATGCGCCTCTACGCCATTGGTAGTTCAAGACCACCGCAAGCCCAAAACCTCGCATCGCCATAAAGCTCAGCATCGCCAACCACAGCGCATGATTCCCCCAATCGGAGAACAGATAAAAGATCGCAAAGAAGCTACAAGTTGCGACAAACATACTATTACGCATTTCTTTACCTTTGGTTGCCCCCACAAATACCCCATCCAACAAAAAGCACCACATGGAAATCAGTGGCATTGCGACCAACCAAGGCAGATACATTTCGGCTTGGAACTGAACAAGCTCGATATTGGTGATAACAGAGATTAACTGCGAGCCCGCAAACCCAAACACCAAAGTAAGCCCTAAACAAATGATCAAGCTCCAAAATGCCGTTCCCAACATCGCGCTACTCAGCTCTTTTTTATTGTTGGAACCCACAGCTTTACCCACTAAAGCTTCCATCGCATAAGCAAACCCATCCATGCCATAGCTGATCATCATCAGAAAACTCATCAACACCGCATTTGCTGCCACGACTTCGTCACCAAAGCTGGCTCCCTGAAAAGTCATGAAGCTAAACGTGGCTTGAAGACAGAGCGAACGTAGGAAGATATCGCGGTTTAGCTTTACAAAACGGGCAATATCTCGACCTACTAGTGGAAGCAGAGAGACAAACGATGGGATACCTTTGCGCTGCCAAATTCGATACGCGCAGATAAGACCAAATGCGAACCCAGAATAATCAGCAATCACAGAAGCGAGTGCTGCTCCTTCCACTTTCCAACCCAGCCCAATCACAAACAACACATCGAGCACAATATTGGTAAGGTTAGAAATGATCACCATCCACATCGGCGCTTTAGCGTTGTGCGTTCCCAGTAGCCAACCCAATAACACAAAATTGGCTAATGCAGCGGGTGCACTCCATACACGTATCGCAAAATATTGTTGACCGTAATGTTTGACTTGTTCACTGGCATCACTAAACGAAAAGATCCCTTGAGCCAGCCATTGATGGATCAGGAGAAAAAAAGCCGCAAACCCCAGAGCCATAACCAGACCTTGGATTAACACCAAACCAAGTTGTTGCTTATTATCAGCGCCATAGCTCTGTGCGGTTAAGCCGGTGGTCGACATACGCAAAAATCCGAGTAACCAAAACGTTACGCTGATCATGGTACTACCTAATGCGACACCACCTAAGTACCATGCATGCTCTAAATGGCCAATAACCGCAGCATCAACCAAACCAAGCAAAGGCACCGTAATGTTGGATAAGACCATCGGGATTGCGAGCATGAGTACACGTTTGTGCATCATACGATCGGAAAGGGTATAGAGAATGGACACATTAACACTCTTTGCGAAAACAGAGTGCAAAGTGTAACCGGATCACCAACTAAGCTGAACCAAAACCGGAGTTAATCTTTGTTTAAGAAAGGTAAACTTTGTCAGCCAACGCTGCCACAGTTTCCAGCGTCCACAGTCACGCTCTAAGGGGGAAAATGTTTTTGACCATTTCGCCCATGGTAAATAATTCAACGCAGCATCACCGGGATGCTGATAGCCATGAGCATAGCTACCGGAACCCATTTTTTGTCCAAGTTTACTGGCAGACATATCCCCAGCAAGCACCAAACAAGCCGTCGCATTGACAAAATGGCGGCCAAGCGCCTGAATAAACTGGGCAACACCTTGTTCATTACAATCGAGCAACGCATGCTCACACACTATCATCACTGTGGCATGCTCAGGCACGGGGAGGCTTTCAAGCCAACTTATATCACTCACACTGCCACATTGGTGATGATAGCGTTCGCTTTTATGGAATAACTTTTGTCGCCAAAGCAGATTCTCTGTTACATCCAGCTCTAACCAATGACAACGACCGTTATCAACACGATAAAAGCGCGTGTCTAAACCCGCACCGACATTAATGATCCAAGCTTCGGGGTTTTGAGATAAGAATGAGGTTAACTGTTGATCGCACAGTTGAGTGAGTGTTGCGTGCAGAAGTTGTTTTTGGTCAATATCGCCAGATAAACATTCAGGGGCCAAGTCGCAACGCTGGCAAGCACGAGCTGCAATTGGGTCGTAAACCAAGCCATCATCAACAAGGCTTTCACGGCTTCGAAACCACAATGGTTGCAATAGGTTTGCAGGTATTTGATAGCGACGATTGGAAATCGTTTTCTGAGTAACCATTATCATCTTCCGTCCATAGCAGAAAGAAGATGATAATGAATATCAATTAGATTATCAAGCGAGAGAGACTACATTGATAAACAGAATGGATTACATCCAGTCCGTGTTACGAATAATACCAACGGCCAAGCCTTCAATCGTTACATCCTGACACGTTAGGTCGACTTTAATCGGCTCAAACTCTTCGTTTTCAGCATGAAGTAAAATGGTCGAGCCTTTACGCTCTAAACGCTTTACAGTGACATCATCTTCGACACGAGCCACCACAACTTGACCATCACGAACGTCTTGAGTCTTATGTACGGCAAGTAAATCACCATCCATAATACCAATGTTCTTCATACTTTCACCGTTAACTCGCAGTAAGAAATCCGCTTGCGGTTTGAACATCGACGGATCCACTTGATAATGTGTTTCCACATGTTCTTGGGCTAAAATCGGTTCACCAGCAGCAACCTGTCCGATAAGCGGCAAACCTTCATCATCGTTCGCAGCGTCATCCAATAAGATACGGATACCACGAGAGGCACCTGGAATTATTTCAATTACTTGTTTACGAGCTAACGCTTTCAGGTGCTCTTCAGCAGCATTAGCAGAGCGGAAGCCAAGTTCACGAGCGATCTCAGCACGTGTTGGCGGCATTCCTGTATCTTCGATCTTACCTTTAATTAAGTCGAATACTTGTTGTTGGCGGGGCGTCAACGGCTTCATAAGTCACCTGTCTTTTTATACAGTTAACTGTGAGTATATCCAGTAATTGGATAAATGAAAAGCCAATCGGTTATTTTTTGAATTACATTGCAATTCGTACTAGAGAATGATGATTTCGAACCACGTGTAGCCAGTCACTATCATGCTCATCATAACCGCTGCTGACCCCATGTCTTTCGCTCGACCAGAGAGTTCATGGTGCTCTTCACTGACCCTATCCACCACCGCTTCAATCGCACTGTTCACCAATTCTATGATAAGCACCAGAAATACAGTTCCTATCAATAGAATGCGTTCTATTTGAGTGACATCAAGCCAAAATGCCACCGGTATCATCAATGAAGCTAAAACAATCTCTTCGCGAAATGCGGGCTCATTAGCAAATGCGGCTTTCAATCCTAACCAAGAATAGCGAACTGCATTACGTAGTCTTTTTAAACCGTGAACATTTTTTACGGGCACGTAATTCTCTCTTTTTAATTAAGTCTTGTTAAATTGACGCATTCATGCGCAATTAGGGTAAAAGGTTGGACCAGTTTCTGTTATCCTTGCCGGCTAAAAATCACAGTACCTGCGCCCGTTTTGTGTCATAACTAATTACATGGGCCTGAGTGTAATACGAGTTTGAGGCTAAGAACCTTATGTCGTCCGGACAATCATTTTCACGTTCACTACTAAAACTGCCGTTGTCAGTTATGGTTAAGGGAACAGCCATTCCTTCAAATCCTATTGAAGATCATAGTATTGATATAAACAAGCCCATTATTTACGCACTGCCATATCGCTCCAGTGTTGACTTGTTGACCTTGCAATCTCAAGTTGCACAGCTTGGGTTACCGGATCCATTAGAGCCTGTCGAAATTAATGGTAAACGCTTCGATCGTTATGTTTTCACTTCATCACGTTCCACCGTCATGAACGATGATAATGATGCGCCTAATGAATCCATCACGCTATTTTCTGAACTGCTTGAACTACACCAATACGATAGTGAGCTTGATGTACAAGTGCTGCCAACAACGGTTTTATGGGGGCGTAAACCCGGTAAAGAAGAGCAACACAAACCTTACCTACAAGCATTAAATGGCCCTCAAAAAGCCAAGGCAGTTATGCTTTCTGGGCGCGATTGTTTAGTGCGTATCAGCCCTGTGGTCTCACTGCGTTATATGGCCGATTCTCACGGCACTGACAGCACTATCGCGCATAAACTAGCGCGAGTCGCACGCATTCACTTTTCTCGTCAAAAATTAGCCGCTTCTGGACCAAACTTACCCAGTCGCCAAGCGCTATTTAAACGTTTGATGAAATCAGAGGCGATCGAAAAAGCGATCCGAGATGAAGCCTATGCCAAAGACATTCCAATCGATAAAGTGCGCAAAGAAGCGCACGCAATCATGGATGAGATCGCCGCAGACTTTTCATATTCACTGATTAAAAATGGCGAGCGCCTATTAGGCTGGCTTTGGAATCGGATTTACCAAGGCCTGAACATCACCAATGCGTCAACGGTACGCAAGCTTGCACAAGATGGTCACGAAATTGTTTACGTGCCATGTCATCGTAGTCACATGGACTACTTATTGCTTTCTTACGTTTTGTATCGCGAAGGCATGGTCCCACCACACATTGCCGCTGGGATTAACCTCAATTTCTTCCCTGCCGGCCCTATTTTCCGCCGTGGAGGTGCCTTCTTTATTCGCCGTAGTTTCAAAGGTAATAAGCTGTACTCAACAATTTTCCGTGAATATTTGGCGGAGCTGTTTAGTAAAGGTTATTCCGTTGAATACTTCAGTGAAGGTGGCCGTTCACGCACTGGCCGCCTGCTACAAGCCAAAACTGGTATGCTGGCGATGACGATCCAAGCCATGCTGCGTGGTTTAAATCGTCCAGTCACATTGGTGCCAGTTTATATTGGCTATGAACATGTTATGGAAGTGGGCACTTACGCCAAAGAGCTTCGTGGTAAACGTAAAGAGAAAGAAAATGCTAGCTTAGTGCTACGTACTATCCGCAAGCTACGTAACTTTGGCCAAGGCTATGTTAACTTTGGTGAACCTATTCCATTGAATCAGTACTTAAATGAGGCGGCACCTGAGTGGACCAAAGACATCGATCCGATGGGTGGCACTAAACCGCAATGGCTAACCCCAGTGGTCAATGACCTAGCTAATAAGATGATGACACACATCAATGATGCCGCAGCAACCAATGCGTTGACCTTATGTGCAACAGCCCTGCTTGCGTCTCGCCAACGTGCTTTGTCACGCGATAGCTTAGTCAACCAAATCGACTGCTACCTTTCGTTGCTGAGAAACGTGCCCTACTCCAGTACATATACCGTACCTAGTGAAGATGCAGAAGTCTTAGTACAACACGCAGAATCCCTCGATAAGTTCGTCATCGAGTCCGATACCATGGGGGATATCGTGTCACTTGATCGTAACCAGTCGATCCTGATGACCTACTACCGCAACAACATCATTCACCTATTGGCTATTCCATCGCTGATAGCACAAATGCTGATCCGCCAGCAAAAACTGACGTTGGAGCAAATTAAAGCCAATATCGCATTGATTTATCCATTCCTTAAGCAAGAACTGTTTCTTGGTATTGATGAACAACAACTCGATGATGTCGTTGAAGCTTACTTACTTGAATTAGCGCACCAAGGTTTAGTGACGGTTGATGCTACCCATGTCGCGATTAACCAAGCCAATACCCAAGTTTTGATGTTGCTTGGCCGCACTATTTCAGAAACCTTACAACGCTATGCAATTGCACTTAACCTGTTGGTCAATAACCCTGATCTGGGTAAGTCTGATCTAGAGCAGAAGAGTCAAGATATTGCACAGCGTCTTGGTCGCTTGCATGGTATCAACGCACCTGAGTTCTTTGATAAGGGCGTGTTCTCATCTATGTTTACGACCTTGAAACAGCAGGCTTACCTTGATAGTGACGGAAACAGTGATCGGGAGAAATGCCAGATGCTAGCCAACCTGCTTTATAGCAGTTTGTACCCTGAAGTACGGCTCACGATTCAGGAAAGTGTCTGTCAATCTAGCTAATACAAAAAAGGCATCCAATGGATGCCTTTTCTTTTTATCTTCTATTACCAAAATGCAATCAACAAACCAGCCGCAACGACCATTCCGACATAGTTGTTATTGAGGAACGCTTGAAAGCAGAGTTGACGCTCTCGGTGGCGGATAAGATGCTGCTGATAGACGAACAACGCCCCGACAATGAGCAAACTCCAGTAATAACTTGCCCCTAATTGGTACCAGTTTCCTAACGCAATCAACATAGTCAATGTGATTAATTGCAGGCCGCCAATGATCATCTTGTCAAACCGCCCAAACAAAATCGCCGTTGATTTGATACCAATGTTTACATCATCATCGCGATCAACCATCGCGTATTGAGTGTCATAGGCAATGGTCCAAATGGCATTAATTATAAAGACAAACCACACCATTAACGGTAATTCATTTGCTTGTGCAGCCCAAGCCATCGGGATCGACCAACTAAAAGCTAGCCCCAGAAAAAGCTGCGGAAGATGGGTAAAACGCTTCATAAATGGGTAGATAAACGCCAATACAATCCCCGCAAAAGACAGCTGGATAGTGAGGCTATTCATCGTGAGTACTAACAAAAACGAGGCAATGGCTAAAAACAAAAATAACCCAATCGCCTCTTTTGAGCTGACACGCCCTGAAGGTAACGGACGCCCCTGCGTTCTTTTAACATGGCCGTCTACTTTGCGATCGGCAAAGTCGTTAATCACACAACCGGCGGAACGCATAAAGAGAACACCAAGCACAAACACCAGCAACACTTTCAGGTCAGGCATTCCTTCCGCTGCTAAAATGAGGGCCCACAATGTCGGCCATAGCAACAACAACGAACCGATCGGCTTATCCATGCGCATCAACTGCCAATATGCGCGTGCTTTGGTCGTTGTCATTTACACTCTCTCCTTAGAGTAAATCGGTGCTGCAGGTAAAAATAGTTCAGCGACTAACATCGGTTTATCATTCATCCATAAACGTGAACGACGAGCTAATAAATCCCCTTCCACGGTAGAAACAACCCCGACTTGGAGTGCATCGCGTTTAACGTTATCTACGCTAAACACTGTCAAACCAAGTGGTATTTTACCTTGCTTTGTGAGATCAAACGCCTGTCCTTGCAGTGAGGATTGCGGGATCAATGTCCGTCCTAAGACCCAAGGTTCATGATCACCTTGCAACACCACTTTGCGCAGCAAGCAATCTTCTCTCGACAACAGCTCAACTTCTTCAGGATTAAGTTTTTGAGCCTTCACCGTTTTGTTGTGCAGTAAATCCACACCTAAAGAGTGACAATGGGACTCCAATAAACGTGACAACGAGCCCTGTTCTAATAACCAATTTTCCGAAATTGGCGAAGGAAAGCTAAACTTATCAGGTTGTTGCCAAGTTACATTCCGTAACGCTGATAAATAAAGCGAAATCAATTGATTCATACTAGTATTCAATAAGCAGCTTTATCATCGTACAATAATACTTCGATCTTTAGTTATAGCCGCCGCATCAAGTGCTTATGCAGTTTTATTACAAATAGATGCTCTATTGTAACAAGACTCGGGCGATTCGAGTATCGCGATTCAAAGAAAGAAAAGATAGAAATATGTTTAAACGTTACTTAGTCCAAATATTTGTTGCTCTAAGCTTGCTTATGAGCCTCCCTACACTGGCTGAAGAAGAAGGAACGCCACAACTGGCTTACTTTACTTTGGAGCCAGATCTCACAACCAACTTCCACACCAAAGGAAAAAAACTCGGCTACATTCAGGTGCGTATCGATATTATGGTAGCCAGCGCTGCCGATTTACCCATTATCGAATTACACCAGCCACTCATCCGCGATGCCGTGATTGAGCTGCTTGGTCAGCAATCGGAAGATACCATTAAGTCATTATCAGGCCGGGAAGATCTACGTAAAACCTTAGTCGAGCAGCTCAACTCTGCCCTTCTACCTGAAACTGGACGCACCATCATTGCTGATTTGCTGTTTACCAAGTACCTCTATCAATAAGACAGCAACAAAAAAAGCGGCTTAGCCGCTTTTTTAACTTTTACTCCATCGACTCACATCCAGAAAACCTATCCCGACGCCAGCAAGCAAGCCGGCAAGGTGTGCCGTATTGGCAATGGCCATAAAGGGCTGAACGAAACCTAAAATAAGCCAAACTAACATAAAACCGATCACGGGTTTCGGCATCGATAATCCCAATTGTGGCGCTCTTGCTCCTAATACCCACAAGTAGCCAACTAACGCATAAACCACACCGGATAAACCGCCAAAATTCGCCCCTTCTACCCAGTATTGCCCTGCACCAGAAAGTGCGGCAGAAAGAAGGAATAATTTGACCAATGGTCCGGAGCCGAGTTTCTTTTCAATATCGCCCCCCAGTTGCCACCACCATAAAAGGTTAAACGCAATATGGATGACCGAGAAATGTAATATCGCATGGCTAACCCAGCGCCAAAGCTGCCATTGCTGCCCTTCATAAGCTGGGAAATGCAAAGCAGCAAAAACAGGCTCTGCCATACCAAATTGTTGCAATGCAAAAATCAATAAACACAACCCCATCACAAACAAAGTGAATGGGCCGGCTTTAGCTTTGACCATGTCTAGCATGCTGGGAGAGCGATAACGAAATTGCGCCTTGCGACTATCTGCCACATCCCAAGATGCGGCTTGATATTTTTTCGCTGTCGGCTCTTGAAGAAAGTGCTTCAGCTCAGCTTCCGCTTCTATTTGATGTTGTCCATCCGTCAACCAAAGAGCAAACTGACCACCTCCTTCAGGCATCATCTTAATATCGATCTGACGCGATGCCATATAATCAATAAAGGCTTGAGCCATTCTTGGGTTAGTTAAGGTGATCAATTTAATCATAACTGCTCTCTATACTGATTCTGTGGGTAAGCCAGCACGATGCCAAGCTTCAAAGCCACCATCGACACTATACACCTCTTCAAATCCTTGATTAACCAAATATTGTGCAGCTCCTTGGCTACTCACACCGTGATAACACATCACCAATATGGGTTGATCAAATTCGATATCTTCCATAAAGCTGACAATAGTGTCATTGGTCAGGTGAAAAGCGGATGTTGGGTGTGATACCGCAAACGACTGAGGGTCACGAATATCCACTAAACGCGCCTCATCATCGATTAACATGCTATGAGCTCCTTGCACGTCAATATGTTTAAACTGGTCCATTTACCTTCTCATTTATCATGTTTTTTATTGCTGCCATTGTAACCTATCCAAAGCCACACAAGTACACGGCAACACTAAGGTTATCCACCAACGATCATTTATTCGCCATCTGTGGATAAATTTGTGGATTACGTTGATAAAGTGTTTTTTGAATATTGGATCCACAAGATGTTGTGATGATCCTTATTTAAATGTGTGTAAATGAAAACATATCCCCATTAAACCATAGGCTCAAAACCTTTATACACCCGACTTTCTGACAGCTGACAAAGAAATTTACCACAGAGTTACCCACAGGCAAGCCACCAAAATGAGATCCCATTTTTCGATCCCAAACAAAAAAGCCGAGATCAAATGATCTCGGCTTTCGATATTCAATTGCGATTTATAACAAGTTAGAACTCACCAACCGCCATTTTCAATTTCTTCATCGCATTCTTTTCTAGCTGACGAATTCGCTCTGCAGATACACCGTAAGTTTCAGCTAGTTCTTGTAGCGTGGCTTTTTGATCATCCAACCAACGTGAGCGCACAATATGTTGGCTGCGGTCATCTAAACTTGCCAACGCTAAGCCTAAACGATTATTGGTGTGCGCTTCCCAGTTTGAGGCTTCGACATTCTCAGCGACGTCAGACGCTTTATCTTCCAAATACAGCATTGGAGCTGTGTAAGACGTGCCAGAATCGTCATCATCTACAGAAAGTTCAAACGTGGGGTCTTGAGCTGCTAGGCGCGATTCCATTTCACGAACTTCAGAAGGCTCAACACCAAGTTCTTTGGCAACAGTTTCAACTTCACCGTTATTAAACCAACCTAAACGCTTTTTCGATTTGCGTAAATTGAAGAACAGTTTACGTTGTGCTTTGGTTGTCGCAATTTTCACAATGCGCCAGTTACGTAGTACGTACTCATGGATCTCTGCTTTGATCCAGTGCACTGCAAACGACACCAAACGAACGCCGACTTCAGGGTTAAAGCGTTTCACCGCTTTCATCAAGCCAATGTTACCTTCTTGAACTAAGTCTGCCATTGGCAAACCATAACCAGAATAACCACGAGCCACATGCACAACAAAGCGAAGGTGAGATAGGATCAACCCTTTCGCCGCGTCAATCTCGCCGTTGTAATGCAATCGCTCAGCCAGTTCACGTTCTTCGTCAACGGTCAGCATTGGGTAGCTGTTCACTGAGCGAATATAGCTATCTAAGCTATCTTGTGTAACTACAGCCATTGGATACGCTTGGTTAGTCATTCAATTCCTCATCAATATCTGATCTGGACTACAATTTAACCCACCAATCTTGAACCTAAAATGAACAGGTTTCAAGTTTCAACCTTGTCTAGAGTTGATATTTGGTGGTTGAACCGAAAAAGTATACGGCAGCAACCGCGTTTTTCAAGAGATAAGACCCCGTAAGACTAAACAGGTTCAATCTCTTTTAAATGGCGCTGAGCAGAGACCTTCGCCGCTAAGCAACCTAAAAAAGTACCGATGATCAAAAGCAGCAGTGATTCATCCCAGCTCAAACCGATCAAACGGAAGCGACTGTCATACAACAAAGCAAGTTGTTCCACACTGTTGTTCAACACGATGGTGATCACCGCGGTCAGCAACCAAGCAACAAAAGCCCCTAACACACCAAACCACATCCCCGAGTACAGGTAAGGGCGCAAAATGTAGCTGTCAGTCGCACCAATCAGCTTCATGGTTTGGATCTCTTCTTTGTTCGCAAGAACGTTGAAACGCAGTGTATTACCGACAATCAAGAACACCGAGACCAGCATCAAGATAGACAGAGAGAGCACAATGGTACTTACTAAAGTCCGGATCGCATCCAAGCGCGCTAGCCAGTCTTCATCTAAGCGTACATCACTGATCGCTTCTTCTTGACGCACTTTATGCGCCAGTGCCTTTATCATTGTTTTATCTTCACTACTTGGGGTAATGATCAACACCCCAGGCAACGCATAATCATCAAGCAATGAAATCGCATGCTCAAAGCCTGAATATTGGCTGAGATCCTCTAACCCTTGCTGCGGCGAGATGTAATCAACCGCCGCCACTTCTTGCAAGCTCTCGAGTTCATCTTTCATCACCATGATGCGAGGCTCAGGTGTTTGCTCTTTAATATAAGCGCTGATCTGCGAAGGGCTAGTTACATTGACCGAGGCAGCCGCCACATTCTTTCCAAGTAAATACAAACAAGCGGGCATGGCCAATGCCATTGAGATCACGGCCAATGTTAAAATGTTGCCAAGAGGGCGGACCCACATTGAGGAAAATGACGCTTTCGCTTGCTTTAGGTGAACTTTACAAAAACCATCCGTTTTGGCTTTGTTTGCAACGCGACCTTTAGCTGCATTTTTATTACGAACATTAGCAGCCATAGTCTTCTACCTCACTTAGAAAGCCCTGATTTAATTCAAAATGGCGATACTGTGGGCGAGTATTTACTAACCCTAAATCGTGTGTTGCCAAAAGGATGGTGACTCCCGCACGATTAAACTCTTCAAATAGTTTTAATACACGGGTGGATAAGTCTGGGTCAAGGTTCCCTGTCGGTTCATCAGCCAACAGCAACGTCGGTCGGTTCACAACCGCACGTGCAATCCCCACACGTTGCTGTTCACCACCCGATAACTGGCTTGGTAGACACCGCGCTTTATCCAGTAAGCCCGTTTTATCTAAAGCTGCAGAGACGCGACGTTTGATTTCATTTTCAGAAATGGATTCGATGCGCATCGGCAGCGCTACGTTGTCATAGACACTACGATCCATCAACAAACGGTGATCCTGAAATACAATGCCGATATTACGACGTAGAAAAGGCACATCTTTAGCAGGTATACGAGTAATGTCGTGGCCATTAAAGCTCACTTTGCCATCAGTGGGACGCTCAATCGCACAGATCAACTTGAGCAAGGTACTTTTACCTGCTCCAGAATGTCCCCCCAGAAAGGCCATTTCACCTCGGCGGAGGTGAAAATCTACTTTTTGCAGTGCCTGACGGCCACCGCGATAAGCCTTACTCACTTGCTGAAACTTAATCACCCGTAATACCTCTTAAAGAGCTGTTGTTTTTTGAAAGCTAGGCTTTCTTTTTTATTCTTCTCGACTAAATAATGCGTCGATAAATTCTTGTGTTTCGAATGGACGCAAATCATCAATTCCTTCACCTACACCGATGTAGCGAATTGGAATGCTGAACTGATCTGCAATGGCAAAAATCACTCCGCCTTTTGCCGTACCATCAAGCTTGGTCAACGTGATCCCGGTTAACGGTGCCACATCGCTAAACAGTTTTGCTTGGCTAATGGCATTTTGGCCCGTGCCCGCATCCAACGTCAGCATGATTTCGTGCGGCGCAGAGTCATCAATTTTCTTCATCACTCGTACGATCTTGCGTAGCTCTTCCATCAGGTTGGCTTTATTCTGCAAGCGGCCAGCCGTATCTGCGATCACTACGTCCACACCACGTGCTTTTGCTGCTTCAATGGCATCGTAAATCACTGATGCACTATCAGCGCCAGTGTGCTGCGCAATGACTGGAACATTGTTGCGCTCACCCCATACTTGAAGCTGCTCAACAGCGGCTGCGCGGAATGTATCACCAGCAGCCAGCATAACTTTCTTGCCTTGAGCTTGGAATTGTTTCGCCAATTTACCGATGGTTGTGGTTTTACCAACACCATTTACGCCAACCATTAAGATCACGTACGGCGTTTTGCTGCTGTCTACTTCCAATGGCTGCTCAACATGAGACAAGATCTCGGCCATTTCTTCCTTGAGCAAACCATACAGCGCTTCACCGTCTTTCAAATCTCGACGTGATGCTTTCTCAGTCAGGTTTTCAATAATTTTGAGCGTGGTATCCATACCCACATCAGCAATCAACAACTGCTCTTCAAGCTCTTCAAAAAGCTCATCATCAATTTTCTTGCCTTTGAACAGACCAAAGAACCCTGCACCAATATTGGCTTTGGTTCTTGCAAGGCTACGTTTTAATCGCGCAAAGAAACTCTCAGTTGGTTTTTCTTGTTCTTGAACGCGAGGGGCCTGTGGCTCTGCTTCTGCTTCTGCTTCTGCTTCTGCTTCTGCTTCTGCTTCTGCTTCTGCTTCTGCTTCTGCTTCTGCTTCTGCTTCTGCTTCTGCTTCTGCTTCTGCTTCTGCTTCTGCTTCTGCTTCTGCTTCTGCTTCTGCTTCTGCTTCTGCACGCAGTGTCTCGTCTTCTTCGACAGATTCAACAACTTCCGTTGGTGCTTCCACACTTTCAGTTTGTTCTTGTTCTGGTTGCTGTTGATCTACCGATTGTTTGGTTTGCTCGTCATCTCCAAAGCCAAGCCAAGAGAGTAATCCACGCTTCTTTTTTTCCGTCATCTGGGGAATTTCCTAGATTTACTGTATTTAACGCTGATTTTTCTTGTGCAGCGATTATCCATGCGCAAGAAAAACAAATGACAAAGTTATGAAAACTTTCCTAGCACGTTGCACTCTTGAGGCAATGCATTAAGCAATTTGCTTAATGCATCCACTAGGGGTTTAGGTATACACTCTGTCATCATAAAATTTTGGGCTGTATCCAGGTTCATTTCCTGGGCGACTGGATATAGTATCACTTAATTAACGGTCAAAAAATCTATGGTAAGACGTCGCCAGCAAAACACATCACAAAAAAAGCCATCCACGGGCTTTGTTCGTATCATCAGCGGCTTATGGCGAGGCAGAAAACTGCCAGTTCATAATGCTGAAGGGTTACGTCCAACCACAGATAGAGTGAAAGAAACGGTCTTTAACTGGCTCGCTCAAGATGTTCCCCAAGCAAAATGTCTGGATTTATTTGCAGGCTCTGGCGGCTTAGGTTTTGAAGCAGCCTCTCGCCAAGCAGAACACGTAACGCTGATTGAGCTCAATAACGACGCATTCAAGCAGTTACAACAGAACATCAACGCACTTAACACCAGTAACCTCAGTGCACACAACACTGATGCGCTGAGTTTTTTGCAGCAGCAAGGTACGCCTCATCATGTGGTCTTCATTGATCCACCTTTTCGTAAAGGCTTGCTCAGCGAAACGATAAGCTTACTCGAGCAAAATGGCTGGTTGGCTGATGACGCGATGATCTATATTGAGACAGAAAAGGAACTCACGCTGGAAGGCATTCCAGAAAACTGGCATCTGCATCGCGAAAAACAAGCAGGACAAGTCAGCTACCGATTATTTGAAAGGACGTCATTATGAAAATTTTGCTTACGCTCGCCAAAGCAGCAATAGGATTTGTTTGGTTTGTTTTGTTTTTAAACTTCTTTTACCCATTCCCTGGTAAAGCGGCCATTGCACTGTACATACTAACGGCATTTCTGTTCTTTATGCATGGCTTGCAGATGCTTATCTTTGTTGGGGCCTTTGGTGACAAAATTAATATGAGCCGATGGGAAAAGTGGTCGATATTGGCGTTTGGGATTTTTGCCTTGCTCGATATTCGCCGAAAACACATGACCTAATAATCATAACGCCACTCATTGAGTGGCGTTTTACGTTTTAAGCTAAGTAACCCTTTAATCCATCTAGGAACATCTGGGTTGAAATCATCACCAGCAATAAGCCCATCAAGCGCTCAACGGCTTTAAGCCCTCGCTCACCTAACACGCGATGGAAAAATCCATAGAACATCAGAATAAAGAAAGTCGCGCCCCACGCTAAAATGACAGCGCCAGAAAGCTCTAGCAATTTATCGGGATGCTGAGTCGACAACAATAATAAAGCCGCAATAACGGAAGGCCCTGCAATCATTGGAATCGCCATCGGTACGATGAAAGGTTCGTCCCCGGCGGCCAACCCGGTAATGCTGCCAGCACTCGGAAATATCATCTTAATCGCTATAATAAACAGAATGATCCCGCCAGAAATACTCAATGTTTCTGGCTGCACGTGTAAAAACCCGAGAATGCTTCGTCCGGCAAAAAGGAATAACATCAAAATGAGCAATGCGAATATAAGCTCTCGGATCAAGACTTTACGACGGCGCGCCGGATCGAGATGTTTCAGTATCGATAGAACAATCGGAAGGTTACCAAGCGGGTCCATGATAAGAAAAAGCATGGTCGCGGCAGAAAGAATATCCATGTGTGTAAGCCTGCAAACGAACAATCGCCGCAGTATAACAATCAAAGCGGCGGATTGTTAGCCAACAGGCCATGTCGAAAGCATTAGTGACTGCAAACACGCTCTGCGTTGATGTGCCATTTGCCTTCGATAGCCACAATCTTTTGTCGCTCAACAAAGAACATAAGCAGCTTATCAAGATCAAAACCACTAAGCTTGCACGTCCGGAATTGAGCATCGTCACCAAATTCAGTCGCAACCGCTTGACGCAATTCCGACTCAGTCATTGGCGTTTCACGTAATAGATTAAGTACATTGTGAGCGTGAATTTCATTCGACATCATCATTCCTCTTTTTTCGCTAGCACAGGCTGAAGCATAGCAAAAGCATGACTGAAAACTTTGATTTTAGATAATCAGAGAAGCGGTAATCAATGCATGCGCCAGTAAGTAGCTACCAGAGATCAAATACTGGCCAAGAGCAATCGAGTGACGGTAGTCATGGAGTGCCAATACTGCTGCAGAAGCCGTTAGCGTCAGTGTTCCTGCAAATGCTAAGGCAGCTGAGCTTGTACGTTCCAACAGCCATACTTCACCCGCCGCCCAATTGAGCTGTATCAAGACCATCCCCATGATGACAACAGGAAAAATAAAACGATCGATTTTTGGCAGCAATAAGAAAAACGCCACCACAGCCGCACCAAGTAGCATGGCAGGCAACCACCAAACAATATCACCAGATAATTGAAGCCAAAAGAATTTACTGTAACTCAATTGCGCGAGTAGAAAGAACGCAAAACACAGTCGTTGCTTCCGCCTGAAGATGTATAGGGCATCTGCAAGCATTGAAACAATAAGCCCACCCGCAATCCATACTAACGAGGTACCCAAATCCCCCGCTTGAGTCAAAAGCATAAATAACAACAGAGACAGCGTGAGCGTTTTAAACGTAGCAGCCTGAAACTTATTATTGTTTTCACTTGCAGAAATACTGATAAACCCGGCTAGGGCTACAGAAAGCCAGCTCCACATGTAGACACCTCTTGTTTCATTCGACGCCAGTGTATGGGGGACAATTAATATGTCCAGTCGGCGGTTACAAAACTTGGATCTTGATTGTGCTTCATCGTGCTCACCATAGCCTGTCTCAACGTTGCTTCATCATTCACCTTTAAGACATAGTCTCCATTTCTGACACATTGGCTCAAGTTCAGTAAATTTCGAAGATAAAACACAAAAACAACCATCTAATACGAAAGTCAATCAACAGGAACTCTCAACAATATTAATTTAAATCAACAAGTTAAAACACAAAACTCAAATAACATCATTCTTTATCACGTCACACCACACTCGAGCGGAACAAATTTCTCTTCTACAAGCGACCTTAACTAGGCAATTGATGAGAATTAATATCATGTAGAGATTGTTTTATAATAAATAGTCAGACCAATGTAAGATCGATCTTGCTGAAAGGCCCTAAACCACAAAATACAAACTTTTAAATTCGAACACGAATTAAACAACACGAAAATCAAAACAAAAACAATAAGTTACACAATAATCAAGTTCAAAAATAGATATAGCCCAAACAAAAAACACTAAGAAAACTCATAAAATATCGGCCTAAAACTGGCATTTATCGTCATGACAAAGTTATTTTTTTGTGGCTTTGACAGAAAACAACTTGATCAAACCACAAAAACACTGCTATTCTAAAAAACATACAGTTAAACATCACTTTTAAGGAGCAGTGTTATGATTACATCATCACAAAAACAAGGACTTGTAATGATCGCGGTAGTAGTTGGCCTAATGACACTGCCGATGATGTACTAATTACCAGTCAAAAATAAAAAAGGGACGCGAAAGCGTCCCTTTTTTATTTTCTGTCTAGTGCATCACCAAAATCAGTGTATTTTAGCGGCAAAGGTGAATGATTGCTCAAACTATAAAACAGTGTTTTTCTTAAGTTATCCTATCGATTTCATTGCAAATGCTGGCTAAGCACATCCCAATGTGCGTAATAAAACAAAATAGCAGCTAAGGTGATCAGCATCATCAACATAATTGCAGCTCGCCAGATAAAGCGCCCACTTCGAGGTGTCAGTTCTTTTTCGCATTCATCGCAAACTGAAAGAAAAGCCTGAGAGTCGTCTAAGGCGAATTCCTCTTCGTGCGCAGCCTTATTGCGTACAGTCGCAATGTATCTGAGTTTCTCAATCACGTCGTGAGGCAACCGTTCCTCACAGCTCGTAATTAATTGATGCAGCCCCGTTCCCTCTGCGTGATATTGCTCTCGAAGCAACCGCTCAATTTTACGGGTGCGCGCAACCACTTTCTCCATATCCGACATGGCTTCCCTCCATCGCATATAAGTTTAGGGTGTGTTTCCTCATTCTTCTATATCTGCTGAGCTTTTACGACAGGCGTAAGATAAATTTGTGCAAGAGAATCAATAAATAGAACAAAATGCACCTAAGTGCGTATTTTTTACGCAATTATGGTGAGTGACCTCGATCGTATTTTCATTACTTGTAACTAAAAACCCAAAAAAGGATGTGTTGGCTCAACAGTAAGTGGTAGAGAAAATCGTTAGAATAAAGCCTTAAATCAGGAGGATGACATGCCTATTTCGCTTTTTGCTGCTGTAGTTTTGCTGGCTGTTTTAGCCGGATGGGTTTTTGTTGGCTTTTATCGTCGGCATATTCAAGGAAAGGATGCCCCCGAGCAAACCGCAGAAGTCACGATTTTAGATAAGCAGGCTATCGAGGTCGACGACGTTCAACCAGGACAAGACGATCAAGAGTACTGGATTTACGTTCAAAAAGGGAAAATTGGGCCGAAGCGTGAATTTCAAGTCGGCATTCACTACTACCATGCACTCAATCCCGGAGATAAGGGCATGTTAACTTATCAAGGCGATAAATTTCTTCACTTCGCCCTACGCCGATAAAACACTGCGACCTTTCGCTAGAACATGGATTTAAGCGAAAGGTCTCTCCTCTAAGGCAAGAGCCAACGCGTTTTATTCCAACGGGAAAGCAACCAACTCAAAGCTAACGCCCCTGCTCCACTAATGATCACCCAGAAAGGGATCACCCAAACCGGATGCCCATCATGCCAAGCGTAGGTTTTCATCGGCCATAAAAAAATGGGATGCAGCAAGTAAATGCCTAAACTATGTTGACTGATAAAGGCAACGATTTGATTGGCACGTACCGAGAGTGATTCTCCCACATAACGGCACAGCATAAAGATCATACTCGCAGCAACAACCACATTAAGTGTTTTGTAGGAAAGCCAACGACCCACACTGTACTCACCATTAGCCACACTAACAGAAATCACCATATAGGCAGTCAATAGTAATGCAGTGACCCCAAGTAGGGTAAAAATGCCGATAACACCTCGATTGAGTGGCGCCTTTTGATACAACACATAGCCAAGCAGTAAGTAACCACTATAGAGCCACAATTCGGCATTCCATGGTCCATCAATACGTAGCAAAAATAGGATGGTCGTCACTAACCAAACGGCTAAGTAAGCGTACAGCGCTGCACTATCTAAGTGACGAACCATCCACTGAAATAAAGGAATGACGAAGTAGAGCGGAATGAAATAATAAAAGAATCCAAGGTGATAATAGGTGGCGTGATCAAGTCCATTGCTCAGTACGTCTTTGGCAATAGCGCTATCGTAGCCATTGATTGTCCAACCGGAAAACCAAGCATAAAACAGTGACCAAACAATGAAAGGAAGCAACACTTTTCCCAGACGACGCTTAATGTAGTACCCCAATTCAAAGGGACGCGTATCACTAAGCATTAAGGCACCGGTGATCAGAATAAACACTGGAACCGCCCACCGAATAACGCTGTTCAACCCAACGGCTGTAAACCATTCTCCAAATGGGATCACTCCGAGTTCTGAGCGGTAAGGAGCCAAGACATGGATCGCGATAACTGCAATTGCAGCTACACACCTCAATAAATCAAAAAAGCGAATTCGTTCTCTCACGTCACCATGCCCAATTGGAGTAATGGAAAATATTCACCGCTCAATATAGCAACAAAAAAAGCTGACTGAGTACGAATTCGAGTCAGCTTTTGGTGAGTTTTTCATCATCACAGACTAGAGGATGAGGCGAGCTTTGGTAGTTTTATCGAGATCAAGGTCGTCAAGGCTAAAAAGGCAAAGGAAACCCAAAGACAAGCAGATAACCCGGCTAACTGGAACACCCATCCAGATAGAATGGTACCAACTAGCCGCCCCATAGCATTCGCCATGTAATAAAAGCCCACATCAAGCGATACGCCATCCCCTTTCGCATAACTCACAATCAAATATGAATGCAGTGACGAATTAATGGCGAAGATAGCGCCGAAAATGAGTAAGCCCATAATGATCACGAGCTGTGGCTGCCATCCCGTCTGCACGGCATACGCGATGAACCCCGTCACCAGCGCCAGTAGCGCTGCCCACCACATTGCAGCTTGTCCATCCGGTACTTTTCCTTGTGCTTTACCCGTGATCTTAGGAGCAATGGCTTGCACCATGCCGTAAGCAATCACCCAGCTTGCAAGAAAGCCTCCCACCCACAAGTGGTCCCAACCAAACGTTGTTCCCAAATACACCGGTAGTGCAACCACAAACCAAACATCACGAGCACCAAAAAGAAACAGACGCGCAGCCGACAATATGTTGATGGAAGCTGACTTAGAAAAGATTTGACTAAACTTAGGCTTGCTCTTCGCCTTCCCCATGTTGCTCTCCAAAGAGAGTAAACTGCCAACCAACACCAAGCTGAGAATAGCCGCCATCAACAACACAGCAGAAGAGAAACCAACAAGAGACAGCAGCAAACCGCCAATAAAGAAGCCAAGTCCTTTTAACGCATTTTTTGACCCAGTTAAAATCGCAATCCACTTGTACAATGCGCCCTGTTGTTCATTAGGGACCAATGTTTTGATGGAGCTCTTCGCACTCATTTTATTGAGATCTTTAGCGATGCCTGAGAGGGCTTGTGCCACCATAACCCAAGGGATGGTTAACCAAGTCACTGGCACCGCGAGCATTAGTAGAGCTACGATTTGCATCGCCAGCCCCAGATTCATGGTCTTATTTAATCCTAATCGCGCACCAAGCCAGCCACCAACTAAGTTAGTAACCACACCAAAAAACTCATAAAACAGAAATAACGATGCTATCTGTAAGGTGGTGTAGCCCAAATCATGAAAGTAGAGCACCACCAGCATACGCAGTGCTCCATCCGTGATGGTGAAGTTCCAATAATTAAAAGTCACCAGCATGTACTGGCGTACGCTTTTCTCAAGATGAGCCAATAACATATATTACCTTTGTACGGCTTTGAGAGCATTTGGCCTACCATGATCCAAATGCTCTTTCAGCTAACTGAGAGCAATCCGCTCTATGTATTCACGCTGCACAGGTTTGGTGAATGCCCCCGGGCGCAAGGCTTGTACTTGTTCAATGATTTGCGCCAGTGGCCACCCTTGTTCCAAAAGCAGATGAGCAGCGAGTAACCCCGTACGGCCAGAGCCTCCCATACAATGCATCGCAATTTTTTCATCGCGTTGAAGCGCTTGATGCAGTGCAGGGCTTACGACCTGCCATTTGCCTGCAAAGGCCGAGTCTGGCGCGCAATCATCTTCGATTTCAAGTTGATACCATTGCATCCCCAATGCTTTAACCTGCTCACCAAGTTGAGCAACGTCTTTGGCCATCAACTCATCATCACTCAGCGCGGTCACCACACTGGTTACCCCGTTTGCTTTCAGTTGCATTAATGATTCGTGTAACGGCTCACCTTTGGTTCCCGGACACGGCGTCAGTACCAAACCACCTTGCGGTAATGGCAATTGCCAGATTGGATGTGTCATGTTTACTCTCCTAAGCCAATCCCACATTGCGTGCTAATTCAGCCGTACGTGTGGCATAGCCCATTTCATTGTCATACCACGCATACACTTTCACCATGCGTTCTCCGACCAACATGGTTGATTGCGCATCGACAATGGTAGAACGCTGATCACCACGATAATCAATCGACACTAATGGCCGCTCTTCAAAACCTAGAATACCTGTTAATTCACCTTGCGACGCTTGTTTAAGTAACGCATTCACTTCTGCCACACTGGTCTCGCGTTTCACGTTAAACACGATATCAGTCAGTGACGCGTTGGCTAATGGCACACGTACCGCGTGACCATTAATGCAGCCTGCTAATTCTGGAAAAATTTCAATGATGGCTTTAGCACTGCCAGTCGTTGTCGGGATCAGGCTCATACCACATGCACGAGCACGACGCAGGTCCTTATGAGGCGCATCTAAGATAGTTTGTGTATTGGTGAGATCATGAATAGTAGTAAATGAAGCCTGTTCAATCCCCAAATGCTCATGAATAACCTTTACAACAGGGGCAATACAGTTGGTGGTGCATGAAGCCGCAGTCACAACGCGATGTTTATCGGCATCAAAAATATCATCATTGACACCAACCACAATATTAGCCACTTGCGGGTCTTTTACTGGCGCAGAGACCACTACGCGCTTCACGCCTTGGTCAAGGTAGCGCTGTAAATAAGCCATATCACGATGAACACCGGTTGCTTCGATCACCACATCACAACCCGACCAATCAACAGCATCAATTTCTCGCTCCTGCGTGGTACGAATGCGGTGCTGTGCAATCACCATCTCATCACCTTCCGCGTGTACCGCATGCTGCCAGCGGCCTTGCACCGAATCAAACTCAAGCAAATGAGCCAGCGTCGAGCAGTCACCCGCAACATCATTGATATGCACAAATTCCATTTCAGGCCAATCAAAAGCCGCACGCATCATCAAGCGTCCAATGCGGCCAAAACCATTAATTCCAACTTTAATCGTCATGGTCATTCCTTCCATTATTTATTGGCAACATACTGGACGTGACTGCATTGCATGCAATCGTTCAATATCTTGCAGATATTCGGTTCTTAAACAATGTGATGCCACCAGATCTTCAATCAGCTTATTCATCCAGCCGGGCAAATTGCTAGCAAGGCGATAGAACACCCACTGCCCTTGCCGGACATCCACTAACAGACCACTAGAGCGAAGTTGAGCCAGATGACGGGAAATTTTGGGCTGACTTTCTTGCAGGGCTTGAGTCAGCTCACCCACAGAAAGACACTGCTCACGAACAATGAGCAACAAACAACGCACTCGTGTTTCATCGGCAAGCAGTTTAAAAAAATGGTGTGGCAACATAAAACATACTCATATATGGATATGCATATATATTGCTTAGTAAGAAGTAGAAGCGCAAGACTTAGGACGTCATTGTCACAAAAGTTTCATGATGGAAGTTAGATCAGGCAGTGAATATCCTGACTCCAGCGCTGGGCCTCTGAGATTTTAGGCATCACCTCATCTTGGCTTAAACCAAGCATGTCACACGCTTGCGTAAAGCCAGACCAATCAGCGCGTTCATAGCACTCGCCTAACGAGATCAATTCACCATAGGGGCCTTGGCGTTGCAGCAGTGCTAACTTGATGCTTTGATTGAGCGGCAGTTGCTCAACCAAGCTTTCTAGTGACATGTCCAACAAGGCGTCCAATACCGATAACAGCCCGATCAGAAAAGCCTGTTCCCGATATTGATTAAAAGGGGTTTGACGTGACATCAACTGACAAAACTGCGCCCGTTGCAATGAAAGATTATATAACTCTTTTGGCTTTTTCGCTGAAATGAATGAGGCCGCAGCCAGCGAAACAAAAATCTTCAGCTTATCTTGACCTAAATAAACCAGCGCCTGACGAAAAGACGAAATGGAAACTTCGAGACGATCAGACATCGTATTCACAAAACGCAGCAGCTTGTATGATAGCGCCATGTCTTTTGCAACCAAGCGTTCGACCTTATCGAAATCCACTTCAGGCTGGCACACCTCGCGAAACAGCTCCAACGCAATCAATTGTTCAGGGCTCACGTAGCGCTGCTTGATCAACTCCGGTTTACTAAAAAAGTATCCTTGAAATAACGTGAATCCAGCAGAGCGAGCTACAACAAACTCTTGCTCAGTTTCAACCCGCTCAGCAAGAAACTTACGCTTGCTTCCTTTGGCTAAACGCTCACGCACAAAGTCACAGGCAGCCTCTAGCCCCATCGCCATGATGTCGAGTTTAACAATGTGGACAAAAGGCAAAAACCGCTCCCACTCTGGACTATACACAAAATCATCAAGTGCAATTAAATAGCCACGAGCATTGAGCTCTTTGATTGCTTCTAACAACTCATTTGTTGGCAGACAGGTCTCTAATATCTCTACCACAATCTGCTCTTTGGGGAGACTCAGAGGTAGGCGATTCACCAGACTACGATAAGGGAAATTGATAAAGCAACGCGAGTGAGAAACGGGCTGCGCCCCGCCTAAGGAAAGAAAATTTTCAGTGATCAGGCGATAGGTCGCCCGATCACTATCAACATGACTGGGATAAGCATTGTTTTCACCGTCACGAAACAACAGTTCATAACCGAGCGTGTGACGACGGCCATTGAATATTGGTTGTCGTGCGACAAAAGTTGTGTGCATAGAATCAGTTAGCTCATATTTAACTGGCAGCATTTTATGCTTTAGCAGCTGCTAATAATGCCCCACAACCCACAAACATGGAACCGAATACTTTATTTATTCTGGCCATGATACGGTCTGAACGAATAAAGCGCCCCATTTGCGATGCTAAAGAGGTGTAGCCCAACATCACAAACGCATCGATAATGACTGTCGTGATACCTAAGATAAGCAGCTGAACCAATTGATCACCCGCCGGATCAATAAACTGAGGGAATAAGGCAACCAGAAAGACGATCGACTTCGGATTGGTCAGATTGATCAGTACCGCTTTTTTCATCAATGTACGACCCGACAAGTGATTATCACTTGCTGTTGCAGACAAACTGCTATGATCACGCCATTTTTGAATTCCCAACCAAACTAGGTACGCGGCCCCAACCCATTTAATGATGGTAAAAGCGAGTGCCGATTTCGCCACAAGAGCGCCAATCCCCGCGCCCACCAGCATGATGTGGATCGCCAAACCAATTTGCAACCCGACAATCGCCGCTAATGATTTTCGAGTACCATAACTTAAGCCATTGCTGATGGAGTTGACGGTACCCGAACCCGGAGCAAGACTAAAAACAATGGCCGTCACCACATAAGCAAACCAAACATGAAGATCCATCACATTTCTCCTCGACTTAATGCCAATAGGCCCACATAATTTAAGTTCATTCTTATATTCAATACCAATGCTGGAAGTCATGAATTATTCGAGCAAAGATATTACTCCCTCTTATACTCAAGAGTCGCATTTTGAGCAAGTTATCAATGCTCAAGCTGCTGAACTTTGGCAAAACCGACAAGAAGGCTTCATTAAGTCACACGATAAAACACGTCTGTTTTGGGCCGCATTGACCTCAGAAAACCATAATAAAGCCATTGTGGTTGTTAATGGCCGTATTGAATGTTGCTGGAAATATCAGGAGCTTTTCTATGATTTGTTTCAGCAAGGCTATGACGTGTACTCGTTTGATCATCGTGGACAGGGGTTATCCGACCGTTTAATTGAACCTGAGCAGATGGGGCATGTCAGCGAGTTTGATGACTATATCCATGATATGCATGCGGTGCTCGAAAGCTTTCCATTAGCACGTTACCAAAAACGTTATCTGTTAGCCCATTCAATGGGTGGGACGATCGCCACGCGCTATGTACAGCATTATCCAACTCATGGCTTCAGTGCATTATCACTCAGTGCCCCGATGTATGGGATTAACATGCCAAGCCACTTGCGCCCTATCGCGCTACCGCTAGCGGTCGTGCTAACCAATATATCCAGCCAACCAACCTACGCTCCCGGCCATCAGGCATACTTTCCAAAACCATTTGAGAATAATCCACTCAGCCAAAGTGAGGTCCGTTATCGTTGGTTTCGAGCGCTCTATGAGACAAAACCTCAGCTAAAAATTGGCGGCCCCAGCACCCGTTGGGTATGGCAAGGGATATTGGCAGCAAAACAGTGCATCTTGCACACACGACAAATCAACTTGCCTCTGCTGGTACTGCAAGCCAGTGAGGACACCATCGTCTCCAACCCTGCACAAATTAAGTTCATCAAAAAACTGGCCAACAGTAATACCCAGTGCGGTTTTAAGATCATCCATGGCGCAAAACATGAAATCTTGTTTGAACGTGACGAATACCGGAATCAAGCACTCGATGCAATCCTGTATTTTTTCTCTCAACATTAAAACCGGAAAAAACAATCTGACTTTTTTACCCTCTTTTTTCCTCGTTATTTACAGTAAAATCCATCCTCAATCTCATAGGACTCTTCATGAGTACCTAAACCACTCACTGTAACGAGGGTGATATGACCGTAGCCTTAGATCCAATGCCTGTTCTCCAAAATACTTTTCACGTTGTCGCATCCGATTTAGACGGAACCTTGCTGGCACCAAACCACCAGCTGAGCGAATTTTCAAAGCAAACGTTGAAAGAGCTACACAACCAAGGCTTCACCTTTGTTTTTGCCACTGGCCGCCACCATGTTGATGTTGCTGGCATTCGTCAATTAGCCGGTATTCCTGCTTACATGATCACATCCAATGGTGCGCGCGTACACGACCAGCATGATCAACTGATGTACAGTAAAAACGTCCCCTCTGAGCTGGTTCAAGCGGTTATTGATATCGTCAAAGACGATCCAGAGCTCTTCGTTCATATGTACCAAAACGAAGAATGGTTGTTGGACAGAGACGACGAGACGCTACGCACTTTCCATGAAGAATCTGGTTTTACTTATAAGCTGTTTGATATTAACAACGCACCTACTCATGGGATTGCGAAGGTCTTTTTCACCCATCCCAAGCAAGAGCATGAACACTTAGTCCCGTTCGAAGATAAGCTCAATGAAGCATTTGGTGACAAACTGAACATCGCCTTTTCAACACCTTGGTGCCTTGAGGTAATGGCAAAAGAAGTATCTAAAGGGGATGCACTAAAAGCAGTGGCTGAATCACTTGGCGTCACACTTGAAAATTGCATCGCGTTTGGTGACGGTATGAATGATGCGGAAATGCTCTCTATGGCAGGTCGCGGCCTCGTGATGGGAACGTCACATCATAAAGTTAAAGAAGCATTGCCAAACAATGAAGTGATTGGCAGTAACGAAGAAGACGCCGTCGCGCATTACCTGCAACAGCATCTCTTAAAATAATCAACTAAAACAAGGGCAGCAGAGGCTGCCCTTGTTATTTAACGCTGGCTCGGTAGCTTCTCCTTACCTAAAATCGCCAACCATTCATGCTCTGCTACCGGCATAATAGAGAGACGATTCCCGCGCTTCACCAACGGCATATTCTCAAGTTCCGGCATCGCTTTTAACACCGACAGTGGGATAACTCTGTCCAACTTACGTACAAATTCAATATCCACCATCACCCAACGTGGATTATCACGGTCAGATTTCGGGTCAAAGTAATCACTTTCAGGATCAAAAGCAAAATGGTCGGGATACGCTTCCTTCACCACCTTAGCAATTCCGGCTACACCAACCTGTTTGCAAGATGAATGATAAACCAATACATGATCACCCAACTTTACTTGGTCTCGCATCATATTACGCGCTTGATAATTGCGCACCCCCTCCCAACATGAGGTGTTTTGTGTGCGAAGCGTGTCAATAGAGAAAGTGTCTGGTTCTGTTTTAAATAGCCAATATGCCATAATGCCTGCCAAATAATTCTGGATTAGGAAGATATAGCATGAAGGCACTGAGAAGCCCAGTCGCAGTACTCACAATGCTTGCGCTGCAAGCCTGTTCCACATCAACGCTGGTTACAGAAAGTGCTCCTGTGGTCAAAGCCACTCTTGATAACCCTGAGACTATTCAGCCTCAGACTTTTGTTATACGTGGCGAGGTGGTATTAGGACATGAAGTTCGTGCTATTAAACCGTGTGGCAGCAACAAACAATATTGGTTAGGTTTGGATGATGATCGTTTTAACCAAGCGATGACGCTCGTTCGCTCTCCTTATCAACCTCTTTATGGTGAAGTCATTGGCTATCTCAAACCACCGAGTGAACACGGTTTTGACTCCGACTATACCGCTAATATTCACGTCACTCAGATCAACCTGCTTAGTGCAGAAAATCCTGATCGCTGTGCCTTACCAGAAAATCCAACCCGAGCATTTGGCAATGAACCATCTTGGTCTGCAAGCTTCACCCAAGATGGTTTGATGTTCCAGCCCCTTGGTGCTGATAAGCAACAACTTAAGGTGGAATCCAGTCGTATCACCGAATCCTCACGCCGTTATGAATTAGCCGATGGCAATTTAGAGCTGACTCAGCGTAGTTGTGTCGATAACATGAGCGACAGCTTGTATGGCTGGCAAGCTCAACTGAACATAAAAGATAAACGCTACAAAGGCTGCGCGACGGTATCAAACCTTGACAGTACACGGGAATGGGTTGGGTTATATCACGCCGCTTCAACTCAAAACTTAGGTTTTAGCATCAATCTAGAATTATTAGCCGATCACACTGCGGTGACTACCTACAAATACAGTGATAACCAGCCAGATACGGTTGAGCGTGGGTATTGGCAGCAGCTAAATCCTGAGCAAATTCAGGTCACCATGACGCACCATCAGCAACAGCGTTTATTATCAGAGCGTATCTTTAGCCGTGATGGTTATCAGTTGATTGCAGAAAAAGAGAAAGTCGGCTCTGTGGTTTATCCAATTGCTGACGGAGGGCTGATCTTGTTTCGTGCCAAATCTGAAGTGACCACTGCCCCAGCCAAAGCCACAAGCCAAGTTGATACCCGTGCGAAACAAGTGCCATCAAGCGCGGAATACAACAGCAAAGTCGACCAAGCGGTACGCCGCTACTTTAAATTACACCGCACATCACCAGAAAATACTCAGTACCGTTGGTTAACTTACGATCTCAATGGCGATGGTAAGCAAGAGCTGCTGACACAGTTGGATTGGTGTGGCTCCGGTGGTTGTACGCTTCTGATTTTTGAAAATCATCAAGATGAATGGCGCTTTAACAGCCGTGTTACCTTAGTCAACAGTCCGATGTTTCTGGGAAGCCAAAACCATGAAGGCTGGCAAGACTTAATCTTTTATGTCAGTGGAGGTGGCGCTCAAGCCAAGCAACATCGCCTACAATACAGCGGTGTCAGCTATCCACTCAACCCAAGCGTAGCGCCTGTTGCAACCCCGCAGCAAATAAGCGCAGTGAAGCTATTTTCTGACGGCATTTCACCACGCCAACAAGGCGTGAAGCTGTAATGTCTCACTGCTCAACTTGTGGTTTAACCCATCAGTGCATCTGCCACGCCTTACCTCAAACCCAGAGCCAGCTATCACTGGCTCTACTGACACACAATAACGAGCAGCATAGAGACACTAATACCGGGCGTTTTCTCGCGCACAGCTTGCCACATTGTCAGGTTTATCCATGGAGTCGCACTGAGCCTCCTAAAGCACTACTGGAACGTATTGCTCAAGCAAACAATGCTTATGTGCTCTACCCCGACGACCAAAGCCAGTCTATCGAATCAGTCCTCACTCCGGTTCAAGAGCAGCAAGGGGAGAACTTGTTTATTCTGTTGGATGGAACCTGGCAGGAGGCCAAAAAAATGCTACGTAAGAGCGCTTGGTTAGATGCTCTGCAAAAAGTGCATTTCACGCCGAAACACGACTCAATCTATCGCTTAAGACGCAATCAAGAATCCGGTCATTTATGCACATTGGAAGTGGGATGTGAATTGCTTGAGCAGATTGGCGAGCAAAATCACTCAACTCAGTTAAGGCAGTTTTTACAACACTATATGGATGCATTTCACGCCGATAAAAGTGGTCACGCGTTAAAACGCAAGTAAGTCTGCCAGTTGGTGGATTTCAACGTGGGGTAACTGGCGTGCTCGGCGGGCAGTGCGTAAATTCACGGGCTGATCGTTGTACCAGCATGCCTGAAACCCATTATTCAATGCACCTTGAACATCGGTCAGTAAGTGATCACCAACATGCAAGATGTGGTGGGCAGGTAAGCGTAAATGCTGGCACGCTTTATCAAACATATCACGGTGTGGTTTTGCGCAGCCATCATCACCGGCTTTGAGAACCTGTAGAAAATAGCCCGCTAACCCAATCCGCTCAGCATCCACGTTGCCATTTGTGATCGCCACCAGCGGATAGCGCTGCGCCAGTTGCGCCATCACTCGATGAGTTTCCTGTGGTACCTCAAAATCACTGCGCCATTGTAAAGCCAGTGTGATCGCATCATTGGCAGCAAAGCGGGCCTCCTGCGATTCGTAACCAAGTTGAATCAATCCTGTTTCAATTACCCTATGGCGCCATAACGTCACATCATGACGCAACCAAGGATCATGTTTGGCAAGGGACTGTTTTAATTCAAACCACCACTGCGGACTTTGCGTCACTGAGATGGGATGCTGTTTGTGCATCCAAACTTGCATTTGCTTTTCTAACTGACGAATCACTGGACGGTTATCATACAAGGTATCATCAAGGTCAAATGTCATTGCCTTAATCGGCTTCAGTGAGCGATAGAATTTCATTCCTCACCATCCTGCTTTTTCGTCCCTTTGCGCTTCGCTCTCGGATGCGCCTGATCATAGACTTGAGCCAGATGTTGAAAGTCCAAATGGGTATAAACTTGCGTAGTCGAAATGTTCTCATGGCCTAAAAGCTCTTGCACCGCACGCAGATTATTACTCGATTCCAACACATGGGTAGCAAAAGAGTGGCGTAACTTGTGTGGGCTAATGTGGCTAGCCACCGCTTGTTTTTGTCCCCACTCCGCCATACGTTTTTGTACATTCCGATGTGAAATGCGCACACCAAGCTTGGAGACAAATAATGCTGGTTCATCGGCATTGGCTAAATTGCCACGCACTTTTAGCCACTTGCCAACCCACTCTTCCGCCAAACCAGAGAAAGGCACCTTGCGCTCTTTATCCCCTTTACCCACAACGCGTAACTCACCCGAAGACAAACTGATATCACGGGCATTCACACTCACTAATTCCGCCAAACGTAACCCCGCCCCATACATAAGTTCCATCATGGCTCGGTCACGGATGGCAAGCGGATCATCTTCATTCACCTCTAACAGCTGACCGACTTCATCAACATCAAGGTTTTTGGGCAAGGGTCGTTGTTTACGTGGGGCCGACACTCCTTTCGCCGGATTGGCAGAAAGCTCGCCCCGAAGGATGAGAAAGTCAAAAAAACTACGCAAGGAGGACAAACGCGTCGCCAAGCTACTGGCCTTCATCCCATCACGCATGCCTTTGCTGGCTAGCTGTCTGACCCAAGCGGCATCCACTTTGCTCCAATCATGCACACCTAAGGAGCATAAATGAGTCGCCATGGTTTCGAGTTGCTGTTTGTAATTACGTTGGGTATGCAAACTCAGCCCCTTTTCACTTCGTAGATATTCGTAGAAGCGCTCCAGAGGCTTTTGCAAACTGCTAGGCAGAGGTTGTTGTGCTGATGTGCTCATTATTTTCTAGCTGCCAAGGCAGAGTGGCGATCAGGTGAGAAAAAACTAACGCGAGATGACGCAGAAATAAGGTGTCCATATGAGGTTGAAAATGGCCGCCATCTTCGCTCGAAAACGCTAAAACGCCTTGAACCGTATTACGACTAAGCGGTAAAACCACGTATGAACCTAACTCCGGGATTTGGGTCTCAGCATTAAATAAGGTGTCACGATCAGCCTTACGCATCCGCCCAAGGTAAGCTGGCTTGCCATTTAAATGATTGGTTGCGAAGCGTTGGTACTGATCACGTGCAATATGATATTTGCTCACATCACACTCAAGCAGCTTGATATGCGCGACTAAACCAAGCTCAATGGCTTTACTCTCAATCGCACGCACCACCTCGTACAGCGTTTCACATTTTAAGATCTGCTCTTGCAGAGCCATAAATTCGTGGAACGTTCTATCATTATTGGCCGCAAGCGACATCAAGGTAGTGATTTCTTCTTCCAGCTCTTCAATACGTTGACGCTGACGATTGAGCTGCACATGCACCAGCGACACCGCACCCTGCTCATGATTTGGCAGGGCTAATCTATCCACGAGATCACGACGCTGAAGGAAAAAGTCTGGATTATCACGCAGATATTCCGCCACCACTTCAGCCGTCATGGCATCCGCTTCCACCGCAATCTCTTGCTTGGGTAGGTTATTCGTTAACTTTGTCATTTAGCAGCTCAATTGACCATCGAAGACATGGGTTGCAGGGCCCGTCATATACAAAGGGTGGCCCGGGCCTTTCCAGCTAATACGCAAGGTGCCACCAGGTAATTGGACTTTAACGTTCTCATCCAACAACCCTTGAACGACACCGACAGCAACAGCACCACAGGCACCACTACCACACGCTTGGGTTTCACCGGCGCCACGTTCGTACACGCGCAGTTTCACCTCGTTGCGGTTTATCACTTGCATAAAGCCCGCATTAACACGTTCTGGAAAACGTTCATGAGACTCAAGCAGAGGGCCAAGGTTATCCACATCCGCAAGGTCAACATCATCCACCACAGTCACCACATGTGGGTTGCCCATGCTCACAGCCCCACAAAACAAGGTTTTGTCTTCAGTACGCAGGATGTATGTTTTTTCCGTCTGCTTCGCCTTGAATGGGATCTTACTCGGTTCAAATTCCGGTTCACCCATGTTAACCGTCACTTGATCATCTTCCTCAATATTGAGGACCATTTTCCCTTTCTTGGTACTGACATTAATACTGAATCGATTGGTCAACCCTTTCATTCGCACAAAACGCGCAAAGCAACGTGCACCATTGCCACACTGCTCAACTTCGCTACCATCTGCGTTGAAAATACGGTAATGAAAATCCGTTTCAGGATCATAAGGCGCTTCAACCACTAAAAGCTGATCAAAGCCGACACCTGTATGACGATCCGCCAAACGACGGATCAACTCAGGTGAAAAGAAAATGTTCTGAGTAATGCAATCCACGACCATGAAGTCATTACCCAGACCGTGCATTTTAGAGAAATGGAAATGCATAAAAGACTACTTACTCCGGCAATACGTTTTCTAATGCCCACAGGCTACTCAGCGTTTCACGCTGGCGCACCAAATGCGCTTGATCGCCATCGACAATGACTTCTGCAACTCGCGGGCGGGTATTGTAGTTTGAGGACATCACAAACCCATACGCACCAGCAGAGCGAACCGCCAACAGATCCCCTTCTTCAATCGCTAGACTACGATCTTTACCTAGGAAATCACCCGTTTCACAGATAGGCCCCACCAAATCATAAGTTTGAGCTTCACCATCTCTTGGTTTTACAGGCACGATATCTTGCCATGCTTGATATAAAGCCGGGCGCATCAAATCATTCATCGCCGCATCGATGATGGCGAAATTCTTATGTTCAGTATGTTTGAGGAATTCAACACGAGTCAGAAGTAAACCCGCATTCGCCGCGATCGCCCGGCCTGGCTCGAAAATCAGTTCCAGATCTTGATGATTTTCCAAACGGGCAAGCAATGCTTTGGCGTAATCAGAAGGTTGTGGTGGTAATTCATCACGATAAACCACACCTAAACCACCACCGACATCAAGGTGTTTAATATTCACCCCATGCGCTTTTAAGTCATCAATCAAGGCAAGCAAGCGATCCGTAGCATCAATAAATGGATCGATATCCGTCAGCTGGGAACCGATATGACAATCAATACCTTGAACATTCAAATGCTCTAAGCTTTGTGCAAACTGATAAACCGCTAGCGCGCGATCAAAAGCAATACCAAATTTGTTATCACGAAGGCCGGTCGAAATATAAGGGTGCGTATGGGCGTCTACATCTGGGTTAATACGCAAAGAAATCGGTGCTGTAACACCCAGCTCCCCCGCGACTTGATTCAGACGTTCCAACTCAGGCTCAGACTCAACGTTAAAGCATTTGATCCCAAGTTCAAGCGCACGCTTCATTTCTGCAGCCGTTTTACCCACACCAGAAAACACGACTTTTGCAGGATCACCACCGGCAGCCACCACACGCTCAAGCTCACCACCAGACACAATATCAAAGCCAGAACCTAAACGGGCTAATGTATTAAGCACACCTAGGTTAGAGTTCGCTTTCACGGCATAGCAGACTAAATGAGGGTGTTCACCTACTGATTTATCAAAGGCATGCCAATGGCGCTCTAGTGTCGCACGAGAATAAACATAAAGCGGTGTACCGTACTGCTGCGCAAGATCATTGAGTGAGACATTTTCGGCCCACAGCTGGCCATCATCCTGATAGTTGAAGTAATCCAAAGTTTTGTTCCCTTAATTAACTGACTTAACGCTCTGTTTGCTCATTTTGTGGTGCATCTTTAGGCATGTAAAGTGAACCAGTTTGACCGCACCCAGCAAGGCCGAGTACAGATAATAGAAATAAAGCTAAGAGTGGTTTTTTCATAACGGATATCGTGATTATTATTCCAATGCCCCCTATAATCGCACCACACTCAGGAAAAGCAATAGGATAGATTGGATGAACGACACTGAATTTCATCAACAAGTAGATGTTCAAATGCAAATTATCGAAGAAGCGATTGATGATTCAGGCGCGGACATCGATTATGAAACGGTAGGGAACGTGATGACGCTTGAGTTTGACGATCGCAGCCAAATCATCATCAACCGCCAAGAACCTATGCACGAGATCTGGCTGGCATCCAAATCTGGTGGCTTTCATTTCAAATTAGTTGAAGACAAATGGACCTGCTCTAAGACAGGCACTGAGCTGTTTGAAATGGTTAAGCAAGAGTGTGAAAAGCACGCCGGCGAAGACATTGACTGGGTTTAACGACCAATGAATACAAAAAAGAGCATCCTAGATGCTCTTTTTTTGTATTTAGCCATTCACCGCTTTATCAGGCCTTGAATAGTTAGACCCATCGTTACGGTAAGGCACGATATAAGAGTCACTGTCTTTAGGGTGAACAATTTGATAGTACTGTGGCAAATTGAAGTTGATCAGCTTAGACGATAAGTTGGCTTCATCTTTTACCGAGGTGTAGAAAGTGTTCACATTGGCGATCATCTCATCTTTCTCGCCACTAAACTGGTGGTAAACCTCAACACGGTTGGCTTCATCCAATACATAGATATTGAAGCCCTGCTCTGAATCTTCAAAGAAAAACTGGATAAGACCTTCGCTGGCAAATCCATCGACAATTTCTGGCAACTGGTAATCTTGCTCTTTGTCGAGCATAAGCAGAGGGGAACCTTTCAATTTGTTGGTTGAAATACTGCGGTAAAAGTCGACCGAGTTCTCCAACATTTGAACCGAAACACCTCGACGTTCGAAGAATAAACCATACATTTGCTGGCCAATACGCAGCGCCTTAAAGCGGCGGCGCTTCTCTTGTTCAACGGGTTTTAAGCGTAAATCGATACATTCAGCCAGCAGCTGATACACCATATTGCGCATAACACCACGCATATTCTTGCTGTAGCAAAAAACATCCACGGAATCTGGCGGTAACGCGTCTTGGTGCATTTTACCAAGTACAGTTTTTAGTGCATCCAGCATCGCCGTTTCCCCTTTAAAGTGAAGGGTTCGGACTTCATGCCATGAATTTCGGTATACTAAATCGACACTGCCCACTAAGCATTTCTGCTCCGCACCAAAGCTGAAAATATCCACATTTTTCAAGTCGACTTTCTGAGCTTTAGCACCCAGTTCTGCCGTCGGATCATTTTCAAAGTTGATGAACATCGCCAGTTGGCTAATTTCACACGGGCTGGCGAGCGCTTGCATGGTTGGGCGACGTTTACGTAACGAGAAGGTATTACGCAGATCACTCACCATCTGATAAAACTTATCGATGTCTAAGTGGGCATCACGCACAACTGAATGTAAACGCGTCGACTCCGTAATTAAGCCGTTAAAAAATGCCCATGAAACCAACTTACTCAAATATTCGTGATGCTCAAGTGTCGGTTGACCAATGATACGATGAGGAATTAAAGGCTGCTTATAGAGATACCACCCCGCTTGATTTGAACGGCCAGGCTTCACTTCAATAAAGGTTAAGTCTGGTTCGTGTAAATCAGGCGATATCTGTGGGTTAAGTAAGGTCACTTTCCCCGGAAGCACTTCAAAAGCCGCGTATAACTTACGCGCCAAGATGCTGATATCTTGAGGGCTGATCGCTGAGGTAATGTCATTGCGACGAGCAAACTGGATAAGGTTACGGTAGCTTAGCATTAAAGCATCAAGCAGCGCGTTGTGTACGACTTTTACTTGTTCGACTTTCCAGTTACGGCGGTCATCAAGTTCTGCCAGTATGTTGTTATCCCAATGCCATTTTTGGATCATGTCACTCAGTGCTTCACGTCGCCAAGCGACTGAGCCGATGTCCGGAGCACGAGACAATTTCTCATGTGTTTTGAGGTAGAAACAGCGACGGACTAAATCAAGACGTGTGCTATCGCCAATCCGCTCCAGATAACGCGTGACTTTTTCCAGCATTAAGTAATACGCGTCCATGCCATATAAATCTGGTTCATCGGCAAAAAAGCGGCGTTTTGTATCAATACTCAGTAGCTGTGTATTTGGGTACTCCCACGAATACGCTTCCAGCAAAATCGCTTTAAGTACCGACTTGTAAGGCGAATCAATACTTTTATATAGCTGCCACAGGTTAGAGCCAAAATACTCCTCTGCAGGAATGCAGTTGAGTTGCCCAAAATCAATCCACTGTGAACAGTCAATGTAGCCTTTTGCACAAAGGTCGCGAACGTATTCGTCGTAGCACTCTTCCATTTCTGGCGGAACAATTTGCCATAGCAAACGCTGACCAGCTAAACGCACGGCACTGCGATAGAACTCATCCAATAACAGCATGTGCTGTGAAGAGCCACAGTTATCGCCTGTCATCTCTTCGGAATGATTGGTGCGGAATCGCTCTTCATCCATCACAAAGAAGTTTGCTTCAACACCTTGGCTTTGTGCCCAGTCGGTGATTAACAAACACTTATTCGACAAACTTTCACGTTCACTACAGTCCATCTCTGGTGAAACACAGACCCAAATGTCTAAGTCACTTGATGTGCTTTGGCCGATAGAGGACGTGCTTCCCATGGTATAAAGACCAAGAATGGCAGGCGTTGATGTTGCTTCAAGCGTACGACTAATGGTGAGCTCAGTATCTTCAATAAACTGTTGCTGAATGTCGTTAGGTTCGAAGCCATCGACTCCAAACGGCACTTGTGCGTCGTAATAACCAGGAATGACAGGGTGATTGTAATGAAGTAAAGCGGGAATAAGATGGAAAACTCGCTGGCTTTGTAAATCCATAAGTGCCAGCGCGCGATCAATTCGCTGCTGGTTCAACATATCTAATCTGTGGATTAACGTTTGAATGTAAGCCTGCAAGGGAGAGTCCTTGGTTAAAGTCCTATTTCACTGCTCGAACATTAAGTAAGCAAAAGCAGCTGCAAAACGTGATCAATCTAACACTTTTATTCTAGTTGGTAAAGAATTGTACGATCAGAACGACATTGTCTTGCCTGAATCCATATCTCTTATAATTGCGACCATAGTTTGGTACTTCTACGTGTTTTCTAATAATAGCCCATCTTACAAACGAGATACAGGTCACACTATTTTGACTATTTTATGCTAGCCCACCATCTATTCTTCATCTGAGTGATCTAGCAGTAATACTTTAACCATGACAGTGGTAGGATTAGCACATTCAATTCCCCATCAAAATAGTAAAGAGACTCATGAGCCAATCTACGCCTATCCGAATCGCAACACGTAAAAGCCCCCTCGCTTTGTGGCAAGCTCACTACGTAAAAGATGCACTACAAGCTGCGCACCCAGGACTGGAAGTAGAACTGGTGACGATGGTAACCAAGGGCGACATTATTTTAGACACGCCACTTGCAAAAGTGGGTGGTAAAGGCTTATTTGTGAAAGAGTTGGAAGTCGCCATGCTAGAAGGACGTGCTGATCTTGCCGTTCATTCCATGAAAGATGTGCCCGTTGATTTTCCAGAAGGGCTCGGACTCGTTACCATTTGTGAGCGTGAAGATCCCCGCGATGCTTTTGTGTCTAACACTTACCAAAACATCGATGAACTGCCTCAGGGTGCAGTTGTGGGAACATGTAGCTTACGCCGCCAATGTCAGCTAAAAGAGTCTCGCCCAGATCTTCAAATCAAAGAGCTTCGCGGTAATGTGGGAACCCGCTTAGGTAAACTCGATGCTGGCGAATATGATGCCATTATCTTAGCGGCGGCAGGTTTGAAACGCTTGGAATTAGAAGATCGTATCCGTAGCTTTATTGAACCGGAACAATCTCTCCCAGCCGTTGGTCAAGGCGCTGTTGGTATCGAATGCCGTTTAGATGACAAACGCCTACTTAAATTGCTAGAGCCTTTAAACGATAGTGATACGGCTGACCGCGTTCGTTGTGAGCGAGCGATGAACTTGACCTTAGAAGGCGGCTGCCAAGTCCCAATTGGTAGTTACGCATTACTAAAAGACGATCAAATCTGGCTTCGCGCATTAGTCGGTGAACCAGATGGTTCTCAAATTGTTCGTGGCGAAATTTCAGGCCCTCGTAGCAAAGCAGAAGAGCTGGGCGTAACACTCGCAAATCAGCTTCTTGATAAAGGCGCGCGAGAAATCCTAACCAAACTTTATCAAGATCACGAGTAATCACTATGGCCGTGTTGGTAACTCGACCTGGCCAGCAAGGCCAAACTCTCTGCCAACAATTAAATGATGGGGGCATAAACAGCCTCCATCAGCCCCTCATTCAGTTTTCATCAGGGCGTGAACTCGCTTCTCTACCCACTAAAATCGGCCAATTCGACGTTATTATCGCCGTTAGCCAGCATGCCGTTTCCTTTTCATCTCAGACTTTGATCTCATCGAATCAAGACTGGCCAGAGTGTCAGTATGTTGCCGTTGGTCAAAAAACTGCACAGGATCTAAGCAAAGTATGCGGGCAAAAAGTACACTACCCAGAAACCAGCGATAGTGAGCATCTGTTGCAATTACCACTATTAAACAAGGTAAAAGGTAAGAAAGTTCTTATATTACGTGGCAATGGTGGTCGAGAGCTCATTTTTGACACACTTTGTCAGCGCGGAGCAAGGGTAGAATACCTAGAGACATACAAACGAGAAAACATCAGATTCAACTCGCGCTCTTTGGTACCCATTTGGAAAACGAAAGGTATCAAGCAGTTGATCATCACCAGCAGTGGCCAACTGGTGTATTTCGTTTCACAAGTCGCTGAAGAATTTCATAATTGGCTGTTTCAATTACAGCTTTATGTACCGAGTAAACGTATTGCCGAAGAGGCTCGAGATATCGGTTTTACCTCCATAGTGAATACCGAAGGAGCCTCAAATAAAGACTTGCTGGCTGCTCTCAAGCCAAACAAACAGGACGATTAGCAATGACAAGCAAAAATAATAAAAACCATCAGGAAAAAGAGAAGAAACAAGAATCCTCTCCAACTGAACTCAATAAAGCTGAAGAAGTAAAAAAAGAGGCACCGTCTTCTCCTGAGCCTAAAGTAGAACCCAAGCAAGAAAAAACTGAAGAGCCTGTAAAATTTGAAGAAAAACAAGGCAAACGAGGTGTTAAGCTTGGAGTATTGGCCATTGTATTATCTATTGCCTTTGGTGGTGGCCTAACCTATTACATGCAACAAAAAGATGCCCAGTATCAAGCTCAGATCACCGCGTTAGAAAGCCGCCTACAACAGGCGAACAGTGCTATCGAGCAAAGCCTTGATACCACCAAACAAGCGGCTGTTAAAAAAGCGACTGAAATTGTCCACCGTGCAGAAACCGTCATTGCTCAGCAGCAAAAAAGTATCGAAAGCCTCCAACTTGCAATTACTGATATCAAAGGTCGTCGACCAAATGATTGGTTGCTAGCAGAAGCTGATTATCTTGTGAAACTTGCTGGTCGTAAGCTGTTCTTAGAGCATGATGCTGTCAGTGCCACCAAGTTGATGGAAAGTGCCGATCAACGTATTGCTGCGTTAAACGACCCAAGCTTGGTTCCTCTACGTAAAGCAATGGCAAACGACATTGTTAAGTTAAAAGGCATCCCACTGATTGATCGTGATGGGCTAGTACTACGCATTAGTGCAATGCAGCAGCAAGTAGATAAGCTGCCCCTAGCTAATGCATTATTACCAGAAGCTCAACAAGAAGAAGCGGAAGTCGTCTCTCAAGACATTAACGACTGGAAAGACAACTTGATGACATCGTTAAAAGACTTCACTGAAAACTTCATCACATTCCGAACGCGTGATGGCAATGTCATCCCGCTACTTTCGCCACAACAACATTTCTATTTGAAAGAAAACATCAAAGCGAAACTAGAAACAGCAATCAAATCGGTTTACGTTGAACAACAAGAGATCTACACCACTGCATTAACCACGGCTAATAAATGGTCTAAATCTTTCTTCAATCAAGATGACAGCAATGTAAAAGAGTTCAATGCGAGTCTTGAGCTACTCAGCAAACAAAAAGTTCAAGTGGAGTACCCTGTTAAACTTGAAACGCAGCAATTATTAAGCGATGTGATCACCGAACGTCTACGCCGTGAAGTCACCACATTAATCATGGAGGAGAAATAATGATTCGATTACTGTTTCTCTTTATTGTTCTCGGCGCTGGCCTCTTTGTTGGCTCTCAATATTCGGGGCAACAGGGCTATGTCCTAATTTCCATCGCAAACAGCACCATTGAGATGAGTGTCACCACACTTGTCATTTTTGTTATTGCTGCACTTGCTGTGTTGTTTTTGCTGGAATACATCATTAAAAAAGCATTCAACGCCAGCTCAGCGACATGGAACTGGTTTAGCGTTCGTAAAGTGAAACGCTCGCGTCGTTACACCAATGAAGCAATCATCAAATTGTTAGAAGGTGACTTTAAACAGGCAGAGAAGAAAGCAACCCGTTGGGTGAATCATCACGATATGCCACTTTTATGCTACCTTGTTGCCTCAGAGGCCGCTCAAGGACAAGGTGATACCACGAAACGTGATCAATACCTTGAAAAGGCAGCACAACAAGAGAATGCTCAATTAGCTGTAGAGCTAACGCGAGCAAAGCAACAAGTTCGACAAGGCGAGTTCTCTCCAGCATTCGATACGCTTTCTACACTAAAAAATACTGCACCAAATAATCCTGTAGTGTTGAACTTACTTAGAAGTGTTTATATCGAGCTTAAGCTATGGCAACCATTACTTGATTTACTACCAAAGCTGGAAAAAAACAAATTGGCCAGCCCTGAAGAGATCGAGCATTTAGCGGCACAGGCGCAATGTGGTCTTCTCGCCGAAGTTGCGAATAAAGATGGAAGCGAAGGACTGATTGCACATTGGAATAGCTTACCTCGCAAGCAAAAAAATAATGTGATCTTAGTTGAGCGTTTCGTAAAACAACTGATTGCACGTAAAGCAGATAATGAAGCGTTTACTGTGGTCAAAGAGAGTGTGAAAAAGCACCCTAACTCAGCGCTCTATGCCTTAATTCCCGAGATGAACTTACCAGATACCCACCCTGCAATTGCCATGCTCGAGAAAAGCCTGAATAAAGATGGGCAAAACGCTGAAGCACACAGTGCATTAGCCAGACTGCAAATGCAAAATGAGAACTGGCCTTCTGCGCAAGAGCATTTCGAAAAAGCATTATCTATTCGTTCAAACGTATCTGATTACAGCTTACTTGCTGACGTTTTAGAAAAACAAAACCTTAGCAAAGCAGCTCATGAAGTATCGAAGAAAGCACTAACTTTGACGCAAAGCGCATAAGTCTAAATAACTTTATAGCCGACCTTTAGGTCGGCTTTTTTACGCCCAAAGACTTTGATAGTACTGGCTTCCAGATAGTTATATCTCCCCTTCCAAAAACCTCTCGCTAGCCACTGAAATCGAGCCTCCCTTCACAGTTACAAGCTTTGTATTACGGACTAAAAACACCACCTGACTATTCCGAAGGGTTATCCAGTCCTCATTCATAGTGTATGAACCGATCCACACAAAAATTTCAGGCAACCAAATAGAAAGCAGCCATCACTATCAATTTTGTTCAATAGCGAATATCGCTTCAGTTCAATGAACATTGACCTCAATAGGTTAAATAGCGCCCCATACGCGCTTGCAAAAACTTAGAAAGGCTACGAGGCAATGACGACTAGTTAGAAGCTTATCTATCGCTCTACAGCAAAAAGCCCTACTAAAACAAATAAGGTTTAAGCAAAATCGACATACAGAGATTCATCTCTCTATCAAGAAGAAAGAAAAGCGACATGAAACGACAAACGTTTTTTGGGACAAAGGCACTCAATGAAATAGCTGAGTTCTTGGTTGGTATTGTATTGAAGGGCCCTAAAGATAATCACCTTAATACAAAGCTTTTGCAAAGTAGTGGAAGAAATAGAGGAAGGGGACAGGACGCTTACGCTCAAAACGTATCATTTCCTAAAAAGAAAAATCGATACGCCTAAAACGACAAAACCCAGTCCGAAGACTGGGTTTCTAAATAAGTGGCGGAGCGGACGGGACTCGAACCCGCGACCCCCGGCGTGACAGGCCGGTATTCTAACCAACTGAACTACCGCTCCGCACTGGTTAGACCTAAAGTCTAAGTTTTTGTCTTCACTTTTTCATAAAAAGTGAAAATAAAATACAAGCCTGGCGATGTCCTACTCTCACATGGGGAAGCCCCACACTACCATCGGCGCTAATTCGTTTCACTTCTGAGTTCGGAATGGAAATCAGGTGGGTCCAAATCGCTATGGTCGCCAAGCAAAATTCTTTAATCTGGAAAGCTGTTTTTAAGTTCTTAACACATTCAATGTTCTTAATTCGAGTCCATCAAAACCCCTTGGGTGTTGTATGGTTAAGCCTCACGGGCAATTAGTACAGGTTAGCTCAACGCCTCACAACGCTTACACACCCTGCCTATCAACGTTCTAGTCTCGAACAACCCTTTAGGATACTTAAAGTATCAGGGAAGACTCATCTCAGGGCTCGCTTCCCGCTTAGATGCTTTCAGCGGTTATCGATTCCGAACTTAGCTACCGGGCAATGCGTCTGGCGACACAACCCGAACACCAGAGGTTCGTCCACTCCGGTCCTCTCGTACTAGGAGCAGCCCCCTTCAATCTTCCAACGCCCACGGCAGATAGGGACCGAACTGTCTCACGACGTTCTAAACCCAGCTCGCGTACCACTTTAAATGGCGAACAGCCATACCCTTGGGACCGACTTCAGCCCCAGGATGTGATGAGCCGACATCGAGGTGCCAAACACCGCCGTCGATATGAACTCTTGGGCGGTATCAGCCTGTTATCCCCGGAGTACCTTTTATCCGTTGAGCGATGGCCCTTCCATTCAGAACCACCGGATCACTATGACCTGCTTTCGCACCTGCTCGAATTGTCATTCTCGCAGTCAAGCGGGCTTATGCCATTGCACTAACCTCACGATGTCCAACCGTGATTAGCCCACCTTCGTGCTCCTCCGTTACTCTTTGGGAGGAGACCGCCCCAGTCAAACTACCCACCAGGCACTGTCCTCACCCCAGATAATGGGGCTAAGTTAGAACATCAAACATACAAGGGTGGTATTTCAAGGTCGGCTCCACAAATACTGGCGTACTTGCTTCAAAGCCTCCCACCTATCCTACACATGTAGGCTCAATGTTCAGTGCCAAGCTGTAGTAAAGGTTCACGGGGTCTTTCCGTCTAGCCGCGGGTACACTGCATCTTCACAGCGATTTCAATTTCACTGAGTCTCGGGTGGAGACAGCGTGGCCATCATTACGCCATTCGTGCAGGTCGGAACTTACCCGACAAGGAATTTCGCTACCTTAGGACCGTTATAGTTACGGCCGCCGTTTACCGGGGCTTCGATCAAGAGCTTCGACCTAAGTCTAACCCCATCAATTAACCTTCCGGCACCGGGCAGGCGTCACACCGTATACGTCATCTTACGATTTTGCACAGTGCTGTGTTTTTAATAAACAGTTGCAGCCACCTGGTATCTGCGACTCTCAATAGCTCCATCCGCAAGGGACTTCACCGTCAAGAGCGTACCTTCTCCCGAAGTTACGGTACCATTTTGCCTAGTTCCTTCACCCGAGTTCTCTCAAGCGCCTTGGTATTCTCTACCCGACCACCTGTGTCGGTTTGGGGTACGATTCCTTACAATCTGAAGCTTAGAGGCTTTTCCTGGAAGCATGGCATCAATGACTTCACTACCGTAGTAGCTCGACGTCGTGTCTCAGCCTTAAAAAGAGCCGGATTTACCTAACTCTTAAGCCTACGCACTTGAACCTGGACAACCGTCGCCAGGCCCACCTAGCCTTCTCCGTCCCCCCATCGCAATTGTAAGAAGTACGGGAATATTAACCCGTTTCCCATCGACTACGCTTTTCAGCCTCGCCTTAGGGGTCGACTTACCCTGCCCCGATTAACGTTGGACAGGAACCCTTGGTCTTCCGGCGAGGGGGTTTTTCACCCCCTTTATCGTTACTCATGTCAGCATTCGCACTTCTGATACCTCCAGCATGCTTTACAACACACCTTCAACGGCTTACAGAACGCTCCCCTACCCAATACGATAAATCGCATTGCCGCAGCTTCGGTTTATAGCTTAGCCCCGTTACATCTTCCGCGCAGGCCGACTCGACTAGTGAGCTATTACGCTTTCTTTAAATGATGGCTGCTTCTAAGCCAACATCCTAGCTGTCTAAGCCTTCCCACATCGTTTCCCACTTAGCTATAATTTGGGACCTTAGCTGGCGGTCTGGGTTGTTTCCCTCTCCACGACGGACGTTAGCACCCGCCGTGTGTCTCCCGGATAGTACTTACTGGTATTCGGAGTTTGCAAAGGGTTGGTAAGTCGGGATGACCCCCTAGCCTTAACAGTGCTCTACCCCCAGTAGTATTCGTCCGAGGCTCTACCTAAATAGATTTCGGGGAGAACCAGCTATCTCCAGGTTTGATTGGCCTTTCACCCCTAGCCACAAGTCATCCGCTAATTTTTCAACATTAGTCGGTTCGGTCCTCCAGTTGATGTTACTCAACCTTCAACCTGCCCATGGCTAGATCACCTGGTTTCGGGTCTATATCCAGAGACTGAGCGCCCAGTTAAGACTCGGTTTCCCTACGGCTCCCCTAGATGGTTAACCTTGCCACTGAATATAAGTCGCTGACCCATTATACAAAAGGTACGCAGTCACACCACGAAGGTGCTCCTACTGCTTGTACGTACACGGTTTCAGGTTCTATTTCACTCCCCTCACAGGGGTTCTTTTCGCCTTTCCCTCACGGTACTGGTTCACTATCGGTCAGTCAGTAGTATTTAGCCTTGGAGGATGGTCCCCCCATATTCAGACAGGATATCACGTGTCCCGCCCTACTCGATTTCACTTAAAATGCGCTGCCGGTTACGGGGCTATCACCCTGTATCGCAGAACTTTCCAGAACTTTCACCTGACGCATTAAAAGCTTAAGGGCTAATCCAATTTCGCTCGCCGCTACTTTCGGAATCTCGGTTGATTTCTTTTCCTCGGGGTACTTAGATGTTTCAGTTCCCCCGGTTCGCCTCTTTACCCTATGTATTCAGGTAAAGATACGTGCTTATGCACGTGGGTTTCCCCATTCAGAAATCCCAGACTCAAATGGTTGTTACTACCTAATCTGGGCTTATCGCAAGTTACTACGTCTTTCATCGCCTCTGACTGCCAAGGCATCCACCGTGTACGCTTAGTCACTTAACCATACAACCCGAAGGAGTTTCGAATTGATGTTAAACAACCAAAGTTGTCTGCAATTTTTATACATGATGCAGACTCGATTTTGCCGGACTCAAATTCCAAGAACACTTGAATGTGTTATTTTGGTGTTTGTCATAAAGACAAACATTGAGAACTTTACAATCAACAATAATTTGTTGATTTGTCAGCTTTCCAAATTGTTAAAGAGCTAGATTTTCTGATGAAAACCATTTTTAAAAGCACTCATCGAATGCGCTTAAAGATGGTGGAGCTAAGCAGGATCGAACTGCTGACCTCCTGCGTGCAAGGCAGGCGCTCTCCCAGCTGAGCTATAGCCCCATCAGGTGTTGATACTGTATGCCAATCTCTTGGGAAGGAAATTGGTGGGTCTGAGTGGACTTGAACCACCGACCTCTCGCTTATCAGGCGAACGCTCTAACCACCTGAGCTACAGACCCAGTATCGTCTCTTAAACTATAAACATATCAATCTGTGTGAACACTCATCGCAATAATCATCGTATAAGGAGGTGATCCAGCGCCAGGTTCCCCTAGCGCTACCTTGTTACGACTTCACCCCAGTCATGAACCACAAAGTGGTGAGCGTCCCCCCGAAGGTTAAACTACCCACTTCTTTTGCAGCCCACTCCCATGGTGTGACGGGCGGTGTGTACAAGGCCCGGGAACGTATTCACCGTGGCATTCTGATCCACGATTACTAGCGATTCCGACTTCACGGAGTCGAGTTGCAGACTCCGATCCGGACTACGACGCACTTTTTGGGATTCGCTCACTCTCGCAAGTTGGCCGCCCTCTGTATGCGCCATTGTAGCACGTGTGTAGCCCTACTCGTAAGGGCCATGATGACTTGACGTCGTCCCCACCTTCCTCCGGTTTATCACCGGCAGTCTCCCTGGAGTTCCCACCCGAAGTGCTGGCAAACAAGGATAAGGGTTGCGCTCGTTGCGGGACTTAACCCAACATTTCACAACACGAGCTGACGACAGCCATGCAGCACCTGTCTTACAGTTCCCGAAGGCACACCTGCGTCTCCGCTGGCTTCTGTAGATGTCAAGAGTAGGTAAGGTTCTTCGCGTTGCATCGAATTAAACCACATGCTCCACCGCTTGTGCGGGCCCCCGTCAATTCATTTGAGTTTTAATCTTGCGACCGTACTCCCCAGGCGGTCTACTTAACGCGTTAGCTCCGAAAGCCACGGCTCAAGGCCACAACCTCCAAGTAGACATCGTTTACGGCGTGGACTACCAGGGTATCTAATCCTGTTTGCTCCCCACGCTTTCGCATCTGAGTGTCAGTATCTGTCCAGGGGGCCGCCTTCGCCACCGGTATTCCTTCAGATCTCTACGCATTTCACCGCTACACCTGAAATTCTACCCCCCTCTACAGTACTCTAGTCTGCCAGTTTCAAATGCTATTCCGAGGTTGAGCCCCGGGCTTTCACATCTGACTTAACAAACCACCTGCATGCGCTTTACGCCCAGTAATTCCGATTAACGCTCGCACCCTCCGTATTACCGCGGCTGCTGGCACGGAGTTAGCCGGTGCTTCTTCTGTCGCTAACGTCAAATAATGCAGCTATTAACTACATTACCTTCCTCACGACTGAAAGTGCTTTACAACCCGAAGGCCTTCTTCACACACGCGGCATGGCTGCATCAGGCTTGCGCCCATTGTGCAATATTCCCCACTGCTGCCTCCCGTAGGAGTCTGGACCGTGTCTCAGTTCCAGTGTGGCTGATCATCCTCTCAGACCAGCTAGGGATCGTCGCCTTGGTGAGCCTTTACCTCACCAACTAGCTAATCCCACCTAGGCATATCCTGACGCGAGAGGCCCGAAGGTCCCCCTCTTTGAGCCGAAGCTATTATGCGGTATTAGCCATCGTTTCCAATGGTTATCCCCCACATCAGGGCAATTTCCTAGGCATTACTCACCCGTCCGCCGCTCGACGCCGTTATCGTTCCCCGAAGGTTCAGATAACTCGTTTCCGCTCGACTTGCATGTGTTAGGCCTGCCGCCAGCGTTCAATCTGAGCCATGATCAAACTCTTCAATTTAAGATTTTGTCGGCTCAATGAATACTGAACATTACATAAAGTAATGTTTGAATTGACTGTGCTGAATCTTTCGATTCAATGGTCACTTCGTTTCATTGAAACCTAATTTGAAGCCGAAGCTTCTAATTGGATTATCATCAACGAGTGCCCACACAGATTGATAGGTTTATATTGTTAAAGAGCTTTGCTTTGCGAGAAGTCTTTCTCTCAATGCGGAGGTGCATTCTAACGAGATAATTTGAAGAGTCAAACACTTTTTCAAATTTCTTTTCTCAGAAGTTTTTCACCTCTATGACCTTGGCTGAAGCCTTGTGGCGTCTGCCGTGTCAGTGGGAGCGCATTATAGGGAATTAAGCTTTTAGCGCAACCCCTTTTTCAAAAAAAATTAAAAAAAATACCATTTCGTTGAATAAAGCAGCAAAAAGGCAAAAAAGAGAGCGTTTTTGCTCTCTTTTTCTGAAGTTAACTACCTTTTAAATGAAAGCATAAGCATCTGCAAACATGTGTTCACTCTTTGCATTCTTGTTTTGCGTAAACTGTTCACGCGCAGCCCCTGCCATTTCAAAACGACCTGCAATATAGATATCGTAATCTTCTAATGATTCGAAGTCTTCAGTAATGGCTTGCAATACATTGCCGACTTTACCTTGCCAGTGAGTATTTGCTTCTTCCACTACAGGAACAAAATGAACATTACTATGATGTTCAGCGATCTCATTCAGTTCCTCTTTTGCATACAATTGGCAATCATCACGACCACCCCAGTATAAATAGATGGTGTTCTTTTTATTTTGTGCCACACAATGGTCGAGGATCGAACGAACATAGCTAAAGCCTGTTCCACCGGCAATGAGTAGCAGAGGACGTTCACTTTCTTCTCTTATCCAAGCTTCACCATGGGGCGCATCAATGGTGATCTCACCGTCTTCCGCCAGCGCTTTTTGCATTGCTTCTACCACTTCAATCGCATAAGCATTATGTTCTGCAGCACCAATATGCAATTCAAGCTCACCTTGATGTCGGCAAGGACTACTTGCGATAGAGAAAGGACGTTTATCTTTCTCACCCATAACAACCATCAAGTATTGTCCCGCTTTGAAGCTTACCGGACTTTCTGGGTGAAGTAGGATTTGGTATGTATTGCAGGCTAACGGCTGAATAGACTTAACTTTACATTGAATGCTCATGGTCTTCCTCTAATCTTACTCTTCAAAAGTAAGTACTAAATTACTTTCTGCAAAGGCCTGACAAGCAAATATCCACCCTTGTTGTTGCTCTTTCTCTGTGAGCATAGGTTCAAGGTGATATGTAACTTCGCCTTCTATTTTTCTACATAGGCAGGCTGCACATGCTCCTACCTGACAACGATGCGGGAAGCAAATATTGTTGTTGAGCGCAGCTTCCAGCACCGTTTGCCCATCTTGTATTTCAAATTTTAGGTTATTTGGATGCAAGACAGCGATATGGCTCATAGGATACCTAACTTATTCCATATCGTATCGATTTTCGCCACAAGTTGAGGATCTTTCTTGATAGGCGTCCCCCATTCTCGAACAATTTCTTCACCTTCAACTTTGTTCGTTGCATCCAACACGAGACGTGAAGAGCTTTGCTCAAGGTTGGTGACTTGTTTAGTGTCGCGCTTGGGATCCATACGCGTGGTGATCGCCCAAATGATATCGTTCCAATCTTTAGCGTTTACGTCATCATCACAAACAACAATAAACTTAGGCTCCCCTCGCTCTAGAAGAAGCTGCTCAACTTTTTCTGCCAGTTGCTGCGATTGACCAGCATACTCTTTCTTCATCGTTACGACGGCAAAGCTGTTATTCACTGCAGTCGGAGGAATATAGATATCAACGACTTCTGGATTTTGCTCGATAAAAGCATCAAGTTCTGCTTGGGTTGATTGAGAGTGCTGTTGATCACTCTGCTGCGAACCAACCAATTCAGCTTGCCATTTCATGGTCGCATCTAAGCCCATTTTAGAGCCAAGCCCAGCAACTGGTGAGGCGAAATCGAGAGAATCAATTGGCGTGTTTTCAATGAACAAAGTATCTCGCACTGGGTCCATATGCTCTGTCATCGCTTTGACAACATCATTCCAATTACGCGCATCAACACTGTCATCGCAAACGACAACAAACTTGGTATACATGAACTGACGAAGGAAAGACCACACACCCATCATGACGCGCTTGGCATGACCTGGGTATTGCTTCTTCATTGTTACCACGGCCATTCGGTACGAACAACCTTCTGGTGGCAAATAGAAATCTTCAATCTCAGGAAACTGTTTTTGCAGAATTGGCACAAACACTTCATTCAGTGCTACGCCTAGTACAGCAGGCTCATCAGGTGGACGACCAGTATAGGTACTGTGGTAAATAGGCTCTTTACGCATGGTGATATGCGTAATGGTAAATACGTGGTGTTTTTCTTTCTCATTGTAATAACCAGTGTGGTCACCATAAGGCCCTTCATCAGCGAACTCGTTAGGATCAATGTACCCTTCGAGAACAATCTCTGCACTGGCAGGGACTTCTAAGTCATTGCTGATCGATTTAACCACTTCGGTTTTACTGCCACGCAGCAGACCTGCAAACGCATATTCAGATAGCGTATCTGGTACTGGTGTTACGGCACCTAGAATAGTAGCGGGATCCGCTCCAAAAGCGACGGAGACAGGAAAAAGTTCGCCCGGATGTTTTTCCATCCAATCACGTAAGTCTAGTGCTCCCCCTCGGTGAGCTAACCAACGCATAATAATTTTATTCTTGCCTAACTTCTGCTGACGATAAATCCCAAGGTTCTGGCGCTTTTTGTTTGGTCCACGTGTAACCGTTAGTCCCCATGTTAAAAGCGGAGCGACATCGTCTTGCCAGCAACTCATCACTGGGACTTTATCGAGATCGACCGCATCACCACTCCAAATCACTTCCTGACAAGGCGCTTTACGCAAGCGCTTAGCCGGCATATTTAGTACTTGTTTGAATAGCGGTAATTTATCCAATGCATCTTTAAAGCCCTTTGGCGGTTCTGGCTCTTTTAGATAGGCCAACAACTTTCCAACTTCGCGAAGCTCTTTGACATGCTGGCGCCCCATGCCGATTGCTACACGTTCCGGCGTACCAAATAAATTGGTTAGCACTGGCATTTGGTAACCAATGGGATTTTCAAACAGAAGAGCAGGACCACCAGCACGCAAAGTACGATCGCTGATCTCGGTCATTTCATAGTGAGGGTCTACCGGGTGAGTAATGCGTTTTAATTTGCCTTCTTGCTCCAAGTGGCTGATAAAATCGCGTAAATCCTTAAAACTCATAGGCCTTTTACTGGCTGGTTAATCTTCGGGCAGTATATCAAAAAGAGGAACCTGACGATCCCTCTTTTTAGTGTGGTTTCTATTACCAATCGTGTCAGGGATTTAGCACGCCCAAAATAGCACGATGTTTTACATTGGGATTTTGAGCAATTAACTCTTCTAACCAAGAACGATAACCCTGCTGTGCTAACGCTTGTGCAACTAAAAGCGCTTCTTCCGATAAGGTCATACGCGACACTAAAAATGCTTTCACATTTTCTGGCATCGGTTCAACACGGCTCAACGCCTGAATGGCTTGCGCTTTCAAGCTCGGATTTGACGCCGCTAGCATGACTTGTTGCAGAGAAAATGTATCAGCAACTCGAGCTAACCGTGCCAATTCATGCTCACTGTTGTAATCGGCACGCATTAACCATAGCAGCTTATACATATTTGCATCTTCACTCACTTGCGCTAAACGCACCACAACGGCAGAAGAAGGAAGCCAACTGGTTACCGCTTTTTCTGTTAATTGCTCAACTAAGAAAGAAACGGCCTCTGGTGACAAGCTGTCCATTTCTCTAATAAGCAATGCCTCTCTGGTTTGTACCAAGGAATCATTGCCACGTAACCAATCTTTTAAATTCAGCTCTTTTCGCTCAGCTTCAAGTACAAATTCTAATGTGGATTGATCTTGTTTCCACCGTTTGAGCAAGCGGCTCGCGATAGCAGGATAATTAAAGGCTGGCACCGTAAATTCATAGCCATCACCGCGCTCAAGGATTTTATAGGTAGGAACCATGGCTTTTTGCTGCTCAACAAATATTGCCATATGAGGGGATAATATGATCTGCTGGTTTTCTATTTTCTTAAGCAGCAGGTAACGGACAACTTCTTGTTCGGGCAAGGCTAAGCGCTCAAGCGCAAAGCTGAGAGAGTCTATCTCATCTTCAACAACATACTGCAGCATTTCAGCGACCTTTTGCTGCAATTGTTCGTCTTGCAGCCACTGTTCAACCGTAGCGGGTTGCATCTCAGTGGCAGAGATAACAGGAGAGCCTGTCATTAACGTAAGTGACAGGAGAACTGACGACAACATTCCTTGTTGCATGTTAACCTCCTTGTAACATTTCATCCATTGTGAAGACTGTTTAACAAGAATGCAAACAAAAACGCCACCTCGAATAGAGGTGGCGTTTAAAAACTCTTATGAAGAATTACTGACGACGCATCGCGTCAAAGAATTCATCATTGGTCTTGGTCATTGCTAGCTTATCGATCAAGAACTCCATTGCATCGATTTCGCCCATTGGGTGAACAATCTTACGCAGAATCCACATCTTCTGTAGTTCATCGTTCTTAGTAAGCAGCTCTTCACGACGAGTACCAGAGCGGTTGAAATCAATCGCTGGGAAAACACGTTTTTCAGCAATCTTACGGTTCAGGTGAATTTCCATGTTACCTGTACCTTTAAACTCTTCGTAGATCACTTCATCCATCTTAGAGCCAGTATCAACCAGAGCCGTTGCTAGGATAGTTAAGCTACCACCCTCTTCAACGTTACGAGCTGCACCGAAGAAACGCTTAGGACGGTGCAGTGCGTTTGCATCCACACCACCCGTTAGTACTTTGCCTGATGAAGGTACTACGGTGTTGTATGCACGAGCTAGACGTGTGATAGAGTCAAGCAGGATAACCACGTCTTTCTTATGTTCAACAAGACGTTTTGCTTTCTCGATAACCATTTCTGCAACTTGTACGTGGCGCGACGCTGGTTCATCGAATGTTGATGCAATCACTTCACCTTTAACTAGGCGTTGCATCTCAGTAACTTCTTCCGGACGTTCGTCGATAAGAAGTACCATTAGCTCACACTCTGGGTGGTTGTAGGCAATACTTTGAGCAATGTTTTGCAGCAGCATTGTCTTACCCGCTTTAGGCGGAGCAACGATCAGACCACGCTGACCTTTACCAATTGGAGACGCAAGGTCTAGAACTCGAGCCGTAATGTCTTCGGTAGAGCCATTACCACGCTCCATCACCATGCGCTCATTGGCATGCAGAGGAGTCAAGTTCTCAAATAAAATCTTGTTACGCGCATTATCCGGTTTGTCTGCATTAACCGTGTTAACTTTCAGTAGCGCAAAGTAACGTTCACCATCTTTTGGTGGGCGAATCTTACCGGCAATCGAATCACCAGTGCGTAAGTTGAAACGACGAATCTGACTTGGAGATACGTAGATATCATCTGGACCAGCAAGGTATGAGCTGTCAGCACTGCGTAGGAAGCCAAAGCCGTCTTGAAGAATTTCCAGCACCCCGTCGCCAAATATATCTTCACCACTTTTCGCATGTGCTTTAAGGATGGCGAAGATGATGTCTTGTTTTCTCAGACGCGCCAGGTTTTCCAGGCCTAAGCTTTCGCCAAGTTTCACAAGCTCAGACACAGGTCTGTTCTTCAGTTCTGTTAGATTCATGGTGGTGGATACTTGTTTAGTCAAAATAGGATCTGTTTTCTAGTTAAGATGGATTTGGTCACAGGATCGACCAAGAAGAGAATTCTGTTTAATTAACGTGCGATAAATTAGCACTAAATACTAGCCTAGTCTATCTTTTGTTGTGGTTCAAAAATAAAACCGTGCGCAATTTTTTGGCACGGTTTTATTTTTGCGAGATTAAAGGTTTGCGTCTAAAAACTCTTTTAGTTGAGTCTTAGACAATGCGCCAACCTTTGTTGCCGCAACACTACCGTCTTTAAATAGCAGCAGCGTTGGAATACCACGAATACCAAACTTAGGTGGAGTACCTGCGTTATGGTCAATATTCAGTTTACCGATAGTGAGTTTGCCTTCGTACTCATCTGCGATTTCGTCAAGAATCGGCGCAATCATTTTACAAGGACCACACCACTCTGCCCAAAAATCGACTAGAACCGGGCCTGCAGCGTTGATTACATCGTTTTCAAAACCGTCATCAGTTAGCTGCAAAATCTTGTCACTCATCTTCCACTCCAATGTGTTTTTTCTGAACTGGTTTAATGATAGCCAGTAAATAGATGCCCTATTGGAATGTATTTACTTTCGTATTGCAAGCTTAAGCTGATATTCTATAGCAATGAAAAAGACGCATATCACAGAGCAAAAGTTCGCCGATTTGGGTTTACACCCCCAAGTTACTGAAGGATTGGAGAAAAAAGGGTTCGAGTTTTGTACCCCGATCCAAGCCTTGGCGTTGCCGGTACTGCTCACCGGCCAAGACATTGCAGGTCAGGCTCAAACAGGTACAGGTAAAACCCTGGCTTTTCTGACCGCTACTTTTAACCATTTGCTAAATACGCCAGAACATGAAGGACGTAAGCCAACGCAGCCACGTGCCATTATTATGGCTCCGACCCGTGAGTTGGCGATCCAAATTTTCAATGATGCGGCACCATTAATTGAGAGTACAGGTATCAAAGCCGCACTGGCTTACGGCGGTGAAAGCTACGATAAGCAACTCGGTAAACTAGAAAACGGCGTTGATGTACTGATTGGCACCACTGGCCGTATTATCGATTTCTACAAGCAACGCGTGTTTAACCTAAACCATATTCAAGCTGTTGTTCTTGATGAAGCGGACCGCATGTTTGATCTGGGCTTTATTAAAGATATTCGTTTCTTGTTCCGTCGCATGCCTGAGCCAAAAGAGCGTTTGAACATGTTGTTCTCGGCAACACTGTCTTACCGCGTACAAGAATTAGCTTTCGAGCACATGCACAACCCAGAGCATGTGGTGGTTGAGCCAGAAGTGAAAACGGGTCACCGTATTCAAGAAGAGTTGTTCTACCCTTCTAACGAACACAAAATGGCACTGCTACAAACGCTGATTGAAGAAGAATGGCCAGAGCGTGCAATAATTTTCGCCAACACCAAACACAAATGTGAATCTATTTGGGGCCACCTCGCTGCCGATGGTCACCGTGTAGGCCTTCTAACAGGTGACGTGCCACAGAAAAAACGTGAGCGAATCCTAGATCAATTTACCAAAGGGGATGTTGACCTTTTGGTGGCAACCGATGTGGCAGCTCGTGGTCTACATATTCCGCAAGTGACGCACGTGTTCAACTTCGATCTTCCTGACGATTGTGAAGATTACGTTCACCGTATCGGCCGTACTGGTCGTGCTGGTGCAAGTGGTCACTCAATCAGCTTTGCATGTGAAGATTACGCGATTAATCTTCCACCGATTGAAGAATACATTGAGCACGCGATCCCGGTATCGGATTACGATCCAAGTGCCCTAATTGAAGATTTACCTGCACCGATCCGCATGCGTTCAAACCGTCCGCAGCAGCGTCGTACTAACACAGGTGGCTCTCGTTCGGGTAACCGTCGTCAAAACAATCGCTCTCGCCAACGTCAACAAAAGGATTCTTAAGTAGACTATGACTCAAGCTGTTTCCTCTCCGCTCTACGCAGCCATCGACCTCGGGTCGAACAGTTTTCATATGCTCGTGGTGCGTCACATCGATGGTAGCGTACAAACCATGGCAAAAATTAAGCGCAAGGTTCGCCTTGCTGCTGGTCTGAACGAAAATAATGCGCTCAGTCAGGAAGCCATGCAGCGTGGTTGGGATTGCTTGAGTCTGTTTGCAGAACGTCTCCAAGACATTCCACAAGAAAATATCCGTATTGTGGGAACGGCTACCTTACGTACCGCAACTAATGTTGCGGTATTTTTGGAAAAAGCCAATCAGATCCTTGGCCACAATATTGATGTCATTTCTGGTGAAGAAGAAGCCGCAACTATTTATAAAGGGGTGGCGCATACATCGGGTGGTTTAGGTCGCCGCCTTGTAGTCGATATTGGTGGCGCCAGTACTGAGCTGATCATCGGTGAAGGTTTTGATGCCAGTGCACTCACCAGCCTAAAAATGGGCTGCGTCACTTGGTTAGAACGCCATTTTAAAGATCGCCAACTAACTGCAACCAACTTCAACAATGCCATTGCAGCAGCAAAAGAGACCTTGCAGCCTATTCTTGAGCAATACACAAGTCTTGGTTGGGATGTGTGTGTAGGTGCCTCAGGCACGGTACAAGCTCTGCAAGAAATCATGCTGGCACAAGGAATGGATGAAGTGATCACCCATGCCAAGCTCAAACGGCTACAAAAACAAGCCATGCTGGCCGACCACCTAGAAGAGCTTGAAATTGAGGGCTTAACGCTGGAGCGTGCTTTAGTGTTCCCAAGCGGCCTTTCAATCCTGATCGCGATTTTTGAACTGCTTGAAATCGACTCAATGACACTAGCTGGCGGTGCACTACGTGAAGGTCTGGTGTATGAAATGGTGCAAGAGCTACGTCAAGATGATATCCGTGCCCGCACGATCAGTAGCGTTCAACAGCGTTACCAGCTTGATGTTCATTACGCAGAACAGGTTTCCACTTTAGCCAGCAAGCTACTGACACAATGTGGTGGCCGAAACTGGATTGAAGAAGCGCACGCGGAAATACTGTTGCAAACCGCCGCCAAGCTGCATGAAATCGGCCTAACCATCGATTTCAAAAAAGGCGGCGAACACAGTGCTTACCTGCTGCAAAATCTCGATTTACCTGGTTATACCCGTGCTCAAAAACATTATTTGGGTGAAGTGGTCCGTCGTTATCGTGAACAACTCACCTCGTTGCCAGAACAGCACGCTTTATCAGGCAACAGTGGTAAACGGGTGCTACGTTTGCTGCGCTTAGCGGTGTTACTAACTCACAGACGTAATCCTTCACTTGAGCCGCACATTACGCTACGTGCTGAAAACGACAAGTTAACGCTTTCCATTGATGAGCAGTGGCTGGCACGTAACCCACTCACCGCTGCTGAACTGGAAATCGAAGCGAACCGCCAAACCGACATTGGATGGCCACTCGCTATTCATGCTCAGTAATAGCAAGGCTCCTTAAGGAGCCTTTTTTGTTCCTATCGCCGCCGTTGTACAGCTCTCATAGTATTTGGACACCCATGATCCAAATGCTTCATTCAAGTTTATCCCTATCAAAAAAAGCCGCCTTATTTACAAGGCGGCTTTTACTTTCAATAAATTAGACTCAATGTTACATCGCAGTCGTCGGTTTAAACTCGGGATTGGATGCCGTGATCTTTTTAATCAGGTAGTTCAACAGCACACCATACATTGGCACAAACAGGCCAAGGCTAATCACAAGCTTAAAGCCATAATCCACCAGTGCAATTTCTTGCCAATGTTGCGCCATAAATGGATCTGGACTTTGGTAAAACGCTATAGCAAAGAAAGCGATGGTATCGAGGGCATTACCAAACAAGGTGGAACATGTGGGTGCAACCCACCACTGTTTCATTTGACGCAGACGATTAAACACATGCACATCCATAATTTGTCCAAGCAAATACGCCATGAAGCTAGCGATTTCGATACGTGCAACAAACAAATTAAATTCGCCAAGATGAGAGAGGCCCTGAAACTGACCTTCGAAAAACAGCACCGATAAAACGTACGACACCAAGAGCGCTGGGAGCATCACTAAGAAAATGATTTTACGAGCCAGCTTAGCGCCAAAAATTCGCACCGTCAGATCCGTGGCCAGAAAAATGAATGGGAAGGTGAATGCACCCCAAGTGGTATGAAAACCAAAGACAGTAAAGGGCAGTTGAACCAGATAATTGCTCGATGCAATGATGATCAGATGAAAAATGACCAGATAAAAAAGGGCGTTGCGCTGCTGCGCAGGGGTAAAGTTACTCATGCGATACCTTTTTAGTTTGGTTTGGGGGTGAGGGAACCCAAATCGAATCAATTTGCACCGCAAACGGACTCTTACCAACAATGTCAAAATAAACGCTGGCAATCAGCGCAATAAAGTTTGCTCATAAATGAGCGGGCGCTGATTATACATTAATCAAATCAGGCTGCAATGGTGGGACAAGACGCAAACGTTTAAGAGCTAAAATCCGCGGCGAAATAAACCAGCAAGATAATCGAGCTCTTCTTTACTGTCGCAGATGGACAGGGCTTCCAACCAAACACATTCACTGTAATGCTCCGCTTTTAAAAAGAGCTGGCAACCTTCAAAGTCAATCAACCAAGAATGGATATCGGCATCCCATTGTTTCTCAACTGGCGTAGCAGATAGCAATGACAGCAGTTTATCACCGAGTATTGGGAAGCTGTCGTAGTCAAAGCGAGGGGCAGCTATAATGATCCGGCCTTGCTCAGCATCATATTCTGCTAAACCAAATTCCTTTTGTGCATCAGCCATGATGAGTAATGTGCTCCTGAATTAAATCTAAAAATGGATCGGCGTATTTTTCCAGCTTACGCTCCCCGACTCCATTCACTGCCAGCATTTCACCGTAAGATGTCGGTAATATTTCTGCCATATCAATCAAAGTAGCATCACTGAATACCACATACGGTGGCAATCCATCTTCGTCGGCAATCGACTTACGCAGCTTACGTAATTTGGCAAACAGCTTCTTATCGTAATGCTTGTTGGACAATTTTTCTGACTTCGCAGCACGCGCTGCTGTGTCTAAACGTGGTACAGCCAGCTCGAGTTCAATATCTCCCCGCAACAATGGCCTCGCTTCTTCCGTCAACTGCAAAGTCGAATTGCGGGTGATGTTTTGGAACAGCAACCCCTTGTGGATCAGTTGGCGGAAAATACTCACCCAGTAGTCGTGGCTATGATCGCGCCCGAGACCATAGGTTGAGAGCTTATCATGACCATTTTCACGTACCCGAATGTTTTGCATACCGCGCAACACTTCAACCACATATCCCATACCAAAGCTCTGATTGACTCGATAAACACAAGATAACGCTTTACGCGCTTCATCAGTGGCATCAAATCGCTTCGGGGGATCTAGGCAAATATCGCAGTTGCCACAAGGTTGCTCGCGGTATTCACCAAAATAGTTCAGCAATACCTGACGACGACAGGTTTGCGCTTCCGCAAAAGCACTCATTGCATTCAGTTTATGCGCTTCAACCTGTTTCTGTGGCCCTTCGTCTTTCTCGTCCAACATACGGCGCAGCCAACTGATGTCTGCTGGGTCATACAACATCATCGCTTCGGCGGGTAGGCCATCACGACCTGCACGTCCCGTCTCCTGATAGTAAGACTCAATGTTACGCGGGATGTCAAAATGCACCACAAAGCGCACATTGGGCTTGTTGATGCCCATGCCAAATGCCACCGTCGCTACAACGATTTGAATATCATCACGCTGAAATGCTTCCTGGACATACGCACGCTCATCGGCGTCTAGTCCTGCATGATAACTTGCTGCTCGAATGTGGTTATTGCACAGTTTTTCTGTCAGCATCTCGACCTTCTTGCGGCTACCGCAATAGATGATGCCGCAATTGCCCCGCTGCCCATCAAGAAAACGGATGATCTGAGAAACTGGCTTGTGCTTTTCCACCAAGTTATAGCGGATGTTCGGCCGGTCAAAACTGCCAAGATAACTATGAGGGTCATTGAGGTGCAGACGATGAGTAATGTCAGTGCGAGTTGCATCATCTGCGGTGGCGGTCAGTGCCATGAATGGTACGTGTGAAAACTGCTGTTTTAGCTGACCAAGTGCCGCATATTCCGGACGAAAATCGTGTCCCCACTGAGAAATACAATGTGCTTCATCAACCGCAATCATCGAAAGTGGCAGGTTGTGCAAACGCTCGATGAAATCTCGCATCAACACTCGCTCTGGTGATACATACACGAGTTTGATAGCACCGGAATGCATCCTGTTGTACACCGATAACAACGCCTCTCGACTCATTGTGGAATTGACGCATTCGGCTGCAACACCATTGGCCTTTAATTGGTCGACCTGATCTTTCATTAAAGAGATCAGCGGAGAAATAACCAGTGTGATCCCTTCTCGCACCAAGGCAGGGATTTGGTAACAAAGAGATTTACCACCACCAGTAGGCATGATCACCAGACAGTCTTGCCCTTGAACCACCGCATCAATCACCTCTTGTTGACCATCACGAAATTGCTGATAGCCGAATACGGTTTCTAATACAGTTTGAGGGCTGGTTGATCGCTCAGGTTGTTCGGCTAACAGTGTCGAGGTCATTCAATTCTCTGTTGGATATCGAGTGTCGTTGCAGGTGCAAAGCAAAGCGCACATTGTATACCCAACCACTCACAATAAGCGAGCTTCTCAACGATTCCTTAGTCCATAGTTATTGCATGGTTATTCGATAAGGTCATGACGACTATCGCCGCAAATTGTTAGGAAGATTGCAAGTTACCCCCGTATACTTCGATTCTGCTCAACCGATTTAAAGGGGATAAACGATGACACCCGAAGAACAACAAAGAGCGCGTCAGGGTATTTTCCTCGCTATTGGCGCTTACACCATGTGGGGCATTGCACCAATTTACTTTAAAGCCATTAGCTCGGTCTCTCCGCTTGAAATATTGAGCCATCGCGTGGTGTGGTCATTTGTATTGCTCGCCGTATTGCTGCATTTTGGCCGCCACTGGCACAGCGTCCGTGATGTTATCCAAAATAAAACTAAGCTGCTGTTTTTGATTTCAACAGCGGTGTTAGTTGGCGTCAATTGGCTAATTTTCATATGGGCGGTCAATGCGAACCACATGCTTGATGCCAGTTTGGGCTATTACATTAACCCGTTAATCAATGTGGTGCTGGGGATGCTATTTCTCGGTGAGCGCTTACGTAAATTACAGTGGTTTGCCGTCGGTTTAGCTGCATGCGGCGTGTTGGTGCAGCTCATTGCTTTTGGTTCTGTTCCTATCGTCGCGATCGCACTGGCTTGTACTTTTGGCTGCTACGGCCTGCTTCGCAAAAAAGTCAGCGTGAGTGCACTGACAGGCTTATTTATTGAAACCTTAGTAATGCTGCCTGCTGCGGCCATTTATTTATTGTGGCTTACTGACTCTCCCACCGCAGACTTTGCCAACAACCCAACAACGCTCAACTTATTATTAGTCGCCGCGGGGGTAATCACTACCCTGCCACTGTTGTGTTTCACTGGCGCGGCAACCCGATTAAAACTTTCAACCCTTGGCTTTTTCCAATACATAGGACCCAGCCTGATGTTTTTACTTGCCGTACTTGTGTATGGCGAAGCATTTACCTTAGATAAAGCCATCACCTTCGCCTTTATCTGGGGAGCCTTGGTCGTATTCAGTTTCGATGGGTTAAAAACGAGTAAGCAGAGTAAGCTGAAAGCTCTCAAACAAGAGTGATCGTTTTTTACAAGACATCTCAACGCAACAGCGATAAGCTTGGTGAAAAATTCACCAAGCTTTTTTTGTGTCATGGATAAGGTCAGCTATCACAATACTCATAGCCCATCGATAAGTCTGATAGAAGCAAGCTATCAGCGCTTCGCTTTTTCACGTCACTATCATCTCGATCTTCATATTGGCCTTATCACGCATGGGCAACAAAAGTTTCACTACCAAGGTAGCTCACATCAGGTCAATCAGGGCCAACTGGTTATTATGCAGCCCGATGAATTGCATGATGGTCAATCTATCCTTGATTCTGGTTATCAAACCAAAATATTTTCGATCGACCCACTCTGGTTTAGCGATCTGGCAGATCCTAAGCAAAGCGGTCAAATTATCAGCTTTAATCAATTGATCATCTCGGATCCAGATATCTTTTCACACTTGTGCAACTTTCATCGACTATTGAATGAACAATCCATCAGTCAACTGGCTAAAGATTGTCTTCCTTTTGAAGGTCTTACCTTATTACTCGATCGCTTTGGATCATTTGATCCTCGCCCATCACGACCTCTTGGTAAAAAGTCGATTTCTCTGCTAAAAGAATATTTGCTAACCAACTTAGATCAGGCTATCCGGCTGGAACAACTGGCTCAATTATGTCAATTAAGCCCAACTCAATTTCAGCGTCATTTTAAAGCCCAAATGGGCATGACTCCTTACGCGTGGCTTAGCCGGCTTCGCTTAGAACAAGCAATGAAGTTACTCAAAGCGGGAATCTCTGGAACAGAGGTTGCACACCAAGTTGGCTACTACGACCAAGCACATTTCAGCAAAGCCTTTAAGCTCTCGTTTGGGATTTCCCCTTCCCAGGTTAATTAAAGTCTATTGACCTCTCGAGCTGTTTTTGCAGCGAAAAATCAACAGACCTTAGTGTCGATTATTTACAAGTCCCCTATCGCAGCTTGCGGCATGATGCTTATCATTGATCATCAACGGAGTCTTTCATGAACGAGCTCACCATCCTTGCCACCTTAAGTACTGTCCATATTGTTGCCTTAATGAGCCCAGGGCCAGATGTCGCTTTAGTGGTTCAAAATGCCTCTCGCTATGGTCGCCAAACCGGGTTATACATCGCGTTAGGGTTATCTTGTGGCATCTTGCTTCATTCACTCTTGAGCCTAACAGGCGTCAGTTATTTGGTGCATCAACAACCAACGTTATTTGCCCTACTGCAAGTGATTGGTGGCAGTTACCTGCTCTATTTAGGTATCACAGCGCTACGCAGCGTATTTCACAACCGCGCGATTAGCTCAGAGAACAAAGAGCAACCTGCCCATTTGTTGTTAGGCAATAAACGACAAGCCTTCACTAAAGGGTTTGCCACCAATATTCTTAACCCCAAAGCACTCGTCTTTTTCGTCAGTTTGATGTCGAGCCTGATCCCAGCAGGCATGTCACTTGAAGGCAAAGCCAGCGCGTTAGCTTTATTGTTTAGCTTATCTTTAGGCTGGTTTTCTTTTTTAGCTTGGGTTTTATCGACCCACAAGCTACAACAAAAATTACAAGCTGTCACAACCTACACCGACACCGTATGTGGTTTTGTTTTCACCTTGATTGGTAGCGGAATATTATGGCAATCAATAATCCCACTGATTGACCAGTCTAAATTTTGATTCAATATTACAATTTCATAACAAACAGCTAGCTATTCAATTCGACCACTGCCAATCTGAATTGAGTTCAATAGTGCTCTGTTGAACCCAATCAGATCTGCATATAACAAGGAGAAAAACCATGCAGTGGAAAAACACCCTCTTATCGACGTCTCTACTATTTGCTTCCACCACCCTCTGGGCTAACCAAGCCGCGGATTCCGTTGCTCCCGAACAAAGCAGCGGCACGCAAGAAAAGCCGTTAGTTACAGCAAAAAACTGGATGGTGACCGCAGCCAACCCAATTGCGACTCAAGCTGGCGCAGACATCTTAAAACAAGGTGGCAATGCCATTGATGCTATGGTGACAGTTCAGCTCATGCTTGGGTTGGTTGAACCTCAATCATCCGGGATCGGTGGTGGTGCCTTCTTAGTCTACTGGGATGCGAAAAAACAAGCGCTCACCACTTATGATGGCAGAGAAACCGCGCCGTTAAAGGCCACACCAACACTATTTCAAGATGAAAAAGGACAACCATTAGCGTTTTACGATGCGGTCGTTGGTGGGCGTTCTGTAGGTACCCCCGGCACCGTTAAGCTGATGTGGGACACCCATCAAAAATACGGCAAGCTACCGTGGAAGCAGCTCATTGAGCCTGTCATTCAACTGGCACAACACGGTTTTGAGATCAGCCCTCGTTTAGCCACATTGATCGCCAATGACGCCGAGCGCCTAAGCCGCTTCCCAACCACTAAAGCGTATTTCTTCAACCTTGATGGCTCACCAAAGACAGCGGGAACAGTACTGAAAAACCCCCACTATGCTGACACGCTGACCGCCATCGCAAAGCAAGGGGCAGCTGCGTTTTATCAAGGCCCAATTGCTGCTGATATTATCGATACGGTGAAACATGCCGCAGGGAACCCGGGAGTACTGGAACTCAGGGATCTTTCAACGTATCAGGTAAAACAACGCGATGCCGTTTGTTCACCCTACCAAAACTACGAGATATGTGGCATGGGCCCTCCGAGCTCCGGCGCATTAACTGTCGGGCAGATCCTAACCATGACAGAGCAGTTTGATCTTAAAAAATGGGGAGCTGACAGTGCCACATCATGGCAAGTGATTGCAGATGCTTCTCGCTTAGCCTTTGCTGACCGCGGCATGTACATGGCTGATGAAGATTTTGTGCCAATGCCAACACAAGGCTTACTCGACCAAGCTTACCTCAAAGAGCGAGCCAAATTGATCACCACAGGTAAAGCGCTGGAAACCGTTTCGGCGGGAACGCCACCTTGGTCCTATGCACAAACACAGAGCCAAGATGAGTCCATCGAGCTACCTTCGACTAGCCACTTCAATGTGGTGGACAAAGAAGGCAATGTGGTCTCGATTACCACTACCATCGAGAATGCATTTGGTTCACGCTTAATGGTTCGGGGCTTTTTGCTTAATAACGAACTGACCGATTTCTCATTCCGCACCCATAAAGAAGGTCATCCAATTGCCAACCGTCTTGAACCGGGCAAACGTCCTCGCTCATCAATGGCGCCAACCATTATCATGCAAAATGAAAAACCTTATATGGCTATTGGTTCCCCTGGAGGCAGTCGTATCATAGGGTATGTCGCACAAGCTATCATTGCACACACCCAGTGGGATATGGATATCCAACAAGCGATCAATCAACCGCATTTGCTCAATCGATTCGGCGAACTGGATATCGAGCAAGGAACTTCTGCTGAGAAATTCGCACCAAAGCTAGAAAGTATGGGCTTTAAGGTCAATGTTCGCGACTTGAACTCAGGGTTGCATGTGATTCGTATGACTGAGTCAGGCTTAGAAGGTGCCGCGGATCCGCGCAGAGAAGGTTCCGCCATCGGAGAGTAAGAAGAAACGCCCCTTGCTTGAAGCAAGCAAGGGGCAAAATGTAGTGCTATTTATTCAAGTAAGGTGGTTACTTGCCTTGGACTAAGGAGTGATAAAAGAAGACCGGAATACCAATCACATAGCGTCTAAACAAACGTTTAGGCTCAAGCGCCAAACGGTATAACCACTCCAAACCAAACTTTTGGAAGATTTCTGGGGCACGAGAAAAACGTTCTGCTTTAAAGTCGATGATGGCACCACCACAAAGAATGATCGCCGATGAGTCACTCACCGCTTTTAATAGCTCCGCCACACGTTCCTGTTTTGGCATCCCCATCGCCAATACGATCACTTTTAAAGCGTCATGCTCAACATGCTGAGCATAATGGTCAGCGTAATCGGATTCTTGCTGGAAGCCATCCAAACTCAAAAACTCACGTTGTTCAAATAGCGACGTCGCGCCTTTCTCTAACCATGGTTCTTGTGTGCCATAAGCAAAAAGCTGTAAAGGCTTTTCCGAACGAATCGACTTAGAAACCACAAGAGGAATAAGATCGGTTCCATTCATATTTGCTTTGGGGTCTACCTTACGGTGACGGCACGCAATTTCGATCCCTTTACCATCCCTTAGCAGGTAATCCAATTGCTCAAAATCATGTTTAATCTGATCATTTTTTACTATCAGGTTATATCCATGCTGATTCAAAAAGCCTACTGACACCGCTTGATTCGTATTAAGAAGCCCTTCAACAAATGCCTCTATTTTACTTTCCTCAATCAATGTTAGTTTATCTAAAATGCTTGCCATAACAGTAAACCTAAGCATAACGCGACATTAAATATATGGCTGCATTGTATGGTGCTCTATGCCTCATCTCTATACCTCCATCCCCCCTTTCAACCCTATCGCAAAAGTAAGACAAGTTTTCCTTTCGCTCTAAATTGAACAAAAAACAAGCTTGTAGGACATCACTGACCAAGTTTCCAGTTCAATATTGAGAATGGCATACGAAAAATAGCAGATCGACCAATCGCCTTGTGCGAGATCTCTCACAACAAGGTGAGCAAAAGTCTCTTTGTTCTATAGGTAAACAGCAACAAAAACACTTAACTTATTAATTTTAAACAAGATTAGTAAATATATAACTCTGCTAAATTAGAGAAATCGTTTGCACATCATTGCTGAAAATTCGGGAAACCGTATTATGGATGGTGTCGGAAGGATGCTGACACGGAACAGGAAATTACCACGGATTAGGTAATCTTCAGGAAGAAGATACGGTTGTTCAGGATGAATAATCGGCACGGAAAGCAAATAGGACATTGAACGGACGCAATAGTGACTAGGATGGTTGCTACTAAGGAAGACAATGGACACCTCAGGATGAGGCAAGGACTGAACATCAGGATGATGTAAGGGACACCGCTCACGGAACAAGTGATGTGCGCTAACGAGGATTGTTAGCAGACCAGGATAAGGTCATGGACACCGCTAGGAAGGCGACGCAAGGACTACGCTGAAGGATACAGCAACTATCATGGATTAGATGCATGGAGCACTTTTAGTAGCCGGATTGCTGCGAGTAAGACTATAACCCCGACGGGCGCAAGCCCTCGGGGTTTTTCTTTATCTTAAAATCACATGGCAATAAGCTTTAGCAATCCTCATCAACCACGTTCGTGGTGATCGAAGCGTTAGCATCTGAAACGCTTGGATAGAAAATCTCCACCATACAACGAATGTTATCTGCGGGTGGGCGATTCAAATATGAAATAAGGAAGTAAGCCGTACTAAATGCCTCACCCGGGGATTTGGTGATGGTTAGCGATGGATCCAGCCCTGACAATTCTTTCGCGGGTATCACATACTTGATGTGACCAAAATAACCAGCTACATCAGCGCTGCCATTGTTGTCGAGATCGATATTAAACGTGCTGGCATCGACTTCAGTTTGCCCTTGTAGGACTGCTTTGGTGTACACCAAAGAATCGACAGCGAGAAAAGCAGATTTAGCACCGAGCAGCGCTGCTACTCGGGCATCTTTCTGTAAATTGAGAAATCTGGGGGCGACTGTAATCGCAAGAATGCCGATGATCACAATCACAACCACCAGCTCAATCAATGAAAATCCTCGTTGCTCTTTCCGCATTTAGCACCCACTCAATGCCTTCCCTTATACCAGTATAGAAAAAGCATCACGGTAGCGGCTTATCACTTCCCTTAAAGTTTCTCTAGCTTAGCGTAAGCCGTTACTAACCATTTAATGCCCTCACCGTTAAAAGCAACTTGCACCCGACTTTGTGGGCCACTGCCTTCAAAATTAATAATGGTCCCTTCACCAAATTTAGGGTGCATTACCCGTGACCCTAAATTAAAGCCAGTTTCATTAAAACTCTCTTTCACAACCGTTTGACTAAAACGACCTGAGCTAGCCGGGCGGCTCACTTGCGCCTTCATGCGCACTTCATCCAAACAACTTTCTGGTAGTTCACGAATAAAGCGCGAAGGCTTGTGGTATTTATCCTGTCCATAGAGGCGGCGCATCTCTGCATAGGTGATGTACAGCTTTTCCATTGCACGCGTCATTCCCACATAACAAAGGCGACGCTCTTCTTCCAAACGGCCCGCCTCTTCTGCCGACATCTGGCTCGGGAACATCCCCTCTTCCACACCGACCATAAATACCAATGGGAACTCCAGACCTTTCGCACTGTGCAATGTCATCAACTGAACTGCATCTTCAAATTCATCGGCCTGACCTTCACCTGCCTCAAGTGCCGCATGAGTTAGAAACGCGGTCAGCAACGTCATTTCTTCCGCTTCTTCCGGTTTTTCAAATTGGCGCGTTGCAGTAACAAGCTCTTCCAAGTTCTCAATACGCGCTTTGGATTTTTCACCTTTTTCTTGCTCGTACATCGCGTACAAACCCGAATATTTGATCACATGATCGGTTTGGTGGTGAAGCGGTTGTTCGATGGTGTCATCTTCGAGCGCAATAATAAGCTCAATAAATCGACTAAGTGCACCCGCCGCGCGACCAGCAAGCACTTTCTCTTCAAGCAGCGCGATGGAAGCTTCCCACATGGTGCAGCCACGATCGCGCGCAGCAAAACGAATGGTTTCTAAGGTTTTATCACCGAGTCCACGTGTGGGGGTATTCACTACACGTTCAAAGGCCGCATCATCATTACGGTTAGCGATCAAACGCAAATAGCTCAGCGCGTCTTTGATCTCCTGACGTTCGAAGAAGCGCATGCCACCATAAATCCGGTACGGTAGACCTGCTTGGATCAAAGCTTCTTCCAGAACACGTGATTGAGCGTTGTTGCGATACAACATCGCGCTATCAACGAGCGCACCGCCTTTATCTTGCCACTCTTTAATTTTATTCACCGCAAAACGGGCTTCATCCAGCTCGTTATACGCCGAATAAACCGAGATCAGCTCCCCTTCTGCGCCATCCGTCCACAGTTCTTTACCCATGCGTTCCGTGTTGTTGGCGATCAGCGTATTCGACGCTTCTAGAATCGTTTTGGTTGAACGATAGTTTTGCTCCAAGCGAATCGTACTGACGCTTGGGAACTCAAGAGTAAATTTCTCAATGTTTTCAACTTTCGCCCCACGCCAGCCATATATTGACTGGTCATCATCCCCAACAATCATTACATGACATTCAGGACCAGCCATCATCCGCAACCAAGCGTATTGAATGTTGTTGGTATCTTGAAATTCATCGACCAGAATATGCTTAAAACGCGCTTGATAATGTTCACGGACAAACTTGTTATCACGCAATAGCTCATGCGCACGCAGTAAGATCTCAGCAAAGTCGACCAACCCAGCACGATCACACGCCTCTTGATAGGCGGTATAAAGTTGAAGGTAGGTTTTGGTCACAGGATCGTGATAGGCATCGATGTGCTGCGGACGCAGGCCTTCATCTTTTTTGCCGTTAATCCACCAAGCGACCTGACGTGCTGGCCACTGTTTATCATCCAGATTTTGCGCTTTGATCAATCGCTTCAATAGGCGTTGTTGATCATCACTGTCGATAATTTGAAAATCTTCCGGTAGCTTCGCATCAAGATAATGAGCCCGCAGAATTCGATGACAAATGCCATGAAAAGTACCATTCCACATCCCTGAGGCACTACCCATCATCAGTTCTTCAATTCGACCACGCATTTCTGCCGCAGCTTTATTGGTAAAGGTGACCGACATAATGGAAAACGGTGACGCTTGTTCAACCGACATCAACCAAGCAATACGATGGACCAGTACTCGCGTTTTACCACTACCAGCTCCGGCCAACACCAACATATTTTCTAACGGTGCGGCCACGGCTTCGCGCTGTTTGTCGTTAAGGCCGTCGAGTAATAAAGAGGGATCCATCATGAGCTCTGCTACTGGTTATTTATACATGAGGAACGATTATAACCTAAACACTCAACCAATTTCAGAGCAAAATCGATAAATTTTTTGTTCTTTTTTTGTCCATAAAATCAAAATGTTAAATAACTGGTCGTTATATAAAAATCAAAATCTATGATTTTTTTGAAAGTTTTTTCATCACTTTTCTATCCTTTAATTTAGGCAAGCCAATGAAATGGTTTGCGATTTCAAAGTAAAGGAAAAAGTCTGAGGATATAACTATGAAGAAATCAAATCTTGCTGTAACTGCTGCTGTAACAGGTTTACTTGCGCTAGGTGGCACCATGCTTACTGCAGCACCGGCGGTGGCTGCTGAAAAAGAGAAATGCTACGGCGTGTCTAAAGCAGGTAAAAATGACTGTGCAACCAAAACCAGCTCATGTGCTGGTACAGCAAAAGAAGACAACCAAAAAGATGCATTCGTAGTCGTTCCAAAAGGACTATGTGGCAAGCTAACAGGTGGCAGCACACAATCGTCTTAAGCTCCACACTTAGTGAAGTGCGTGGCGCTCAACCAGCGCACTTCACTCTTTTCGTTTTTTATCGTTTCAGGGTGGCATCGTGAATACAGAAAATTATCATAACAAAATAGGTGTCGGTCTACGTTCACCACATATTGCCTTCTTTACCCAACAACAACCCAATTTAAGCTGGTTGGAAATCCACAGCGAAAACTACTTCCAACCTAAATCAGCCGCTAGGCAGAGCCTGCGCAAATTGGCTGAACATTACCAAATCAGCTGTCATGGTATTGGTTTATCACTTGGCAGTGTTGAACGAGTGAACCCAAAACACTTAGCGCAGCTCAAAGCCCTAGTTGATGAAACCAATCCATTTCTCGTCTCTGACCACTTAAGTTGGAGTGAAAATGGCGGACATTATTTCAATGACTTATTACCTCTGCCCTACACAGAAGAAGCCTTAGCGGTATTTTGTCGTAATGTGATGGAAGTTCAGGAGTACCTGGGTCGACAAATGTTGATTGAGAACCCCTCCAGTTACCTTAAATTTCATCACTCAACCATCAATGAATGGGAATTTTTGACTGAAGTTCAGAAGCGAACCGATTGTCGCCTGCTGCTTGATCTGAATAACGTATACGTTTCCGCATTCAATCATGGTTTTGACTGCCAAACTTATCTAGATGCCCTACCCGCACATGCTGTTGACGAAATTCACTTGGCGGGTTTTACCGTAAAAAAACTCGACAAAGGGGAAATCTGGATTGATACCCACAGTCGCCCAGTGTGCGATGAAGTTTGGCAGTTGTTCGAGCAATGGACGGAAAAACACGGTGTTCCTCACACCCTGATCGAATGGGATTTAGACATTCCTGAACCACAAGTGCTACTTGGCGAAGCGCGCAAAGCCAGTGACCGTATGTTCAATGCAGAAACTAGGCAAAGGAGAGCATCATGAACTTCTCTCTGACCACACTGCAAAACCAGTTTGCCAAAGCACTGCATTATCAAGCAACAGGCGAAGAGTGCAATATTGCGAGCGATAACTTCACCGCAGACGAGCGAATGCAGATCTATCGCAATAACTTTGTCATGAGTTTAACGGAAGTACTGCAAGCCACATACCCTATGGTGGTGGCATTGGTGGGTAAAGAGTGCTTTAACGGACTCGCACGCCAACATGTGCTTACCCATCCATTAGAAAGTGGTGACGTCACCCATTATGGCGAACACTTTTCCGACACCATCACCCTGTTTCCAGTGGTTTTGGAGGCTGCGCCCTATCTACCTGAAGTTGCACGTTTCGAATGGAGCTTGGATTTATCTCAGCAGTTGCATGGCAGCGTCCATTTAACGCAAACCATTTTACCAATCAGCAAACTGGCTGACGTTCCGACAGAGCAGCACGATCATATTCAGCTGCATTTAACCCCCTCGGTGATGACGTTTGCCTCGCACTATGGCGTATTTTCACTACAGCGAGCCATTCACACTCAACAGTTGGATGGGTTAGAGATCAATCAGGCAGAGGCGGGGGTGATTGCTTGCCAAGTAGATGGAACCCCGTGGAGCCAACCACTGGACGAAGGTGCTTATCAGCTACTTTCCCATCTTCAAGCCGGGCAACATTTAAGTGAAATTCCCGCCTCTTTGCTGGCGCATTTGAATCAAATTATGGGGCTTGGTCTCATCGCAGGCTTTTCGCTCACTCAATAAAAAGGATAATGGAATGACGACTCCAGTGAACAACCTACTTGCCACTTATGACAGCTGGATAGAAAAAGCTCAAATGGGTTTTGTGCCACTGTTGCTGCTTTTTTGTCGCGTCTGGGTAGCCTATGTCTTTTTTAACTCTGGCCTAGTTAAGATTGCCTCTTGGGACAGTACCTTGTATCTGTTTGAACTAGAATACCAAGTTCCGTTACTGCCATGGGAATTGGCTGCCTATTTAGGCACTGCGGCTGAGTTGGTGTTACCGGTATTTTTAGCACTTGGTTTGCTCACAAGGCCAATGGCAGCGGCACTGTTTGTGTTTAATATCATTGCCGTGGTTTCTTACCCAGTATTGTGGGAGAAAGGCTTCTATGACCACCAGCTGTGGGGATTAATGATCCTGATCGTAGTCGTGTGGGGAGCAGGGCCACTTTCTATCGATAAACTAATTCGCAATAAACTAGCAAAATAACAGCAATATACCCAAGTGACATGATGTGACTTGGGTATGTTTTAATTGCCTTCACCGCCTTCACTCAAATCATCTTTGACTGAGTTAACCGCATCACGTGATGCATGACCAATCGCTTTAGTGGTATCACGAGTAGCATGACCAATTGCCGTGGTTGCGTCGCGCGTCGCGTGGCCGATACTCTTGCCCGCATCTTTCAGCTCCGCGCAACCAGACACGCCAAGCAACATTAATGACGCAAGCGCCAACCCTTTCATTATTTTCAACATAAGACCTCCTTGAATGCATTGACCGCATAATAACACTGAACGCAATAAACCCACCAATGACGGTGGGTTTATTCAGCAAAAATTAACCTGAATTCACAGCAACTTTACACGGCAATCCCAGCATGACGTAGCAGTGCATCGATTTGAGGCTCACGACCGCGGAAGCGCTTGAAGAGCTCCATTGGTTCTTCACTGCCACCCATTTCAAGAATGTTATTGAGGAAGCTTTGCCCTGTTTCGGTATTGAAAATCCCCTCTTCCTCAAAGCGTGAGAATGCATCAGAAGAAAGCACTTCAGCCCATAAGTAGCTGTAATAGCCCGCGCTGTATCCACCCGCAAAAATATGGCTAAAGCTGTGAGAGAAGCGATTCCACTCAAGGCTTGGCAGCACCGCGACTTTCGCTTTAACTTCAGCAAGAGTTTCCAGCACTCGTGGGCCAACTTCTGGGTCATATTCAGTGTGCAGAGTAAAATCAAACAAACCGAATTCTAGTTGGCGCAGAATAAACATCGCTGACTGGAAGTTCTTCGCCGCTAGCATTTTTTCTAGCATCGCCTTAGGCAATGGCTCACCCGTTTCGTAGTGACCAGAGATAAACGCCAGTGCATCTTCTTCCCAGCACCAGTTTTCTAGGAACTGACTTGGTAGCTCAACCGCATCCCACGGCACACCATTAATGCCCGATACTGAACCAGTTTCCACTTGCGTCAGCATGTGATGAATGCCATGGCCAAACTCATGGAATAGTGTCACCACTTCATCATGAGTAAACAGCGCCGGCTTATCACCCACAGGGCGGTTAAAGTTACAGGTTAGGTAAGCCACTGGTGTTTGCAGTTCACCTTGGGCATTGATGCGGCGTACACGACACTCGTCCATCCATGCCCCACCTCGTTTGTGTTCACGAGCGTATAAGTCGAGGTAGAAACTGCCGCGCAACGTACCTTGGCTATCGAAAATATCAAAAAAGCGCACTGACTCATGCCAGCTATCGACACCATGACGCTCTTCAACGCTCATACCAAACACGCGCTTGAGCACCTCAAACAGGCCATTAATCGCTTTTTGTTCAGGGAAATACGGGCGCAGCTCTTCATCTGAAATCTGGAACAAGTGCTGTTTTTGCTTCTCACTGTAGTAAGCGATATCCCATAGGTTTAGCGTCTCAACACCAAATTCGGCTTTGGCGTATTGGCGTAGCTCTTCCACTTCACGTTCGCCCTGCCCTTTGGCTTTGCTTGCCAAATCATTGAGGAAGTTCAGCACTTGGCTTGGGTTTTCAGCCATTTTGGTTGCCAGAGACTTTTCGCTGAAGCTGTTAAAACCAAGCATACGTGCAATTTCATGACGCAGTTTCAACTGCTCACTGATGATTTCGCTGTTGTCCCATTTGCCTGCATTTGGACCTCGATCAGATGCACGAGTCACATACGCTTCGTAGAGCTCTTTACGCAGCTCTTGATTGTCACAGTAGGTCATCACTGGCAGGTAGGATGGAATATCAAGTGTGAGCAGGTAGCCATCCAGCTCTTTTGCTTCAGCGGCTGCTTTCGCTGCTGCTAATGCGGAGTCCGGCATACCTGCCAGCAGGGTTTCATCCGTCACGTGCTTGGTCCAGCCCATCGTGGCATCCAGCACATTGTTTGAGAACTTTGAGCCAAGTTCAGACATCCGCTTGCTGATCTCACCATAACGGTGCTGCTCATCAGCAGGCAAGCCAATGCCAGATAATTCGAAATCACGCAGTGAATCGGTGATGGTTTTCTTCTGCGCTTGTGTCAATGTTGCAAAGGCGTCACTGGCTTTGATGGCTTTATACGCTTCAAATAGCCCCTTGTGTTGGCCAACCCAAGTGCCGTATTCAGACAGCAGTGGCAGACAGCTTTCGTACGCTTCACGCAATTCATCGCTGTTGACCACTGAGTTCATATGGCTCACTGGTGACCATAAACGGCTAAGGCGGTCATCCACCTCTTCAATCGGAGCAATCACATTGTCCCAACTTGGTGTGGTATTACCATCAAGCACTTGTTCAATTTGAGTTCGGCAGTCAGCAATTGCCTGTTCAACCGCTGGCTTAACATGTTCCGGTTTGATCTGAGAAAAAGGAGGTAAGTCAGTGAAGGCTAAAAGTGGATTTGGCATAAAAGCATTCCTTTTGTAGGCAAAAGCGAACTGACGAGTTCGTCTATTGATTGTATTTCGCGTCTTAAATAGTAAATATAGGTAGGTTCAGCAATTTTCAATAGTGGCGTATACTATCAACCATTATTGATCATGCTCACGCAGCCATTTCGAGAGAATTATTTTGTTAAGTTATCGCCACAGTTTTCACGCAGGCAACCACGCAGATGTGGTCAAGCACATTGTACAAAGCCTGATCCTGAATGCGCTAAAGCAAAAAGACAAACCCTTTGTGTACCACGACACCCATTCCGGTGTTGGGCGTTATGACTTAACCCATGAATGGTCAGAAAAAACCGGTGAATACAAACAAGGTATCGCACGAGTCTGGGAGCAAGCTAACATTCCAGAAGACATTCAAAGCTACCTTGATGCCGTTAAAACACTGAACAACGGTGATAAGCTACGTTATTATCCGGGCTCTCCTCGCGTGGCACGTGCGCACATTCGTCCTCAAGACCGCATGGTACTCACTGAGCTGCACCCAGCGGATCACCCGCTGCTAGAGCAAGAATTCCACCGCGATCGCCAAGTGAGCATCTACAAGGAAGATGGCTTTAAGCGCCTGAAAGGCAGCCTGCCACCGCAAGAGCGTCGTGGATTAGTATTAATTGACCCACCGTATGAACTGGCAAAAGAGTATCGTGATGTCGTACAAGCGATTTACCAAAGCCACAAACGATGGGCGACCGGCATTTACGCAATTTGGTACCCAGTGGTGAACCGCTGTGATATTGAAGACATGATTGAAGGCTTAGCTGGCTTAGGCATTCGCAAAATTTTACAGATTGAACTTGGTGTTTCTCCCGATACCAATGAGCGCGGCATGACCGCCTCAGGCATGATCGTGATTAACCCACCGTGGAAACTGGAAAGCCAGATGCAAACCATTCTGCCATTCTTGAAAGAAGCAATTGCACCGGCAACGGGTCACTGGAAAGTTGACTGGATCGTGCCAGAATAAAACCCGCTAAATATCAAAGAATTAAAGCGCACCGATCACCTCGTTGCGCTTTTTTTATTTATTTTTTAAAAAATTTTCGTCTCCGCTTCGTCTTTTCTTTTTTGCTTACGTCTTAGGGATGTAAACAAGTTAAAACATAGAGAGAAATGACGATGCTTAAAGTAATCAGTTTTAAAATTTGCCCATTTGTTCAACGTGTAACCGCAGCACTAGAAGCAAAACAGATCCCTTACGAGATTGAATACATCAACCTCAAAGACAAACCACAATGGTTCTTAGATATCTCACCGAATGGCCAAGTACCAGTAATGGTGACAGAATCTGGCACAGCACTTTTTGAGTCAGATGCGATTATTGAATACATCGAAGACGAATACGGCCCGTTAGAACAAGGAGTCACAAACGAGCAACGTGCGCTTGATCGTGCGTGGAGCTACCTAGGTTCTAAACATTACTTACCTCAATGCGGCACCATGGGCAGCAAAGACCGAGCAACGTTTGAAGAGCGTGCAGAGAAGCTGATCAAAGCGTTTCAAAAAGCAGAAAGCCAACTGTCTGGTGACACAAAATTCTTCAAATCAGATGAATTGAGCAATGTAGATATGGCTTGGTTGCCACTTCTTCACCGCGCAGCAATCGTAAAAGCGCACTCTGGTTACGACTTCTTCTGTGGTCTGCCAAAAATGCAGGCATGGCAAAAGAACATCCTAGAATCAGGCTTAGTAGAGAAAACGGTGTCAGAAGACTTCGTGCAGTTGTTTAGCGATTTCTACCTAACTAACACTTATCTAGCGGATGGCAAAGACGTGCAAGCCCAGTCAGGTTGTGGCACTTCAAGCTGCTGCGGTTAAGCTTATTCGTATCCCAATAACGAAAATACACCAAGCGGAATAGCGCCTTATTCCGCTTTGCTATCCTTTCATCACTATTTGTCATAAGCAATGTCACTTTTTCCCATTTAGGAAATTGCTAGACTCGACTTAAGATAGGAACATGGAATTAATAACAATTCTGTTGGGCTGTTGAGTTCATCACCCACCACCCCAATGTAGTTGTTGTCAGACAAAATTAATAAGCTCTTGGAGAAAGTAATGGCGACTCATTTTGACTATATCTGTATCGGTGGCGGCAGTGGCGGCATCGCATCGGCAAACCGCGCGGCGATGTACGGCGCAAAAGTAGCGCTGATCGAAGCACAAGACCTTGGCGGTACCTGCGTAAACGTCGGTTGCGTGCCTAAAAAAGTCATGTGGCACGGCGCTCAAATTGCAGAAGCCATGCATCTTTACGCCGAAGACTACGGCTTTGACGTTGATGTAAAAGGCTTTGATTGGAGCAAGCTGGTGGAAAGTCGCCAAGCCTACATCGGCCGTATTCACCAATCTTACGATCGTGTACTTGGCAACAACAAAGTTAATGTTATCAAAGGCTTTGCAAAGTTTGTGGACGAAAAAACGGTTGAAGTTAACGGTGAGCACTACACCGCAGACCATATCTTAATTGCCGTTGGTGGCCGTCCTACCATTCCAAACATCCCGGGGGCGGAATACGGCATCGATTCAAATGGCTTCTTCGAGCTTGCTGAGCAACCAAAACGCGTTGCTGTGATCGGTGCTGGCTACATTGCAGTTGAAATTGCTGGCGTTCTGAATGCATTAGGCACAGAAACACACCTGTTCTGCCGTAAAGAATCTCCGCTACGTAGCTTTGACCCAATGATCATCGAAACGCTGGTTGAAGTGATGGAAGCCGAAGGCCCTACGCTACACACCCACTCAGTGCCAAAAGAAGTGGTGAAGGAAGCCGACGGCAGCCTAACGCTACACCTTGAAAACGGTAACACACAAAATGTGGATCAGCTGATCTGGGCGATTGGCCGCCATCCTGCTACTGACGCAATCAACCTTGCATCTACGGGTGTAGAAACCAACGACCGTGGCTACATCAAGGTAGACGAATTCCAAGCTACGAACGTTCCTGGTATCTACTGTGTCGGTGACATCATGGAAGGCGGCATTGAACTAACACCTGTTGCGGTTAAAGCGGGTCGTCAATTATCTGAGCGTCTGTTCAACAACAAACCAAACGCGAAGATGGACTACGATTTGGTACCAACGGTCGTATTCAGCCACCCACCAATTGGCACTATCGGTCTTACAACGCAAGAAGCGGAAGAGAAGTACGGCAAAGACAACGTCAAAGTCTACACCTCTGGCTTCACTGCGATGTACACAGCGGTTACTAAACACCGCCAGCCATGTAAGATGAAACTGATCTGTGCAGGTGAAGAAGAAACCGTTGTTGGCCTACACGGCATCGGCTTTACGGTTGATGAAATGATCCAAGGCTTTGGTGTTGCGATGAAGATGGGCGCAACCAAAGCAGACTTCGACTCAGTGGTCGCTATTCACCCAACGGGCTCAGAAGAGTTCGTGACAATGCGTTAATTGCTAAATACAGAGTAACTAAAAAGGCCGCGAATGCGGCCTTTTTGTCTTTACGACTTCATCGATTTTAATAGCGTATCAAGCTCGTTTAGCAGCTTTTGTGTATCTGGGCTGGTCTTTTTCATCGCACCCAAGATCTGCTTTTGGAGATCTGCGTTTACTTTTTGAACCTGAGGTTTTGCTAAAAATTTCGCACGTTTTTCCGCTTGGTCATTTTGCTGCTTTTTCAGCTCACCTAGAATGGACTGACGTTGCTCTTCCGTTAAGCCTTCTTTTGACAACTCACTACGAGCCGTACGAAGCTTAGCTTCAAATCCTTTTGGATCATAACCGACATCTTTAGCTTCAATTTCTAGTGCGCTATTTGCCGCGTCAGCTGCTTTCACCAAATCAGGGTTGTCTTTAAACGCTTTTTGGCGGATTTCAGACAGCTCTTTTTGGATCTCACCAACACGTTTTGCAACCTGAGAGCTTTGCTCAATCGCACCTTTAAGTTCATTTTGAACTGGGTTTGCAGCCATTGTTGGCATTGCGGTTGCCGCAGCAACAGAAAGAGCAAGAACAGAAATAAGTTTTTTCATCGGGGGCACCTTTCACTAATGGGAACAAGTTGTGTGCAGTTTCCCGTTCAGTCTAAAACCCCGATTTGTCTCTCAGTCAGCCAATCGTCATGAATTGTTAGCGACTGGTTAAACATATCGTGCACTATTCGTTTTGCCGCTAAACCATTTCAGCTTGATTCAAAGGCCGGATCAATTTGGCAGGAGAGCCACCGTAAAGCGAATCCGGGGGGACATCTCGCGTGACCACCGAGTTCGCCGCAATCACAGAGCGGGCGCCAATCGTCACCCCTTGGTTGATGATCACACACCCACCAATCCAAACATCATCTTCCACCACAATCGGCTTACAAAGTGTTTCCCACTTTCGACGGCTCTGGTAATCCAACGAGTGGCCTGCGCTATAAAACTGAGCATTGGGTCCAATCATCACATGGTTACCGATGGAAATTGGAGCCCCATCTAACATGGTGGCGTTCATATTAATGAAAGTATGTGCACCAACGGATATCGTCTGGCCAAATTCACAATAAAAAGGAGGACGGATCACGCTACCCTGACCAAATTTTCCAAGCAGCTTCTCAAGCCATTGAACTCGTAACGTATCATCCGACAAGGTATTTAACTCCGCCACTAACATGGTGGCTTTATCGCGAATCCGGCTAACCGAATCATCACTGCCATCAAACCGCTGTCCTGTCGTCATTTTTTCAAATTCTGTCATCTCTCCCTTCCTACTGTTACCAGTTTCACTACGCTGGATGCAGTAGAGTTTACGCCTTTCATTTGGAAGAAACAGAGAACAACCTGCCAAGTTTTCGCTCTGTAATTAGAACTTATACCTAGTAAAAGAGAGGCTCAAAACCCAATCAAAGTCACTTTACCTTGTGCTATCTCTTCAAGCTGGCAGGAAAAGTCGACTCGTTTGTTGGCCTCTTTATCATAGAGGGTTTTCAATTTATCAAACGCGGAAGGGATAAAGCTGACACTTTTCAGGCGTAAGCTTTTACGTGAATTGGAATCTAAAAACGCGAGAGAGGATTTGTCCAACACCTTCTGACAGGTATCGAGAATGTCTTTGCTGACCATTTTAGTCTGGATCACTTGCTGTAACTGTTGTGGCGAAATAGCGGTATTGCTGCGAGCAAACACGCACACCGCATAGATATCAAGCATCGCTACGGCTCTTGGCCGTTGAGTTTCACCATCTTCATACACTGCCATTAAGCATGGGATTTTACTTTCATCAAATGCTTGTACACCAATATTGTTGAGTTGAATACTCTCGCCCACTTCCCGTTTAAGCAACTTCTCCAATTGGGAGAGTTTGGGCAGTGCCAGCTCTTTTTGCACTTCCGTAAGCCCATTCAAGGTCTGCTGACTCTCTTCTGCACCTTGAACTAAGGGAAGTAGATGACGATGCAGCTCTTCATCATCAAACGGTTTAGATAATACAAAACTCGCCCCTGCCGCCTTCGCTTGCTTGATCTGAATTTGGTCATCCACTGTGGTGATCATGCCAACTTTGATACCCAGCCCTAACTTCATCAGCTCTTCTGTCAGTGTTAGACCGGTCATATCCGGCATATACCAATCCGTCAGCACGATCTCCGGCTGCCATTCACTGACTAACGCTAGAGCTTCCACCGCATTGTTGGCCTTTTTTATCGATAGACGACGATAACCAAAGCACTCCAATGCGCGCCTGACAATTTCTAGTGTGGCCTTACTATCATCAACGATCAGTATTTTCACAAACAGCATTCAACCTTGAGCGACAAACTGTCTAAATTATAGGCACATTTTTTCATCACAACTAAACTTAACCACTACAGCGCGTCAACGTTAGGAATGCATCTCATGGACTTACCGCCTTTACTGACTGGCGACAACTTCAACGCCCTCACGATCAACTTAGGTTTGCTCATTCTTCTGTTTTGGTTTGTCATCTTGCTGCTTATTCTGCGGGAGTTTCGTCAATTCGCTTATCAGGTGGTGAATGGACAAAACCTTGACCGCACTGCCTATGATTTATGCCAACAGTCCGTCGACAATGCTCTGAATTACACTGCAGAAAACACCGATACTCTCAATGATCTGATCATTATTCAGCAAGCCTTAGAAGCTCAGGTGTCACAAATTCGCGCAGCTAGCCATACGCTGAATGCAGAAGACCAAGCCACCATCGATGCACTCAATCAAAAACTCAGCAAATCCCATCATTTGATTAAAAAGCTCAAAGGGGATTTAGATAAAAGCGTGAAAGGACTGCGTAAAGCCAAAAGCAAATTACTCAAGCAGCATGATACGGTCGAAAGCCTACAACAGGAAAAAGAACAGCTCGAACAGCAATTTGAGCAGTTAGAAAAAGAATACATCCAGATCAGTGAAGCAGGTGGCTTTAGCGATGTAGAAGAAAACTATCGACAAGAAAAACAGCAGCTGATGTCCGTCATTGAAAGCTACAAACAGAAGCTGTCTGAGCAAGGGGATAGCAGTGAACTCAAAACACAGTTAGAAACGGCGCAACAACAGCTACACCACGTGGCAAAAGAGAAAGAATTCGTTGAGAAAAAGTATCTGGAGTTACTAAAAGAAGCGGAGAAAAACAACCAGTAGCCCAGGGCTACTGGTTGTTATTTGATTATTTCACACACATCACGTTGAGTAATGACGTGCCTTTTAAGCGTGTGACTTTACCACTGGTAAAGAGTCCACGGCGATCGGCTCCCCAATAAGGTAAGTGGATTGGCCATTTTTCTTTCATTACATTTGCCGCTAAGAGGCGGTTCCATTCCGATTCCGAAGGCAATCGCATCTTCAAGTGTGAGCAAACCTGCATCGCACCATCATAATCCAAGCGATTCCAAGGCAACCCATGTTCCATATAGAACTGATCATCGCTGAACATCATGTACGGCACTTTGTAACTTACTCCAGCGACTTCAGTGCTTAGGCGAATGGCAATTTCCACTTGTTTGGCTTTAGGTGGCGACTCGACCACTGGTTGTTTCACTACAGGTTCCGGTTTTGGCTTCGCCGGCGGAAGAACTGTAGTTTTTTGTGCTGGTTTAGCGGCGGTCGATGCCTCTTTTACCGGCTGGCGAACGGGCCTTTTTTTGCCGCTCACCACTTCACGAACAAAAGACTCTTTGTAACCCGGCTGTTTTTTGACACCCACCAAATCTTTTCGAGCTTGGCGAATATCTTCATAAGGACCGATTAGACACCGGTAACCCTTACCCTCAGGCTTTGCCCATACATCGGTAGAAATATGCTGATAAAGATCTTTAGCTTCAGCAAGTGACAAAGGTTTGGCGAATACCCCACATTGAATCCAGAAAATGGATTTTTGACCTTTAGGTTGCTGCTTACCCCAAAGCCCCTGACCAATCGGACATGCCTTATCTAAAATGGGTAGCTCATGATTAGATGCCTGAGTTGCATCACACAGAAACCCTTCAGCCTGAACGGGCGCTGATACAACAGGCACAGCCAAAACAACCAGACTCAATAGCTTCGCAAAAGACCATTTTGGCATTGCGGTCATGTTGATATCCATACTCTTCAATCTAACCTTATCTCTAATAGTGACATTATTGACGGCTCACTGCTGAGATAACAGGATGCAAAAAAAGAGCCGCAAAATGTAGCGGCTGTTAGTTTAGGAAAATTATTGTTATTAAATCTTAGGGTTAGATCACCCTTTCGCTAATTCTTCGTGCTGTGGTTCGACACGGCAGGCCGCAAAGATATCCAATGATGACTGATAGGCTTTCGTCTTCACATCCATGATACCCAACAGTGAATGGAATAAATTATCATGAGAATATTGCCCACGAATGGCTGCACGTTGCTTGAGGCAAGCATAATCGACGCTTTTGGCCTGCTGGAAACCCTGCGACATCCAAACAATCATAGGCACAGTGGTTTGATAGTCTGGAGCTAACGCATACGGCGCGCCATGCAAATACATGCCCCCTTCCCCTAATGACTCCCCATGATCTGAAAGATAAATCAGCGCCGTATTGTATTGCTGCTGTAATTCACTCAGACGGTTTATCACCTTGCTCAGCACATAGTCGGTGTAGCGAATGCTGTTATCGTAACTATTCACAATTTGCTCATTGCTACAATTTTCAATGTCTGCACGAGGGCAATCGGGCTGGAATACCGCCATGCTTTGCGGATAGCGCTTGTAATAGGTGGGTCCATGGCTACCAATTAAATGCAGGGCCACCATTCGGTTACCAGAGAGCTTATTAATGTTTCGGTCTAGGTTCTCCAATAGCACCATGTCATAGCAGGTATTACCATCACACTCACTGTCTTTACGTGAGCGATCCATCATTTGCTTTTCGATATGACGCGCGACATTTTTATCCCCGCCATCATCGTCTTCCCAAATCATCGACACCCCTGCCCGATTTAAAATATCGAGTACATTGTCTTGGTTGTTCGCTTGGTCGTGATCATAATTATCATGGGTCAGCCGAGAGAACATGCAAGGCAATGAAACCGCCGTTGCGGTGCCGCAAGAGCGTACCTCTTGGAAAGAAACAACATCCAAATCAGCAGTATAAGGGTTGGTTTCTCGTGAATAGCCGTTCAACTGGTAGTTTTGCAAACGTGCAGTTTCTCCCACCACCAGAACAACTAGGCTCGGTTTTTCTTTAGCTTGTGCCAGAGCTTTACTGGACTGATGTGCATCTAACCCTAGCTCAATATAAGGTTGCGGCGTCGTAAAGTAGGTTTGTTTGACATAACGGCTGATCGCATACACTAGCTGTGTCGGCACAATCATTTTCTTTAAGTAGCTGTGGTTGCGACCAAATGAGGCGTAGTCTTGATAGTAACTGCCCGCAATGACAACCAAAATCAGCACAGAGGCCAATATGGAGAGGAGCTTTTTACCAATAAACTTAAACCAAGGCTCTCGTTTAAGCGGCAGTGAAATAAGCAGTGCGGCAGGTACGAAACCCAATAGAATAACCCACAACACCGAGTAACAGCTCAAGTAAGCACTCGCTTCACTGCTATCGGTTTGCATGATATTCGCGATCATGTCGACATTAAAAATGGTGTCGTAATTGTAACCGGCATAACTCACCAAAGCCGATAAAATCATCAGTGCCACAAACAAGGGTTTGGTCAGAAAAGGCCAACTCAGCAGGTTAAATATTAAATTGAGAGCAGCAAAGAAAAACAGCGGGATCGAAAGGATAAAACCAAGCTTTACCGAGTCCACTTGAGCAAAAAGACGATGCAATTCTTTATAAATGGGAGCATTCAGCACTAATGCAAAATAAAGCGCCAATACCGCAGTTAGCTTCACATAAGTCACCCCATTTGAGCGCCAGTTGAGCCAGTTTTTCATAATAGTGCTCCCACAATAGCGCCCCAAGTCAGCAAGGCAAAACCCAAGGCAATGAACACCGCTGCAGAGCCCATGTCTTTGGCGCGTCCGCTAAGTTCATGCCATTCACTTCCAACCCTATCGACAACAGCTTCAACCGCCGAATTCAGCAACTCAACAATCAGCACAAGCAAGACACTCCCTATCAGCAGTAACTTCTCGACTGGGGTCACGGGTAACCAGATAGCTACCAGAAACAAAGCCGCGCTTAGTACGGTTTCTTGACGAAATGCAGCCTCATGCAGCCAAGCGGCCACAAGCCCTTTCATGGAATACTGGGTTGCATGTATAACACGCGTTATTCCGGTTTTTCCTGGTTTCACTCGCTCACCTTCCTTCATCATCATTGTTATTATTTCAGCCAAGCGGGCCATCAATGGTACGACGGCTCGATGTTTGGCCTGATCATCAGACAAGTAACCCTGCCAAACCGTCCAACCCGATCGAGCAAACATTGATTACCGTTTTGGAATAATGAGGGAAACAAAAAAGCCGCGAATAATCGCGGCTTTTGCTTAAAGAGGAAAATTACCCTTTATAAATCTTAGGGTTGAATACATCTCGTAACCAGTCACCCAGCAGATTAATCACCAAGACTAAGGTCACTAGCACTAGCCCTGGGAAAGCCGTGATCCACCACGCACCAGAGAAAATGTAGTTAAAGCCGATGCTGATCAGCGCCCCTAAAGAGGGTTGGTCTACCGGTAGGCCTAAACCTAAAAACGACAGCGCCGCTTCAGACATAATGGCGTTGGCCACCTGTACGGTCGAAATAACCAAAATAGGAGACAAACAGTTTGGCAAGATGTGGCGGAACATAATACGAGGCGACTTAAAGCCCATCACCCGTGCAGCTTCCACATATTCTTTCTTCTTCTCAGCCAATACCGATGCACGAATGGTACGCGCATACTGCGGCCATTCGGCCACGCCAATGATCACCACCAGCATGACGACCGCATATTGACTGTAAAACTCACTGCCGAAACTGGCTTTGAAAATGGCCGAGACAATGATCGCGACCATCATGGTTGAGAACGAGAGCTGCACGTCAGCAAAACGCATTAAAAAGCTATCAATGCGGCCACCAAAGTAACCCGCCGACAAACCAATCACGATACCAAGCACCAATTGTAGGCCAACCGCTAAGAAACCAATGGTCAGTGACAAACGAGACCCATAAAGAATGGTCGAAAGGATGTCTCGTCCTTGCTCATCAGTACCCAACAGGAATCGCTCATCACCGTCTTCCATCCATGCTGGTGGTAACTCTGAGTCCATAATATCGATCGAGGATAAATCGTACGGGTCTGTTGGCGAAATGATCGGCGCTGCCCATGCCATCACTAAGAACAGCATAAAGACGGTAAAACTGGTCATCGCGACTTTATCGCGCTTAAAGTAGTACAAGAAATCAGATTGTTTAAATCGCTCCCAACGCGAAGGAGCTAGTGCTGTTTGACTCATGATTATGCTCCTTTACCTGTAAGATTCACGGTTGGGTTGATGATGCCGTATAGCAAGTCAACAATGGTGTTAGTGACCACGAATATCAGACCAACGAAAATAACATAAGCGGTGATCAGTGGTGTATCCACTCGGTTGATTGCCTCAAGGAAAAGGAAGCCAGTTCCTGGCCATTGGAAAACCGTTTCAGTCAGTATGGTATAAGCCACCATAGTACCAATCTGCACCCCACCGACCGTTAGTACCGGTAACATGGTATTTTTCAGCGCATGCTGGTAATAAATCTTGTTCAGTGCCAAGCCTTTCGCTTTACCGAACTTGATGTACTCAGAACTCAAGACTTCCAACATTTCAGAACGGACCAAACGGATAAACAGTGGCAGCATGATGGACGCCAGTGCAATACAAGGCAGCACCAAGTGAGCCAAGCCATCTAAGGTGAAATAACCGGACTCCCAGCCCAACACATTCGCCGTTTCTCCTCGCCCATAAGACGGTAACCAACCCAGCTCAATCGAGAAGACGTACATCAACATGATGGCGGTAAGGAATACGGGGATCGAAATCCCGATACTACTGCCTGCCATCACAATTTTGGTAAATAGACTTTTGGGGTGGATCGCTGAGTAAACCCCCAGAGGAATAGAACAGAATATAATAATTAATGTGGCACCGAACACTAACTCTAGTGTTGCCACCAATTTATCCAGAATCACTTCAACCGCCGGGCGCTTGAAGAAATAAGACGTACCTAAATCACCTTGTAGCGCATTGCCAACAAAGCGTGTGTATTTAGTAATGAAGGGATCATTCAGACCTAGGTCGTCACGCAAAGCTTGGCGCTCTGCTTCAGAAACCGACTGACCTACCAGCTCACGCAATGGATCGCCGAGGTTATCCTGAATGGCAAACGCCACTAAACTGATCACAAACATCACTATCAGTGCCTGAAACAGGCGCTTGACCAGAAACGAAAACATTCCCTGCCCCTTTAACTTTCCGTAGATTTCAGTCTTGAACTACCGTGTTCACACTCATCATTACTCCATAGATTTAGCAATGATGAGTATGCTTTCAGCCTTAAAAATGGCACCTAACCCGACTGAAACAGAGCTAAGCACCAAAAAGTTAAGGCACCCGAGTCACCTCGGGTGCTATGCGTGATGACTTACTTAACGACAAGATCACCGAAGTATGGGAAGTTCATACCGTTGATGATTGGACCAATCTCAACATTACCTTTCGCTGCCCATGAAGGGTCTTGCCAATGCAGAGGAACAAACGCTGCTTCGTTGTATAAGATTTCTTCAACTTTCTTCAGCGCCGCACTACGCTTGCCAAGATCCGTCATCTTATTGGTTTCTTCGATCAGCTTATCGACCTCAGCATTTGAGTAGTGGCCACAGTTGTACTGACCTTTACCCGTATCCGTATTACGCGTCATCGCTAGGAATTCAGTGAAGTTACCTGAATCTTCCGTATCTGGGTGCCAGCCGATCATAAGCATGTCTGCCGCACACTTATCGAACTCAGGCCAGTACTGCGCTTTTGGCATAGTCTTCAGATCAACCTTAATACCAATCTTAGACAGCATTGCTGCCGATGCTTGAGCGATCTTATCGTCGTTCACGTAACGGTTGTTTGGCGCCATCATAGTTAGCGTGAAGCCTTTCTCGTAACCCGCGTCTTTCATCAGCTGCTTCGCTTTCTTCAGATCGTAGCGAGGTTTCAGATCAGCATTATGACCAACGAAGCCAACTGGGCTCTGCTGGCCTGCTGCTGTCGCTGCGCCTTTCATGACTTTTTTAGTGATGCCTTCGTTGTTGATGGCATACACAATAGCCTGACGCACGCGCGCATCTTTCAGTGCTGGATTGCTGTTTTGGTTCATTTGGAAGGTGATCACACGTGTACCCGGCATGGTGTACAGATCAACGTCTTTAGCTTTCTTAATACGCTTGTAGTCGTTTGGCGCTACAGGTGCAATCATATCTACATCACCAGAAAGAAGTGCTGCAACACGAGTTGCGTCTTCTTTGATTGGCACGAGCGTTAGCTTATCAACGTTACCTTCAGAGCTGCTGTCCCAGTAGCCATCAAAACGCTCAAACGTTACTTTTACGCCCTGTTCACGTTGCGTGATGATAAATGGTCCTGTCCCCGATACATTGGTTGATGCGTAAGAGTTGCCGTGCTTCACTAGCTCAGCCTTGTCTTTACCATCTTCTGTTTTACCTGAATAAAACTTGCTATCCATTGGAAACAAGTAGGTCATCACGTTTTCAACTAGCGGGTAAACGCCGTCTGTTTTCACTTCAACTTTGTAATCACCTGCTTTTGTGATTGACGTGATTGGGCCGAAGATACCTTTAAAGTCAGGTGAGTTTTTCAGACGGTCAAATGTCCAAACAACATCATCAGCCGTCAACATGTTGCCTGAGTGGAACTTAACACCTTGGCGGATATTAAAGTGCATTGTTTCACCGTCAATACGCTCCCAAGATTCAGCTAAGCGAGGTTCAAATTCCATCTTCTGGTTAAAGCGGATAAGCGGATCAAAGACCATGTGAGACATTTGCAGTGTACCGCCAGACAGTTGCTCATGCGGGTCAAGTGACACCGGATCAGCATCATATGCGACAGTAATGTCTGCTGCTGCTGCACCAAAACTGAGGCCTGCAGCCATCAAAGCCACTGCTAGTTTGCTTTTCATGGTTTTCATTGCATAACTCCTTATGCGGGAATCCAAATCCCTAGTTGTTGTATTTGCTTCTGTTTATTCGTCTGGGCAAAACGCCCGACAATTACCTACGACTTACGCCGTTTTTATGTCTTCTCTGAGCCCAGTAAATTCGGGCATCAGTGAAATCAGTTGTTTACTGTATTCGTGTTGAGGGGATCTAAAGAGCTGCTCGGTTGGGGCGACTTCCAATAACGTCCCCATTTGCATCACACCCACTCGATCGCACATCTGGCGGATCACAGGTAAATCGTGACTGATAAACAGCATGGTTAGATTGAGCTCATCTTGTAAATCTTTTAGCAGGTTGAGAATTTGCGCCTGTACCGAAACATCCAGTGCAGATGTCGGTTCATCACAAATCAAAAGACGTGGACGGGTTGCCAGCGCACGTGCAATCGAGATGCGCTGACGCTGACCGCCAGAGAATTCATGTGGATATTTAACCCCTGCCATTTTGCCCAAACCTACATGATCCAACAGATCGTTAACGATCTGTCTGGTCTCCGCTTCACTGTTCGTCAGTTTATGGAAACGGATAGGTTCCGCGATGATGTCAAAGATTTTCATGCGCGGATTCATTGAGGTGTATGGGTTTTGGAATACCATCTGCATCTGGCGACGCAGTGGACGTCGTTCACTTTCCGATTTCAATGACGTCAGATCGATGCCTTCAAAGGTCACTTTACCGGAGTTTGGTTGATACAAGCCTGCAATCACTCGGGCAATGGTCGATTTACCCGATCCCGATTCACCCACCAAACCAAATGTCTCGCCTTCAAACACTTCAAAGCTGACATTATTGGACGCCTGAACGTACTCACGGCGGCTTTCAAATAGCGAATCTTTGGTAACAAAACGCAAGTTAACGTTTTCAACGTTCAATAGTGGCCCTGAGTAATCACGGTGATCTTGGCTTTGACCTAACCAGTGATTTTTTACATCCAGCGGCTCCATCTCGTGCGCTTCTTCGATATAACTAACCAATGGGAAGCGATCGAGTTTGATATCAGAACGAGGCACCGCGGAAATCAAGCTACGTGTGTACGAATGATCTGGGTCGCCCAGCACTTTTGCTGTTGGGCCAAATTCAACTAAATCTCCTCTATACATCACTGCGACACGGTCAGTCACATTGGATACAACACCCATATCGTGAGTCACCAACATACAACCGACGTTGTTTTTAATGCACAGTTCACGGATCAGGTTGAGGATTTGGTCTTGGATAGACACATCCAGTGCGGTGGTAGGTTCATCCGCAATGATCAGATCAGGCTCACCAGCTAAGGCAATCGCAATCACTACACGTTGGCGCATACCACCAGAAAATTGGTGCGGATACTGTTTTAGTCGGTTTTCTGGTTGGGGAATCCCAACTTGCTGCATTAGAGACAATGCACGCTGATACGCTTCTTCATCGGAAACCTTCATATTGGCATGAATGGTTTCTTTTAATTGCTGTTCAACGGTGAAAAGCGGGTTAAGCGACGTCATCGGATCTTGGAAAATAAAACCGATTTTTGAGCCGCGAACACTGCGCATCTGCTCTGGAGAAAGACCTGAAATCAGCTCTCCATCGAGATACACATCACCCGTAGCGATACGTCCCGGAGGGCTAAGCAGATCAATGACGGCATTGCCGACCGTTGACTTACCTGCACCAGACTCACCAACCACACCGACAATCTCTCCTCGTTCAATATTAAAAGAGAGTGATTTAACCGCAGCATGTACCCCGTGGCGCGACGGATATTCAATACGAAGATTTTTTACTTCTAAGAGTGACATTAACCAGACCTCTACTGCTTCGGCAGCTTTCTGCCCTGTCTGAACATTTGAATCCATTCCACCAGAATATTGTTCTGGTAATTTATAAGCTTATCAATCTGGCAAATATTTCACAGAAAAGCAACATATATAGTATAAAAAGTCGAAATTGAACACTTTTAGAGCAAAAAACTAAAATATTTATGCACTTAAACTGCATTAACTGTTGAACTGTAACTTTAAGAAATTCCATTAACCAGCTAAGTAAAAGTCATTTAAATAGCTATTTTGGCTCATTTTTCTAATAAAACAGGTTTTTTAATCTAAAACGAAAAAGATAAAGTATTCACACTATCCATTTTTAACAAAACAGAAACAAAACCCAAAAAAATACAAATAAACAGAAGTACAAACTGGCATTCAAGTAAATACATAGAATATAAAACCATAACCATACTCTGAAATTATAGGTGGATTTAACCAATATCTCTGTTTAGGAAAATAGGAGGAACGAGGAAAAGTGCCAGATTCGATTGCGCAAATCGTGATCTAAACGTGTCTGAAATATTTGTCAGAATGAATGGTAGTGAAGGGCTGGTTCGAATCAAAAATCAAACGCTAGAAAATAAAAACCCCTAGTCTTTCGACTAAAGCCTTAGTAGTTGTCGGTGAAGAGCCATGTTTTGAACATCAGGCGAACCCCATCTTGGGTTCGAATCAAAGATCAAATGTTAGAAAATAAAAAAGCCCTAGTCTTTCGACTAAAGCCTCAGTAGTTGTTGGTGAAGAGCCATATTCTGAACATTAGGCGAACCCCATCTTGGTTCGAATCAAAAATCAAACGCAAGAAAGCAAAAAGCCCTAGTCTTTCGACTAGGGCTTCAATAGTGGTCGGTGAAGAGGGATTCGAACCCCCGACCCTCTGGTCCCAAACCAGATGCGCTACCAAGCTGCGCTATTCACCGACTTGTGTTTTATCTCGATTTTCATCAAGAAAGGAAGCAAAGCTACCTTAATAAATGGGGTGGCTAACGAGACTTGAACTCGCGACAACCGGAATCACAATCCGGGGCTCTACCAACTGAGCTATAGCCACCATCAAATTTTGTATCAACCGGCTGTTGCCGTTTTGCTCTCACTAATCGCCAGAACAAATAAAAAGTGGTCGGTGAAGAGGGATTCGAACCCCCGACCCTCTGGTCCCAAACCAGATGCGCTACCAAGCTGCGCTATTCACCGACTTATGTTTTATCTCGACTTTCATCAAGAAAGGGAGCAAAGCTACCTGAATAAATGGGGTGGCTAACGAGACTTGAACTCGCGACAACCGGAATCACAATCCGGGGCTCTACCAACTGAGCTATAGCCACCACTGTAGTTTTACCGATATTATCCTCCGAGGCGAAAATGGCGCGCCCGAAAGGATTCGAACCTTCGACCTTTGGCTCCGGAGGCCAACGCTCTATCCAGCTGAGCTACGGGCGCATGCCCTATCGGCGGAGTGGAATAATACGTATATCACACTATGGCGTCTAGTACTTTTTCAACTTTTTTTATCGTTTGACGCCTTTTTGGGCAATTAAAGTGTGACAAAGACCTATTTCATGAGTGATAACCCCCTTGATGGTCTTAACTTGTTGTTTATTGCAACAAGTTATCAGGATATAATCACCCAATATTTACATTGATTTAACAGCTTTTTGCGCTATAAATCGATTTAACACCTCTAATAATTAGGTAAGCATCGACTTACCGTCAGGAATGTAAAGTGAGTTTAATGGATATGTCTCGAAAAATCGTAACCGCTTTTGTCGCTGCACTAACCTTTTCTAGCGCCTCTTTTGCAGCGAGTGTGAGCCAAGAAGAATATGATGCTATTGCTGAACGCATAAAGCCTGTCGGTGATGTTTACCTAGCCGGTTCAGAGCCTGTTGTCGCTGAGCCTACTGGCCCTCGTGATGGTGCATCAGTTTATGGCACTTTCTGTGTCGCTTGTCATGCTTCTGGCGTCAGTGGCGCACCGAAAACGGGTGATGCAGCAGATTGGGCACCACGTATCGCAAAAGGTAAAGATGTACTCGCCGATCACGCGATCAATGGTTTCAATGCCATGCCAGCCAAAGGCTCATGCATGGATTGTTCAGACGATGAAATCATTGCCGCTATCGAGCACATGATTAAAGATCTGTAATTATCTCTGCTTATATAAAGAGGGCTTGGTCAACACCAAGCCCTCTTTAGTTATAGAGACGACTGCTTCATTAAATGCCCATCTTGCATCTTCCAAAGCTCACAAGACGCACTTAACCCTTTCGGCTGATGTGCCACTTCAACCACCAACTTATCTCTCCAACGATGAGTCAAACGCTGACGAATGGTGACCTCTGTCGTTTTATCTAGTGCACTGAATGCTTCATCCAACAGATAAATGGAAGTGTCACGCAAGATCGCTCTTGCCAAGGCAATCCGTTGTGCTTCTCCACCACTTACTCTTGCTCCATTGAGCCCTAGTTCGGTATCTAATCCGTTTGCCAGTAAATGAAACACCGGCTCAAGGCAGACAAGCTGTAACACTTCCAACAACATAGCATCGCTGTAGCGTTGCCCCAATGACAAGTTATGTCGCAGGCTAGCTGGGAAAATGATGGTCTGTTGAGGGACATAACTGATTTGCTGCCAAAGCTCTACTCGGCTTAGTTCAGTCATAGGATGACCTTTTAGCGTTACCGGTGACTCTTGGCAGACGTATACCCCAGCTAAATAACGCAGCAATGAGGTTTTTCCACTGCCACTTTCTCCCTGGATCACCATATGGCGGGATGATGATAGCGTCAGTGACAGTTCCTTAAATAACCAATGACTGCTATTCGGGTAGCGATGAGAAAGAGATGACACTGCAATTAATGGGCTGTCATCAGCTGGTATAGAGTCATTTTTTATCGGATTTACATCACCATAGGCCGTTGGTTGCAACATCGCTAACACACGACGGCACGCCGGAAAGGTTTGTGATAAGTCTTCAAAGGTACGGGTTAATGCCAATACTGGGCCAAACGCCCCGGCATACAAACAGAGAACCGGTAGAGCCGTGAGCGTTGTTGAACCATCTTGCCACCAAGCAACCACCAATAAACCAACGAAACCTAAACCGATAATACCGTCCGTCATCGCATCTTTGATGCCATTGCGACGTGCTAGCGCACTGTGCGACTGTTGTAACGTAGCACCTTGTTTAGCAACCTGCTGTTTAAAGAATGGCATTGCTTGCCAGTTCTGTATTTCATTAATGCCAGTCACGACATCCGTTAACGTGACATTTAACTGACCGAATTGCTGACGGATATTTTGCCCCAGCTCTCCATAGCGGAGCAGATGGTATGTCGGGATCGCCGCTCCAACTAAAGCAAGCAGGCTCAATAGGCTAACAGCAGCCACCGTGCCCCCAAGCTGATAACCATAGAGTGTGACCATCAATGACACCAACACTGCAGACAAAACAGGCACGATGGTGTGTGCGTAAAATACTTCGATTCGCTCTATATCTGACACCACACGCGCAGTGAGTTCTCCTGTCGACAGCGCATGGATGTTGTCGGGAGCTTGTTGCTCAAGTTGCCAGTAAATACGGTTACGCAAATCCTCCTGAATTCGAAATGCCGCATTATGTCCAGACAATTGTTCTGCGTAGCGGCAAAATGCTTTGCCAATACCAATCCATAAAAGTGGCCAAAGCAGCTGTTCCCATATAGCACCCGCTTCCCCTGTAAACAACGCCTGTGCATAGTGGCCTGCTACCACGAGAATAGCGATGGTCCCAAGCTGGTTCATGACGCGGCATAGTAATGAGATCATCAATGGCCAGAGGTGTGGCCGGGCAAGGTTGAGTAGTGTGCGGATCATCATACTCGGACCTCCGTTGGTTTTGTTTGGCTTTGCCAGTCGCGTACATCAATAACGCGATCGGCACGCTCGATCACCGCAGGCGAATGACTGATCACCAGCAAGCCAGTAGTTTGCTTAAGTTGGTGTAATGTATCCAAGACTTGCTGCTCGGTGTGTTCATCCAATTGGCGGGTTGGTTCATCGAGTAACACCAGCGCATGCCCTGATAGCCAAGCACGACATAGCCCCAGCCGCGCAGCTTGCCCACCCGAGATATGTTGCCCGCCCTCACCCGGCTGACTTTGCAATGCATTCGGCTGTGATAACCAGTCCTCCAATCCACATTTCCTCAATGCGGTTTGGATATTTTGCTGCGAAGCATCAGGCGCCGCTAACTGACAGTTATCCGCCAAGCTACCATTAAAGACGTACGGCATTTGTTGCAGGTAGCCCATAGATTGATGGGTAATGATGCCACTGTCCGGTTGCAGTTGGCCGCGGATCAACTTGAACAGTGTCGACTTACCGCACCCACTTGGCCCCCTTAATACCACCAATTCCCCCTGATAAACGGTCAATTCAAGCTTATGAAACAATTTAGGTTGCTTGGAGTAGCCAAAGCTGAGCCCATGAATGTCCAACACAACATTAGGACTATGAGGCAACAAACGGCAATCTTCATTATTTGCCATAGAGAGTACTGCTTGAACATCAGTCTGAACTTCTCGACCTAGCGCGCCGGCAAAGAAAAACGCCCCCATTAAAGACAGCGGACGAATCAATTCAACACTGGCTAAAATAATAAATGCAGCAGAAGGAGCATCAATGACACCCGATTGATACCGGCTGATCGCCAACAAGGAAGCGGCAATGATTGTGCCCAGCGAGAACAACAAATCCACCAGTAAAATCACCAGTTGGTTGGTTTTGAGAAGCGACATGGTCGAACGGCGTAATTGCTCCCCATGAGACTCAATTTCTCTGCCCCAACGTTTAGAATATTGATATAGCTTGAGCACAGGTAAGCCATGCAAGCTTTGAGTAAAGAGTTCCGTCAATAATGCCAAGTTGTGCTTATAAGTGGCGCTAACGGCAGCGAAGCGCTTAAACACTAGCATCAGTATCGCCGGAATAAGTGGGATCATCAGCAATAACACTAACCCAGAAAATGGGTCGATAAATGCAATAAACACACACACCAGTAAAGGCCCGAGTAGGCCGATAAAAAACTGCGGTACAAACAAACCCCAATATAGATCGAGTACTTCGACGCCTTCACCCAAGAGATAGCTAAGTTTGCCCCGCAGCTCTGGGGTCATTTGGTTCGGTTTAAGCTGAGCTAGTTTATCCAAAAGCTCGGCTCGGAGGCTTCGTTTCACTTCAGATGCCGTATGCGAACCGAGATAGCGATGGCCAATGATGATCAAAAAACGGCCTGCCAGTAACACAACTGCCGCCAGAATCACCCACCCCGCCATGCTTTGAAAGTCATCAGCAAATACACGGCTCACCAACCAGTATTGACCCACTAGACCCAAAATAACCAAGATACCACTGGCAACCGTACCCAATAACCAGCGCTTGGCGGTTTGGGGAATTGGCCCAATCATGATGCGCCCTCACTCTGGGCAGAGCGCGTTTTGTAACGCCATATCACATACGTTTCGATCACCGCAATGACAATCAAGGTCACTTGGGCGGAAGGTCGTTCATCCAATAACCAGATTACCGTCGCCAATATCGAGCCCCACACAATCAAGAGCACTCGGATTTTTTCTGAAATAGTCAGGCCACGGTTGTCTTTAATATTCTGCAACGTTGGCCCCAATAAGCGACTCCTCAGTAACCACGCCTGAAAACGTGGCGAACTGACACTAAAACAATACAGGGCCAGCAGTGCAAAAGGGACGGTCGGTAGTAACGGGACGAATACTCCGATCATACCTAATCCGGTCGCGCTGACTCCGATAGTTAAAAAGGCATATCTTTTAATCATGTTCCAATTCATTCTGTTCATTATGTATCGTCATGAAGGCTGGCTCAGACTGCGCCTTAGTGGTGATCACTTAGCGCTATTGTTATAAAAAAAGGTGTGAAGTTTCCTTCACACCTATCGGTTAAGCAGGTTCGGCCTGTTCTTCTTCGGTATGGCCTTCAGTTTGATGAACTGCATGCTGTAACTGTTCATCAAGCTGGAAGGCTTGGCCAAAGCCTTTAACGTAATTGCCTGATTTCGGCACAAAACGATAAAAGGTAAAATCTTTCATACCACATAGCTGATCCACAATTTCACCGAAGGTGTCACGCATTTCCTGCTTCAACGGCATGGCACTTTGAGAGTGTTTATCAACCACAATGACATCGCAATCGATGATCAGACGCTCTCGCGCAAACAGATGACGGGCTTGTTCTTCTGGTTCAACCAACATCAATGAAGCCTTGGGTATTTGCTGAAGGTTACGTGCATGCTTTGAGACCGTACTCAGTAGCATTACAAAGTCATTTCCGTGTCGAATAAATGGGCCATAGCTAGCGAGGGGGGTTCCAGACGCATCGACCGTTCCTAGTTGAGCGGTAGAAAATTGAGTAACGAACGCCTGAATACGAGCAGGTAAACGCTCTAGCTGCTCTTTGCGATAAGGCATAACCATTTCCTTGTATGGTGATATTCCACCAACCTTTTGTGAGTTGGTGATAACTTGTCGTGAGACCATTGAAGCGCTGTACTGCTCTCTTAAGCACAATACAGCCAGAATCCTCTATTGAGCGCGTCTTGCACCGACGCATACGTTTGCGACTCACCATCAATCCTGAACATAGCAGGTACACAAAGCCCGCTCACATGAGTAAGTTCTTGAGGTGGATGTTTTAAGTGAGTCAGTACTATAAATAGTGAAGAGTTGTTAATGACGCCCCAGAAATGGCAATTGCATAAGGCACCGTCTTAACCGATTTTTGTGCGATCCAGCCCCGGTGAGCAAAGTGGTTGTGCACTAAGCACAGCACGCTCAGCACACCGCCGAATAATGCGGTTTGGAGCAATAGTTCGCCCCATTGCTCCGCAGCACCATAAGCACAAAGCGCTAATAGTTTGCTGTCTGCTGCGCCTAACCAACGGTAATGCAATGCCACCACACCAAAACCAAGTATCACAGCACTAATGAGTGCGCCGACGACATTAAATGGGGTGGTCATAACGATTGGGATCAGTAGAGCAAACAGCAGCCGATGGGAAACGTGGCGGTAACGAAGATCGCTTAGTGCAATAGCGGCCAAAATAGCCATTGTCATCAGTTGTAATGCCAACAGTAACCACCCAGTCAACATGAGCTCTGCTCCGGATGTTTTGTAGCGATGATGACCCAAACTACGTCATTCATGCGATGACAACCATTAATAAATACTCACAACTATATAGTAATGAGAATTATTATTAATATTATTTATAAAATCAATACTAACTGGTACTTTTGTTACTGATATTTATGGAACGACAGCCACTAAATGACCGCATTGACGGCCCTCTTTCACTAAGGCAATCACCTCATTTACATAACCATCAGCCAATAAAAAACCGGCTAACGCCGGTTTCTTTTTATTTCTTAAACATCGATCGTAAGTTGGCAATGTGTGCCTGCCCTTTTGCCATGCGCTCTTCTTGAGTCACAGGCTTTTTCACCTGCTCCCACTCGACATCATCGTATGGCAGCTCATCGAGGAAACGGCTTTGGGTGGGCTTAATCAATTCACCAAATTGACGGCGCTCTTTACACATCACAAAGGTCAGCTCACGCTGTGCTCGGGTGATCCCCACGTACATTAAGCGGCGTTCTTCCTCAACATTATCTTCATCAATGCTGGTTTGATGCGGCAAAATCCCCTCTTCTGTGCCAATCAGATAAACGTAAGGAAATTCGAGACCTTTTGATGCGTGTAACGTCATTAGCTGCACCGCATCGCTATCGTCATCTTCTTCACCACGTTCCATCATGTCACGTAAGGTTAACCGTTGAACCACTTCTTTCAGCGTTTTTTCTTCCTGATCGTAATTGTCGCCTTCTAAATCCGACACGATCCAAGAATAGAGATCCGATACGTTTTTCATTCGCATCTCAGCCGCTTTCGGACTGGCAGAGGTCTCATAGAGCCAATCTTCGTAATGGATATCACGAACCAATGAACGCACGGCTTCGACTGTATCTCCTCGTTCAGCCTGATCTGCAATCTTAACTAACCAAGCCGTAAAGCGACGCAACGTTTCCAAGCCGCGTCCGGTAAGATGCTGCTCTAAACCCATTTCAAAACTGGCTTCAAACAGGCTTTTACCACGCATATTGGCATAGCTACCCAGCTTTTCTAATGTCACGGGACCAATTTCACGACGTGGCGTGTTCACAATTCGCAAAAATGCATTGTCATCATCTGGGTTCACTAAAACGCGCAGGTACGCCATGATATCTTTGATTTCTGCACGGGCGAAAAATGAAGTGCCCCCCGATAATTTATACGGCACCCGGTTTTGCATCAGTGACTTTTCAATCAAGCGCGATTGGTGGTTACCACGATACAAAATCGCATAATCTTTATAGTCGGTACGGTTAAGGAATTTATGCGCAATCAATTCACCAGTAACACGCTCAGCTTCATGATCTTCATTCTTCGCCATTAAGACCTTGAGTTTTTCACCATCAGGGATCTCAGAGAACAGGGATTTCTCATACACGTGCGGGTTATTGGCGATCAAGATATTAGCAGCACGCAGAATTCGACTCGTCGAACGGTAGTTTTGCTCCAGCTTAATCAGGCGTAGATTCGGGTAATCTTCCCCCAACAGCACCAAGTTTTGTGGTTTTGCCCCACGCCATGAATAAATAGACTGATCATCATCCCCAACCACCGTCAGGCGACCACGCTCACCCACAATCAATTTCACCAGTTCATACTGGCTGGTGTTGGTGTCTTGGTACTCATCGACCAACAAGTAACGAATGCGGTTTTGCCAACGTTGACGCACCTCTTCATTGCTGCGCAATAGCAACACAGGTAATGCGATCAAATCATCAAAATCGAGCGCGTTATACGCTTTCATCTGCTTTTGATACATCTCAAAACAGAAAGCAAACAACTGCTGCTGTTCCCCCTGAGCATGGGCTTTTGCCTGCTCTGGCGTCAGCATGTCATTTTTCCAGTTTGAAATGGTACTCAGCAACTGGCGTAATAAGTCTTTGTCACCATCAAGCTGTTTTTCAGTCAGCTCTTTCAGTAACGCTAACTGATCTTGATCGTCAAACAGCGAAAAACCCGCCTTTAAACCCAGCGCTTTATACTCACGCTTAATCATGTTGAGGCCCAAGGTATGAAAGGTAGAAACCATCAAGCCCTTGGATTCATTCTTACCTAGCGTCTGACCAACACGCTCTTTCATTTCTCGAGCCGCTTTATTGGTAAAGGTCACCGCCGCGATGTTACGTGCCTTGTAATTACACTGCTGAACCAGATAAGCGATTTTATTGGTAATAACACGGGTTTTACCTGACCCGGCCCCAGCTAATACTAGGCATGGACCAGATACATATTTCACCGCATCATCTTGTCTTGGGTTCAGCTTCATTGCGCTCTCGGAACTGGAAAATAAGATGGCGCCTATCATAATCCTGCAACAGCCTGAATGCTACGTTCACATTGACAAGAATTTACACAAATTTGCGTATAAGACAGTTGCATATATGGGTAGAGTTTGAGCTATAATGAATGAACGTTCATTCATTGGCGGCGCGATTATGTCCAATAACAGCCAGATGGATAAGCACGAGCAAATCCTCTCAGCAGCGGAAAAACTGATTGCAGAACAAGGCTTTCAAGGCCTTTCTATGCAAAAGTTAGCCGCTGAAGCGGGGGTCGCTGCCGGCACTATCTATCGTTATTTTTCCGATAAAGAGCATCTCCTTGATGAAGTACGTCTGCATGTTGCACGTCGTGTTGCGACAGCAGTGCAAAGCGGTGTGACCGAAGATATGCCCCTCAAAGAGCGTTATCGCACGATGTGGCTTAATATTTGGAATCTCGCTAGCTCAAATCTCGCAACCATCAGCAATCGTGTTCAATATGAGTCTTTGCCTTATACCGACTGTTGTAAAGCAAAGGAACTTGAACGCGATATGTTTGCCCAAGTAGATCTGCTCTTTAACCAAGGCAAAGAGCAAGGCTTGTTCAAACCACTTGCGAATGAGGTCCTATCTGGATTGAGTTTTGAAGCAAGTGTCGCTTTAGCACGTAAACATGCATTGGGATTTTATCAGCTGGATGATGCTGCGCTGGACGCTGCAATTGAAGCCAGTTGGGATGCAATTATTCAACATTAATACTTGGAGTTCTGATCAGAATGAAAAAGTGGACTTTCTTTATGTTACTTATCGCCGTGCTGCTGTTTGGCAGTGTGATAGGTTTCAATCTCTTCAAACAGCAAAAAATTGCTGAGTATATGGCTAATCGTCCAGAGCCAGAGTTCCCTGTTACGGTCACAGAAGTTAAGCCCGTAGACTGGGTGCCTGTTATCGAAGCGATCGGTTTTATCGAACCTAACCAAGGCGTCACAATTGCCAATGAAACCAGTGGCGTCATTGACGAGATTGCTTTTGAGTCAGGTACACAAGTGAAAGAAGGCCAACCTCTAGTGATGCTCGACTCTCAAGTAGAGAAAGCAAACCTAAAGAGTGCAAAAGCGAAGTTGCCAGCAGCCGAAGCCAAATACAAACGCTACAAAGGCCTGTTCAAAAAAGGCTCTATTTCAAAAGAAGCGTATGATGAAGCAGAAGCGAACTACTTCTCCCTCAAAGCCGACATTGAAAGTTTGAACGCATCTATTGACCGCCGTGAAATTAAAGCACCTTTCTCTGGTGTCATTGGTATTCGTAATGTTTACCTAGGTCAGTACCTACAAGCAGGTAGCGATATCGTTCGCCTAGAAGACACCAGTGTTATGCGCCTACGCTTCACCGTGCCTCAAAACGACATCTCACGCATTAGCCTTGGCCAGTCCGTTGATATCTTTGTTGATGCCTACCCACAAAGCCCATTTAAAGGCTCAATTGCCGCGATTGAACCTGCGGTTAACGTACAAAGTGGTTTGATTCAAGTTCAAGCAGACATTCCAAATAGTGATGGTAAGCTGCGCAGTGGTATGTTCGCACGTGCAAACATCATTCTGCCTAAGCTGGAAAATCAAGTCACTCTGCCACAAACGGCAATCACCTTTACGCTATACGGCGACAATGTGTACATCATCTCCGAAGAAGATGGCGTGCAGCGCGTTAAGCAGCAAGTGGTGAAAGTTGGCGAGCGTACCAAAGACATTGCACACATCCTTGATGGTGTGAAAGTCGGCGATCAAGTGGTCACCACTGGTCAGGTTCGCTTGAGTAACCACGCTAAGGTTCGCATTGTCGAAAGTGATGCGACTACCCCACCAGCTGAAACACCAATGCTGTAATTGGAGGCATCATGCGCTTTACTGATGTTTTTATAAAACGTCCAGTTTTAGCGGTATCGATCAGCTTTTTGATCGCTTTGCTTGGTTTACAAGCGGTGTTCAAAATGCAGGTTCGTGAATACCCTGAAATGACAAATACCGTCGTGACGGTGACAACCAGTTACTACGGTGCCAGTGCCGACCTTATCCAAGGCTTTATTACTCAGCCATTGGAGCAGGCCGTTGCGCAGGCAGACAATATTGACTACATGACTTCCCAGTCGGTGTTGGGTAAATCCACCATCACGGTGAACATGAAGCTCAATACCGATCCGAATGCGGCACTGTCTGACATTCTGGCAAAAACCAACTCGGTACGCTCTCAACTTCCTAAAGAAGCAGAGGACCCTACCGTAACCATGTCGACCGGTGCCACCACCGCAGTACTGTACATTGGCTTTACCAGTGACGAGTTGTCTTCAAGTCAGATCACTGATTACCTTGAACGTGTAATTAACCCACAGCTATTCACCATTAATGGTGTTTCTAAAGTGGACTTATACGGTGGTATGAAATACGCACTTCGCGTTTGGCTAGACCCAGCGAAAATGGCGGCACTCAAACTGACGGCAACAGATGTCATGGGTGTGTTGAATGCCAACAACTACCAGTCAGCAACAGGTCAGGTTACTGGTGAATTCGTGCTCTACAACGGCAGCGCGGATACTCAAGTATCCAACGTGGATGAGCTGAAAAATCTGGTTGTGAAATCAGGTGAAGGCGAAGTGATCCGCTTGGGTGATATCGCCAAAGTGACGTTAGAGAAGAGCCACGACGTTTACCGTGCCAGTGCAAATGGACAGGAAGCGGTTGTTGCTGCCATTAACGCAGCACCAAGTGCCAACCCAATTAACATCGCTGCGGATGTGCTGGATCTGCTCCCTCAATTAGAGCGAAACCTTCCAAGCAACATCAAGATGAACGTGATGTACGACTCAACCATTGCAATCAACGAGTCGATTCACGAAGTTATCAAAACTATCATTGAAGCGGCAGTGATCGTATTGGTGGTGATCACGCTATTCCTTGGTTCATTCCGAGCAGTAGTGATCCCAATTGTTACCATTCCACTCTCACTGATTGGTGTGGCGATGGTGATGCAAGGGATGGGATTCTCTTGGAACCTGATGACACTCCTTGCGATGGTTCTGGCTATCGGCTTGGTGGTGGATGATGCCATCGTGGTATTGGAAAACGTGGACCGTCACTTGAAAGAAGGCGAATCACCATTCCGTGCTGCGATCATTGGTACACGTGAAATTGCCGTCCCTGTTATCGCAATGACATTAACGCTGGGTGCGGTATATGCGCCAATCGCATTGATGGGTGGTATCACAGGCTCACTGTTCAAAGAGTTTGCCCTAACCCTTGCCGGTGCGGTATTCGTCTCTGGTATCGTGGCATTAACGCTTTCACCAATGATGTGTTCGAAAATGTTGAAGGCGAATGAAAAGCCAAGCAAATTCGAGCAAAAAGTGCATCATGTACTTGAAGGTATGACCAACCGCTACGAAGGTATGCTACGTGCCGTCATGGCCCATCGCCCTGTCGTCATTGCTTTTGCACTGATCGTATTCGCCTCTCTACCTGTACTGTTTAAGTTCATCCCAAGTGAACTGGCACCTTCAGAAGATAAAGGCGTGGTGGTATTGATGGGTACAGGCCCTTCAAATGCGAACCTTGATTACCTACAAAACACCATGAATGATGTGAACAAGATTCTGTCTGATCAGCCAGAAGTTGAGTTTGCACAGGTGTTTACTGGTGTGCCTAACTCAAACCAAGCGTTTGGTCTAGCAACCCTCAAGCCTTGGAGTCAACGTGAAGCAAGCCAAGCTGACGTCACTAAACGTGTCGGTGACTTAGTTTCTGACGTACCAGGTATGGCGGTAACGGCATTCCAGATGCCTGAATTACCAGGTGCGGGTTCTGGTCTACCGATCCAGTTCGTTGTTACCACACCAAACAGCTTTGAAAGCTTGTACACCATCGCAAGCGATATCTTGACCGAAGTGACATCCAGCCCGATGTTCGTCTACTCGGATCTCGATTTGAAATACGACTCTGCGACGATGAAAATCAAGATCGACAAAGACAAAGCGGGTGCTTATGGCGTCACCATGCAAGACATCGGTGTGACATTGGGTACCATGATGGCTGATGGCTACGTTAACCGTATCGACCTTAACGGCCGTTCATACGAAGTGATCCCACAAGTTGAACGTAAGTGGCGTCTAAACCCTGAGTCGATGAAGAACTACTATGTTCGCGCAGCTGATGGTAAAGCCGTTCCTCTGGGCAGCTTGATCACCATTGATGTTGTTGCTGAGCCTCGCTCACTGCCTCACTTCAACCAGCTCAACTCTGCAACTGTCGGTGCCGTTCCTGCACCGGGCACAGCGATGGGTGATGCGATTAACTGGTTTGAGAACATTGCGGAAACCAAACTGCCTACGGGTTACAACCATGACTACATGGGTGAGGCTCGTCAGTTTGTAACTGAAGGTAGTGCGCTATACGCTACATTCGGTCTTGCACTTGCCATCATCTTCTTGGTATTGGCGATTCAGTTTGAATCCATCCGCGATCCAATTGTTATCATGGTTTCAGTACCACTTGCAGTATGTGGTGCCTTGATTGCATTGGCTTGGGGCATGGCGACAATGAACATCTACTCGCAAGTTGGTCTGATCACCCTTGTGGGCCTGATCACCAAGCACGGTATCTTGATCTGTGAAGTCGCTAAAGAAGAGCAGCTCCACAACAAGCTATCGCGTATTGATGCGGTTATGGAAGCCGCTAAAGTTCGTCTACGTCCAATCCTAATGACCACAGCTGCGATGATTGCAGGTCTAATCCCACTGATGTACGCAACCGGTGCAGGCGCTGCTCAGCGCTTTAGTATCGGTATTGTTATCGTGGCGGGTCTAGCGATTGGTACCCTATTCACTCTGTTCGTACTGCCAGTGATCTATAGCTACCTTGCTGAGAAACACAAGCCACTACCTGTTTTTGTTGAAGACAAAGATCTGGAAAAGCTAGCACGTGTTGATGAAGCAAAAGCGGCACAGCGCCAAATTGCCGAACAGCAATAATGCGTTAGGACAGCCATAGAACAAAAGGCCACTTCGGTGGCCTTTTTTAATACCCTTAAGATGGCAATGCGTCTCTTTTTTGCTCTTCAAGTAGCGACTTTCCCGTATCAATTACATAGAATGTAGACAAATCGAAAGGAGTTTTAGTCATCATGTTTGACCCAAAGAAACTAGAGCAAATCGCTAAACAAATTCATGACTCAATGCCAGCCCCTGTTAAAGAGCTTGGCGCTGATGTAGACCAAAAAGTTCGTCAGGTAATTCAAGGTCAATTAAACAAATTAGACGTTGTTAGCCGCGAAGAGTTTGATGTGCAAACACAAGTCCTGTTGCGCACTCGCCAAAAGCTGAATGAAATGGAAGCTAAACTAGCAGAGCTGGAAACCAAGCTGGCTGACAAATAACAGAGACTTTAATAAGTACCAAAGAAAAAGGCTTACCCCATTGGAGTAAGCCTTTTATTTAGATGTTGTGTTTTCTTTTGTATTTATTGACCCCAGTCTGTCTGGGGTTCTTTAATTAACCGCCAACGGCAATTCTTTTCATGTCGCTCATGTATGAGCGTAGCTCTTCGCCGATGTACTCAACTGGGTGGTTACGAATCGCATCGTTCACAGCAATCAGTGTTGCGTTGTCCACTTGGTTAGAAGACTCACCTAAGCCTTTACCAATTACATCTGTTGCAACAGATGGCATGAACTTCTCACGCAGTAGCGGTGTTGCAACGTTCGCAAATAGGTAGTTACCGTATTCAGCCGTGTCAGAGATCACCACGTTCATCTCATATAGACGCTTACGTGCAATAGTGTTTGCAATCAGTGGTAGCTCGTGTAGAGATTCGTAGTAAGCCGACTCATCAATGATGCCCGATGCTGTCATCGCTTCAAATGCCAGTTCAACACCAGCACGAACCATCGCAACCATTAGAATGCCGTTATCAAAGTACTCTTGCTCAGTGATCTCTGCATTCGTTTCTGGGTAGTTTTCAAATGCCGTCTCACCCGTTTCTGCACGCCAGCCAAGTAGGTTTGCGTCATCGTTCGCCCAGTCAGCCATCATAGTGCTAGAGAAGTGGCCAGTGATGATGTCATCCATGTGCTTGTTGTAAAGCGGACGCATCAGCTCTTTTAGCTCTTCAGAAAGCTCAAACGCTTTAATTTTTGCTGGGTTAGATAGGCGATCCATCATATGAGTGATGCCACCAAACTTCAGTGCTTCAGTGATGGTTTCCCAACCGTATTGCAGCAGTTTACCTGCGTAGCCTGGGTCAATACCGTCTGCAACCATCTTCTCGTAACATACGATAGAACCCGCTTGCAGCATGCCACAAAGGATAGTTTGCTCACCCATAAGGTCAGACTTAACCTCAGCAACAAAAGAAGATTCTAGACAGCCAGCACGGTGACCACCTGTACCTGCTGCCCATGCTTTAGCGATATCCCAACCTTCACCTTTTGGATCGTTTTCTGGGTGAACAGCAATCAGAGTCGGAACACCAAAGCCACGTTTGTATTCTTCACGAACTTCCGTACCCGGACACTTAGGTGCAACCATCACAACCGTTAGGTCTTTACGGATTTGCATGCCTTCTTCAACCACGTTAAAACCGTGTGAGTAACCCAGTGCTGCGCCTTCTTTCATTAGCGGCATTACGGTTTCAACCACGTTAGTGTGCTGCTTATCTGGCGTAAGGTTTACAACTAGGTCAGCTTGAGGAATTAGCGTTTCATAGCTGCCAACTTCAAAACCGTTCTCTTTTGCGTTTTTGTAAGATTGACGCTGCTCGTCGATCGCAGCTTGACGAAGTGCATACGCAACATCCAAACCTGAATCACGCATGTTCAGACCTTGGTTAAGGCCCTGAGCACCACAACCCACGATAACCACTTTCTTACCTTTCAGGTAATCCGCTTCTGTTGCGAATTCCCTGCGGTCCATAAAACGACAACGACCAAGTTGGTCTAGTTGCTGACGAAGGTTTAATGTATTGAAATAGTTAGCCATTGTGGGGCTCTCCTTTAAGAATTTTTCCGTTAGGTCGATATGTCACTATCGAATGACTTGATACTAAAACAGACATTCGGTTGCTTAAAGTGATATATTCACAATTACTTATTGCAATTTTTGCAACACGGATATGACCTATTGATGAACATTAAGAGCCTGCAGTTATTCATTCATTTGTGTGAAAGTAAAAGCTTTGCCCGCACCGCATCAACTATGCACATCAGCCCTTCTGCGCTAAGCCGTCAAATCCAAAAACTGGAGGCTGAAACCCATCAGGTTTTATTTTTACGTGATAACCGCAGCGTAGAGCTAACCCCAGCGGCCAAAAAACTGCTGCCAGTAGCGATGAAAATCCTTGGTGAGTGGCAAAACTACAATGCGCTACTTCAAGGTCATGAGCAGGAATTAAAAGGTGAGATCCGATTGTTTTGCTCTGTCACGGCCAGTTATAGCCACCTGCCTGAGCTGCTCTCTGAATTTCGACTTCAGCATCCTTATATTGAGTTTAAGCTGTCAACGGGAGACCCCGCACAAGCCATAGAAAAAGTGCTGTCCGACCAAGCAGACATAGCTATCTCAGCCCTGCCCGATCAACTGCCCGCTCGAATTGAATTTGAAACCATCAGTGAAATTCCACTTTCGGTCATCGCCCCCAGTGGTATCAGCAACTTTGCCGAACAACTGCATGCAGAGCAACCTAACTGGAGTACCATTCCTTTTATCGTCCCTGAAGCAGGTACGGCAAGAGAACGCGCCAATACCTGGTTTAAAACCATGAAAATCAAACCCAATATATACGCACAAGTCTCTGGTCATGAGGCGATCGTCAGTATGGTAGCTCTTGGCTGCGGAGTCGGTATTGCGCCAGATGTGGTGATCAATAACAGTCCAGTCAGAGATAAAATTGAACGACTCAAAGTTGCCTCCATTGAACCATTTAAGCTGGGGGTATGCTGCAAACGCTCACAACTGGATAACCCACTCATTCGAGCGCTATGGCAAGTTGCCCAAAGTAAGTTTATCGCGCCATAAGTGACCCAAAATATAAAAAAGCCACGCGATGCGTGGCTTTTTTAATTTGGAAAATTGGGCTTAAATCACCCGAGAAAATTGTTGCTGGCGCGCTTTGTCTCGCAGGTACTTATCAAAACACATACAGATATTGCGGATCAGCAAGCGCCCGCGCAGAGTGACACGAATTTCACTCTCATCCACTTCAACCAGTTGGTCATTGATAAAAGTTTGCAGTAATTCCAAGTCTTGCTTGAAGTAGTGGTTAAACTCGACCTTAAATTCGCGTTCAATCTGAGTTTTATCCAGTTTAAAATTACAAATCAACTGCTTGATTACTTCACGTCGAAGTAAGTCATCACTATCGAGTGATACCCCTTTCCATAAAGCGTGACGTTGCTCATTCACCTGAGCATAGTACTTTTTCAACTCTTTTTGGTTTTGTGCATAAGCATCACCAATCATCGAAATCGCCGACACACCGAATCCAACCAAGTCACATTCACCTTGCGTCGTATAACCTTGGAAATTTCGGTGCAAAATGCCACTGCGCTGAGCAATGGCAAGCTCATCATCTGGCTGAGCAAAATGATCCATACCGATGAACTGGTAGCCCGCATCCGTCAATGTCGCAATGGTGTATTGTAGGATCGCCATTTTCTCTTCAGCGATAGGCAAATCTTCATCTTTAATCTTACGCTGCGCTGCAAAAAGTTGAGGCATATGCGCGTAGTTAAAGACAGATAAGCGACCCGGTTGCATCTTCAAAACCTGATCTAAGGTTTCAGCAAATGAAGCTTTGGTTTGTTTTGGCAAGCCGTAAATCAAATCAAGGTTAGTCGAGCGGAACCCCAGCTCTTTAGCGCGAGCAACCATCGCAATAATGAAATCTTCATCTTGCTCACGGTTAACCAACTGCTGCACTTCTTTATTAAAGTCCTGAACACCAATACTTAGACGGTTAAAACCTTCACCACGCAGGTGATCCAGCATATCCAGTTCGATTTCACGTGGGTCTACTTCAATGCTGATCTCAGCGGTCTCTTCAAAAAAGAATTCGCCACGCAGTATCGCCATAATGCGGCTGATCTGCTCTTCAGATAAGAAGGTAGGCGTGCCACCACCAAAATGCAGTTGGGTCACACGACGCCCTTGCAGCAAAGCGGCTCGTGTGCGGATTTCTTGTTCTAAAACATCAAGGTACTCGTCTGCTTTATGTGCATGACGGGTAATGACTTTATTACAACCACAGTAGTAACAAAGCTTATGACAGAACGGGATATGAATATAAAGAGACAGTGGGCGCTCTGGATATGACGTGCAAGCCATATCGTAATCGGCAACCGTGAACGCTTCATGGAACTCCACCGCTGTCGGGTATGAGGTGTAGCGAGGACCAGAGTAGTTGTACTTATCAAGCATGGCTTGATCCCATACGATTTGCTGACTAGCGACGACTTGCTGCGACATGGTACTTTTCCGTTTACGACTGATTAAGTTCAATACTAATTATGAACGGCTATTTTGCCACACCGTGTCTGTACACGTCGGCATGGAAAAAGCTTTTTAAGTATAAATGTTCAGAACTGATAACTCGATCACTGGCATCAAATACCAGTGATCAAGCTGAATTAAAGCATTTGGATGTTGATCTGATTGTTCAGAGGCTGAACTTGCTGCTTTAATTGCTGAAGTTCTTCAATGATGGCCTCTTGCAGACGAGACTCTGCTTTATGACGAGTTAAGTTTTGTTGCATGCGCTCTTTCTTGGCTAATGCTTGGCGCTCATCGCCTCGCTCCATATCTTTTACGATATGGTACAGCTCAGAAATAGCCGGATATTGCTTATCAAAATCAACGCGCTCTTCACCTTGAACATAATCCATGATGCAGTAAACACGAATGCTGATTTCTGATAAGTCACATTGCCCTTGAATACCGGCCAGACACAACACCTGAACATTCTCAAAAATGTTGGCATTGCGCTTGTCGATTGCCAGCTTTTGGTGCTGCAACTGCAATTCCTTTTGCTTCTTAAGCTGGAGCAGAAGGTAACCTGCATACGATGCCAAGCCAATAATGATGGCTCCACCAGCAATGGCTAATAAGGTTACATTCATAGCGGCTCGTTACCCTTTAAAATCGTTCAGATCGAGATCTTCAAACTGGGAAAGAAGATCATCATCAGAGGCTACTTTTTTGATCTTAGCTTTTGGCGCATCAACCACGTCATCCTCTTCTAGCTCTTCTTCTGGCTCTTCATAGATACCCAGCTGCTTCATCAACACTTCAATGCGATTGAGTTTCTCATCGACGTATTTTTGTAAGCCAGAACCTAAGCTTTCACCGTTATCTAAGCGATCAAGCAACACGTTCAACTGAGCGTCATTTTCCAGCATTTCCAGCTCTTTCTCAGCCGATACACGGCGCTCAGCTTTGCTTGGTTTTTTCACTGTCTCAACGATCAGTGGAATTTTCTTTTTACTGCCCAAGCGCGGATCGCGCTTTTGCTTTGCTTGCAATTCTTTTTGCGCTTTAGCTTCCGAGTTACGGGTACCCGTTTTCAAACCTTTACGCTTTTTATCTTTCTTACGTAAACGACCTTCCACATCAGATTGGGTGCGGTTACGTACAACAATCAGGTCACCATTGCCACCTGATCGGTTTTTCTTTGAACGACTCATTACTGGGCCTTCCTCAGTAAAATTACATCTTTACCAATAAATTCAAGCTCGAGCTGATCCCGCTCTGCCAGATATTCAAATGTAGCACGGCTAAAAAAGACCACGTGAGTTAAGTCATTTTTATAATGCCAACGAGCAAATGCCTCTACATCTATGACCATTTTGGTCATCAGACCAATCCAGCCACCTGGCTTAACTAAATTTAACCATTGCTGCCACACGATATCAGGTTGATAGAGATGTTCTATCACCTCGGTAGCAGTCATAAAGTCATACGTTGTTTCTAACACACTGGTATCAGGGTGGTAGTAAATATCGTACAACGCGACGTTGTGTCCCTGCTCTTGCAACATCAAAGAGAGTGTTGGCCCAGGACCACAACCAAAATCTAACCCATGAGAGTTGGCTGCAATGCGCTGAATCAGCGGATCAGCAATCCGGGACAGAAAACGGCGATAGCCTTGGTCACTGGGATCATTTTCATGCAGATCATAGTGCGCTTTTTCCGCCTTTGCATCTAACCGTTGATTTGGATTGACGAACACCAGTTCACAACACTGACACTGAAGATACTCACGATGTTTATCTTCAAAATAGAACTGCGACTCCTGCGCTCGACATAAAGGGCATGTATGCATACAGACATCCTCAAACAGGGATGCGAAACATACCAGAAACTGACCTTAGAGTGGAGCACTATTGTGCAATTAATCATCGATTCATGAAAAAATTCGTAAACCGGAAGGAATTTCGTGGAGAAGATAGCAAGGAGACGGTAGTTGATGGCAACAACATGTTGGTTCTAGAGGGATGAACCAATAAAAAAAGCGATGGGAAATCCCCATCGCTTTCTAAATGCCTTTATCAGGCGAAACTGTGTTGTACACACATGTGTACCCCAATAATCCTTTTGTTTTTCGAGCTTTCCCTGCCAAAAAGGTGTCGTTTTCCATCGTCCTGATGAATTTTGGCTTTCCTAATGACGTCCTGTTTACTGGGCTAATCCTTAGCCTGCTCCATTACGCTGTCTAAACCATCAGACAATGTGACCATCCGTATCGGGTTCGCATCCTGCTAACCAAACGTCCATGCATTCCACACTCAAGCATCCTTTGCTTGCATCCTTGGAAGCCACCTTGGCCTGCTATTCCTTGTTCAGCTCCTTGCCGATGTGTCCACTTTACCGCTTCAGCACTGACAAACAACCTATCGAGCAAATAATTTGTGTTTATTTTATCAACAGCAAACGCATTTCCATCTATTTCAAATAGTTACCTATTTCTATACGGAAAGTTCATCGCAAACGAATGGGCGATCTCTTACAAAGTGAATAGACAGTTAGACCCATTCGATGAATTTTTAAGTGTGACTTTGACCGCAAAGTACCATTAGGTTTTGCTTAAAAAGAAAAAGCCTCGGTGAAATACCGAGGCTTTTTCAATACAACATTGCTCGAACGAATAAGAAAACTTAGTGCAGGCCACCAACGTATTTCGACAGTGTTTCAATATCGTCGTCGGTCAGTTTCTTCGCGATATCACGCATCATTGCATTCATATCATTGTTACGAGAACCATCACGGAATTTGAGTAGCTGAGCTTTGATGTAGTCAGCATGCTGACCAGAAATTTTCGGGAAACCTGAGAGCTCAGTACCATCACCACGTGGGCCATGACACGCGATACATGCTGTCAGACCACGTTCCATATCACCAGCGCTGTACAGCACTTTACCTCGTTCAACCACATTTTCAGGTGTGGTGTTATGCGCAAGAGGTAAAGATGCGTAATACGCTGCCAGATCCGCCATGTCCTCTTCTGACAGTGGCATAGCCATACCACTCATCACAGGATCATAACGACCTTGTTTACCGCCACTGGTCATCCCTAATTTCAGATCTTTCAGCTGCTTCTCAATATATTTAGCATGCTGACCAGCTAAACTAGGATACATAGCGAGTTGACTGTTGCCGTCAGCACCATGGCAGGCAACACACGTTTGGGATTTTGCTTTACCAGCTTCAATACTGCCTTGGGCCCATACAGAGCAGCTGGCTAATAGTGTAAAGATTAGCGCTAATTTCTTCATGACATTCCATTATAATTATCAAGCTTCCGGTACCACTCTGCGTTGCCACTCATGGTACAATAGGCGACCTTATGCCGAGCACGGTTATTTTACACAATTTCACAAAAAAGTAATCAATCGACTACACAAAGTCGAGATGGAGTTAACAGTGAGCGTAAAAATTCATTATCAAAACACTCATTTCATCACTAGTGCACCTGACATTCGTCACTTGCCAGAGGATGAAGGTATCGAAGTTGCGTTCGCAGGACGCTCCAATGCGGGTAAGTCTAGCTCTCTTAACCGACTGACGAACCAAAAGAGCTTAGCAAAGACATCCAAGACACCCGGCCGAACTCAGCTTATTAACCTGTTTAAAGTGACAGAAGGCTGCCATATCGTCGATCTTCCTGGATATGGCTTCGCACAAGTACCACTAGAAATGAAGAAAAAATGGCAAAAATCTCTCGGTGAATACCTGCAAAAGCGCCAATGCCTAAAGGGGTTGGTGGTCCTAATGGATATTCGCCATCCAATGAAGGATCTCGACCAGCAGCTGATTTACTGGGCCGTCGATAGTGGTATTCCCGTTCAAGTCTTGCTCACCAAAGCGGATAAGCTAAAAAGTGGCGCTCGCAAAGCTCAAGTGTTAAAAATTCGTGAATCAGCACTCGCTTTTGGTGGCGATGTTAATGTTGCTGCTTTCTCGTCTTTGAAAGGGCTTGGTGTTGATGTACTGCGCAATAAGCTCGACGAATGGTTCGCTCCAGCACTTGCGATGACGCTTACGGAAGAAATCGTTGAAGAGCAACAAGCCGACGACGAACAAGAGTAAATATCCTGTAATAAATCATCAGCCCTGCCCAGTGCAGGGCTTTTTTGTCTCTCACATATAAAAATCCCCACCTTTCTAGGCGGGGAAACGGGAGAGAAATAGGAGGTAATTATTATTATGTCGATAAGCATTCACCAATGCGCTTTTGTTTGCAACCAGAGCCACACCACAATACAACCTATCAAACAGACATAGATAACCTTTTACTTCAATGACTTAAATTACATCAATGGATAAATTCGTCGTTACTTCACTTCTTGAAATAACAAAAGTGTGAACGATAGAGAATTACAAAATTGGTTTTGCTTACAATTAGATATCACTAGCTAAAAGCGGTCACCGTGATGGAATAAGCGTGAAGAAATAGTGAAAACAGATAGACAAAAGAAGCGGTGAAAAAGTTAGGCAATACATAAAGTTAAACTTTTCTTTCGCCCAATAAAAAACGCCCCAGTCAAATACTGACTGGGGCGGCTGAATCAGCCTAATCCAATAACGTGAAACAAAAGGTCTGAAAGATAGAACATCTTACCTCTGTACCCTACGTCGATTAATGTACAACAATTGGTCAGAAATGGAAACTATTTTTGTAATTTTTTTTCAGGCACGTTTCATTAAGCTACATAAAATATTTGTTTTCGCTATCTTTTTTAAGAACAAAAAAAAGCCAGCGTTTGTGCGCTGGCTCATGAAAATCAGTCATTATTGAGTAAAAAGTGTCTAATGAGCCTGATCCCAGTTTTCTCCATGCCCTGCTTCAGCGATCAAAGGCACATCTAACTGCGCTGCAGACTCCATCAATTCTTGTACTTTTGTTTCAATTTCGGCTAAAGCTGACTCTTGAACTTCAAATACCAGTTCATCGTGTACTTGCATCAGTAATTTAACGCGGCCGTCGCCTTCTTTTTGAATCCATTCATCAACAAGCAACATCGCTTTCTTAATAATGTCGGCCGCCGTTCCCTGCATGGGTGCGTTAATAGCCGCACGCTCTGCCGCTTTACGACGCATGCCATTACGTGATTTGATTTCAGGAAGGTGTAAACGACGACCAAAAATCGTTTCAACGTACCCTTGCTCAGCTGCCGCACTGCGGGTGTCTTCCATGTACTGCATGACACCAGGATAACGTTCAAAGTACTTGTTCATGTAGTCTTGTGCTTCACCACGTGGAATGCCCAATTGTTTGGCTAAGCCAAACGCACTCATGCCGTAAATCAGACCAAAGTTCACCGCTTTCGCACGACGTCGCTGCTCAGCACTCACCTGTTCGATGCTAACACCCATGATTTCAGCCGCTGTTGCAGCATGGATATCTTTACCTTGTTGGAAAGCTTCTAATAGCGCTTTATCCCCAGACAAGTGCGCCATAATACGCAGTTCAATCTGAGAGTAATCGACAGCCATAATTTTATAGCCATGCGGAGCAATAAATGCCTGACGAATACGGCGACCTTCTTCGTTACGAATTGGAATATTTTGTAAGTTTGGATCAGTAGAAGACAAACGACCTGTTGCAGTGACTGCTTGGTGGTAAGAGGTATGCACTCGACCCGTTTCTGGGTTGATCATTTTAGGCAGCTTATCAGTATAGGTTGATTTCAACTTTGCCAAGCCACGGTATTCCAGAATGCGTTTCGGTAGCGGGTAATCCAACGCCAACTCTTGCAACACTTCTTCATTGGTCGAAGGGGTACCTGAAGGGGTTTTCTTGATCACTGGCAGTCCCATTTTTTCAAATAGGATCGCTTGCAGCTGCTTTGGTGAATTCATATTGAACTCTTGCTCAGCGATCTCAAACGCTTCTTTCTCGAGCTCATCGAGTCGTTGGGCGATCTCTTGCGACTGCGCCGCCAGCTTCATGTCGTCAATCAATACCCCTGTACGCTCAATGCGTGACAGCACTGGCACTAATGGAACTTCGATATCTTGGTAGGTCGCCTTAAGCTTTTCATCTTGTTCTAAGTTAGCAAACAAACGGTCATGCAGGCGCAATGTCACATCGGCATCTTCCGCCGCATATGGCGATGCTTCATCCAGCTCAATTTGGTTAAAGGTCAGTTGGTTCTTACCCTTACCGGCGATCTGCTCAAAAGAGATGCAGCTGTGTTGCAAGAAACGCAGCGCCAAGCTATCCATATCGTGCTTGCCACCAACGCTGTTATAGACGTAAGAAGCCAACATGGTGTCATGCTTAATACCCTTCATTTCAATGCCGTAACGCGCTAACACACTGGCATCGTATTTGAGGTTTTGACCGACTTTCGCTTGAGCATCATCTTCAAGAATCGGCTTGAGTTGCTCAAGCACCCAGTCACGGTCAAGTTGTTCTGGAGCATCTAAGTAGTCGTGCGCCACTGGTACATAAGCTGCGACACCTTCTTCTGTTGCAAATGACAAGCCCACTAAATTGGCAACCATGTAATCAAGACTGTCAGTTTCTGTATCAAAGGCGAAGACTTCTGCGGTTTTTAGCTTCTCTAGCCACGCGTTAAAGCTCGCTTCGTCCAAAATAGTTTCATACTTACTGCGATCGATAGTCACTGCTGAAGTGTCCATATCTGCGCCACTTGATGCTTTCGTAGTACCCGTTGCAGCGCCAGATTTTTCATCCGCCTCTACTACGCCGTTACCGCCATCTAATAGCTCATTGAGCCATGACTTGAACACTAACTGACCGTAAAGTTTAATCAGTTCGTCTTTGTTTGGTTCTGCTTTTAGAAGGGATTCTGGTGTTTCTTCGAGTTCAACATCAAGCTTAATGGTCGCCAGTTCATAGGACAGCTGTGCATTTTCTTTATGTTCGATCAGCTTCTTCGCCATGGTTTTCGAACCACGGAAACCAAGCGGTGCAATATCATCAAGGTTGTCATACAACTTATCCAGACCACCAATCCCTTGTAATAAAGCGGTTGCGGTCTTGTCACCAACGCCAGGGACACCAGGGATGTTATCCACTTTATCGCCCATCAGCGCCAAGTAATCGATGATCAGTTCTGGTGGGATACCAAACTTTTCAATCACCCCTTCACGATCCAACACCACATTGGTCATGGTGTTGATCAGTGTGACATTTTCGTCCACCAGCTGAGCCATATCTTTATCACCCGTACTGATAAGAACAGGTATGCCTGCTTGTGACGCTTGATGTGCAAGTGTCCCGATCACATCATCGGCTTCAACGCCAGCAATGGAAATCAAAGGTAGCCCCATTGCGCGGATAACGTTGTGTAATGGTTCAATCTGGCAACGCAGATCGTCTGGCATCGGTGGACGATTGGCTTTGTATTCCGGATACATATCATCACGGAACGTCTTTCCTTTGGCATCAAACACGACAGCAATACGGTCAGAGGAAAACTGACGCATCATGCTACGCAGCATGTTTACCACACCATAAACAGCGTTGGTCGGAATGTCGCCGTTACTCATGGTGCCTGGGTAAGCGTGAAATGCACGATAAAGGTAAGACGATCCATCAATCAGGATCAGAGGATTATCTGGAATGCGAGCCATAGTCTTTCATTGTCCAAAGCAAATGCAAAAATAGGTGCTTAGCATGCCACGTCTAGCAAAGTGATGCCATGTTAATGCGTGAATACACCCACACAGTTGCGATATCGTGTCTATACTATTTAAGTTTTGACTCATTCCTCCTGATTCATATGCCTTCCACAGCCGCCTAGTCGTCTGTGGATAACTCTGTTTATAGTTTTTATCCACTGGTTATACAAAAGGTAGAAAACCATTAAATATTGAACATAAGCACTTGATTAAAAAGAGGATAAACAAAGATCGATCATTGATAGCGAGATCTTTTAACGATCTTCTATTGTGGAAAAGACTATTGGTGTCCTTTTGTGCAACCGGGTGTTTGCGCAAACGATCAGGCATAAAAAAAGCGACATCGAATGATGTCGCCTAGCAAAAAGGGGTCAAAGCTAATTCTGGTGAATATTCTGCTTTGCCATAAAGCTATAAATTACACTGGAAGCAATGTGAGCAATGTCGTGTCAAAAAGAATTCGTGCAAGTTCTTCGAGTAATGTTTCATGACCTTTCAACATTGAAGTTAAGCGGTTAATCAACGTCCCTGTGAACTTTACTCATTCCCTAAGACGAGATTAATAGTAATCATTCTCATTTAGCTCGTCAACACCTAAATGAGAAAAAATCTCATTTATTTTTTTCATCAGCTTAAAGTTGCTTCACAAAATGAATGCGAGATTCTAGCAATGGTTCCTTTTCTTCAAACTTTTCAATCAGATAAGAATTTCTCAGCAATAATCTAAGCATTGCTGGAAATTGATTGCGCGATTTCACTTTCACTGCTTGATAGCCTTGCTTACGCAAGCTACTTTCTTGTTCATCCAGCAGCAACTGCGCAATGCCTTTATTTCTTGCCGCCGGAGCAACGCCACCAAACCAGCTGTAGAACGTCTCTTCATCCAATTGGTAACCGATCTTAAAACCCAGTAACTGCCCCTGCTCTTCTGCTACCAAAACAAGGTGTGTTTTGCCATCAAGACGCGCTTGCAAGCTTGCTACAGTTTCTTTCCTTACAAACTCATCCACTTGTTCAACTACAGCAACACACTCTTCCAGCGTACCGATACGACAGGTAATACTCATCACTCTCTACCTCAAATAAAAAAGGCCAGCGCGATGCTAGCCTTTATACGTAGTCTTTACACTTTAAGCATCATCATTTAAGAATTGAGCTGCTTGCGCATTTTCTTCTGCTAACCACTCAGCCACATCTTTAGCAAAGTAGGTCAGAATGCCATCTGCCCCTGCGCGCTTGAAACACAGTAAGGACTCCAACACCGTTGCGCGCTCTTGCAACCAGCCATTCGCAAAGGCAGCCTTATGCATCGCATATTCACCTGACACCTGATAAGCAAAAGTTGGTACTTGAAGTTCAGATTTTACACGGCGAACGACGTCAAGGTATGGCATGCCCGGTTTGACCATCACCATATCCGCACCTTCATTCACGTCCATTGCCACTTCATGTATGGCTTCATCACTATTGGCCGGATCCATCTGATAGTTCTTTTTGTTGCCGCCTTTTAGGTTTGAAGCAGATCCGACAGCATCACGGAATGGGCCGTAGTAGCATGAAGCATACTTGGCTGAATACGCCATGATTTGTGTATTGATGTGCCCTGCTTCTTCCAATGCTTGGCGAATGGCACCAATTCGGCCATCCATCATGTCGGATGGTGCCACTACATCTGCGCCCGCTTCAGCATGAGAAAGCGCCTGTTTGATCAACACTTCAGTGGTTTCATCATTCAGTACATAACCTTCGTCATCGATGATGCCGTCTTGGCCATGTGTGGTAAACGGGTCAAGGGCAACATCGGTGATCACACCCATTTGTGGCACATGCTCTTTCAATGCTCGAACGGCACGTTGCACCAAACCTTCTGGGTTATACGCTTCTGCAGCGCAAAGGCTTTTTGCGTCTTGGTTCACCACAGGGAACAGAGCAATCGCAGGCACACCTAAGTTGGCTAGGTACTGCGCTTCTTCCAACATCAGATCAATAGACAGACGTTCAATACCCGGCATTGACTCCACCTGCTCACGACGGTCCTTACCCATTAAAATAAACATCGGGTAAATCAAGTCATTCACTGAAAGCTGGTTTTCTGCCATCAGACGGCGACTAAAATCATGTTTGCGCAGACGACGCATACGGCGACCTGGGAATTGGCCTTGAATGGAAACTGACACTCTATTCTCCTTCATCTGGTGAAAGTGCTGGCGAAATCATATCACTCTCGTTTCGAGACGCTAGCGGCAATCGAACAAAATCCAAAAAATGACCTCATGCTCACACTGCCGTATACTCATGTTCCAACACACGTTAGCAAGGAACCACCATGATCGATACCCACGCCCATATATACGCCACAGAGTTTGATAACGATCGCGACGACGTCGTGCAACGTGCGCTAGAACAAGGTGTGGATACCATTCTGTTACCAAACATCGATCTGGACTCCATTGAACCTATGCTCACGACTGAGGCGCGTTATCCAACAATATGCCGCTCTATGATGGGCTTGCACCCTTGCTACGTCGATGCCAACGTAAAACAAACCTTAGCGACTATTCATAGCTGGTTTGAGAAACACAATTTCATCGCAGTCGGAGAAATTGGCATTGATTTGTATTGGGACAAGACATTTCGCGCTGAACAGGAGATGGCGTTTGTCACTCAGCTCAATTGGGCAAAAGAAATGAAGCTCCCTGTGGTGATCCACACGCGGGATTCAATTGAAGAAACCCTAGCTTTGCTCAAGCAAGAGCAGGACGGTTCACTCGCTGGGGTATTTCACTGCTTCGGCGGCAGCATTGAAGAAGCAAAAGCAATTAATGACTTAGGTTTTCACCTAGGGCTTGGCGGAGTGTCCACTTTTAAAAATGGCGGTATGGACAAAGTGATCCCACACCTGGATATGGAATATGTCATCTTAGAAACGGATTGCCCTTATCTTGCGCCAGTGCCCCATCGAGGCAAACGCAACGAGCCAGCTTACACCCAATTAGTGGCACAGCGCGTTGCTGAACTGCGTGATCTCACAACGTCAGAAGTGGATAACCTCACGACCAATAACGCGAAACGCTTATTCCAGCTCTAACTAACAGACACAAAAAAAGGTTGGCTCAGGCCAACCTTTTTTAATCCATTTTTTATTACTCTTCCGCTTCGGTTTCTTCTTCCTCTTTGCGAACATAGAAACGCGCAAAGAACAGACCAACCTCAAACAGCAAACACATTGGTATGGCGAGTAAGGTTTGGGAAATCATATCCGGAGGCGTGAGTAACATGCCGACGATAAACGCAATCACCACAATATAAGGGCGCTTTTCTCGCAGGCTTTGCGGATCTGTTGCACCTGTCCAACACAACAAAATGATCGCTACCGGCACTTCAAATGCGATACCAAATGCAAGGAACAGAGCCAACACAAAATCGAGATAACTCGAAATGTCCGTTGCGAATTCCACACCACCTAGTGAAATCGCGGTAAAGAAACCAAATACCAGCGGAAACACCACGAAATAAGCAAAGGCGACACCACAGTAAAACAGCAGCGAGCTGGAAAACATCAATGGCATGATCAGCTTGCGCTCGTGCTTATACAGCCCCGGAGCCACAAATGCCCACACCTGATACAGGATCATAGGAACGGCGACAAATACCGACGCAATCAGAGTTAGTTTTAACGGGGTGAAGAAAGGCGATGCGACATCCGTCGCGATCATGGTTGCCCCTTCTGGCAACCTCTCTACTAGTGGTTTCGAGACAAACTCATAGATGTCGTTGGAAAAATAAATCAAACCAACAAACACCACAAGCACCGCTAGTAGCGCTTTTAACAGTCGATTACGTAATTCTAATAAATGACTGATTAAAGGTTGTGTCTGCTCTACAGAAGACATATCAAACCTCGTAATGCATAGATCAACAGGAGCCGCATGTTAATGCAGCTCCTATACAGGGAGAGACTATTCGGCTTTCTTATCTGCCACAGACTCAGAAGGTTGCGCTGTCGAGATAGACTCAACGTTATCCTGCTTTGGCTCAACCGGTTTAGGCGTCTCTTCAGGCTTACTTTCGTAAGGACGCTGTACATCCTGAGCTGCCTGCTTAAGCTGTTCAACGGAAGACTTCAATTCTGGAGACAGATCTTCCATCCCCATTTTTTCCGCCTTGCGCAGATTTTCCTGTAGCTCCTGAACCTTAAGCTCATGTGAAATTTCATCTTTCACATTATTTGCCATGCTTTTAGCTGCACTGACAAATCGAGACACGCTGCGAATTGCATGTGGCAAACGCTCCGGCCCAAGAACCACCAGCCCAACGACAGATATTAATACCAGTTCCCAAAAACCGATATCAAACACGTGTTACGCCTGCTCTTTGTCTTTCTTAGTTTCAGCAGTCGCTTCTGTTTTCTGCTGCTCTAGATTTTTTGGTTCGAAATCTGCGTCTTTTTCATCTTTCTTTGACGCATCTTCATCGTTCATCGCTTTCTTGAAGCCTTTGACTGCACTACCTAGATCGCCACCAATGTTGCGAAGTTTCTTTGTACCAAACAGCAGAACGACAATGACAGCAATGATCAAAAGTTGCCAAATACTAATACCACCCATTCTTTTTACCTCGGGTCTTATTAAACAAATTATCTAAAGAGTTTAACGTCTAACGACGATAAGCTCGCCAACTAAACAGCCAAAATGTGACACCACCTGCGGCACTCAACAATGACAGCTGCTCATAAGCGTTATTCACCAGTATGGCCGAGCATACGACCAATGTGGCGCCAACGCCAAATAAAAATCTTCCGGTCGCCTGCTGACGCTTGCTAGCACGGTAACCTTGATAAAGCTGATCAATACGTTGATTCATCGCTTTACCTTGCCTTAAGCTGTCATAAAGCAGCTCTGGTAGTTCTGGCAGTTTTTCAGCCCAGAATGGAGCACGGTCTTTCACCGCATTAATCACCGCCTGCGGCCCGACCTGATTCATCATCCACGTTTCTAGAAATGGTTTCGCCGTTGCCCATAAGTCCAATTGTGGGTAAAGCTGACGCCCTAAACCTTCCACGTATAACAAGGTTTTTTGCAACAAGACCAGCTGAGGCTGCACTTCCATATGAAAACGTCTTGCGGTGTTGAATAAGTTCAGCAATACATGACCAAACGAAATTTCACACAGTGGTTTGGCGAATATTGGCTCACACACAATGCGAATGGCGAATTCAAATTCATCAATATTGGTTTCACGTGGAACCCAACCAGATTCAACATGCAATTCTGCCACACGACGATAATCACGATTGAAAAAAGCAAGAAAGTTTTCCGCTAAATAACGCTTGTCTTCGTTGTTCAACGTACCAACAATGCCACAATCGAGACCAATCCACTGAGGGTTCTCAGGGTGCTCAGGCTTTACAAACACATTCCCCGGATGCATGTCCGCATGGAAAAAACTGTCACGGAACACCTGGGTAAAGAACACGCTAACACCACGTTCAGCAAGAAGCTTCATGTTGGTGCCGTTGGCCTTCAGCCCTTCGATGTCTGAGACCTGAATACCGTATATTCGCTCAGAAACCATGACAGTTTCATTACTGTAATCCGGATAGACTTCTGGTACATACAGTTCTTCACTGCCTTCGAAGTTGCGGCGCAGCTGAATTGCATTGGCAGCCTCGCGTCTGAGATCCAGCTCATCAAGCAAGGTTTTCTCGTACTCACGCACCACTTCAACCGGTTTTAAACGACGTGCTTCAGGCAACGCTTTGGCGACTATACGCGCCATGCGATACATCAGTTTTAGATCTGCATCAATGACCGGGCGAATATCTGGCCGAATGACCTTTAATACCACTTCTTGGTTAGTCTCTTTCAGCCTTGCCGTATGCACCTGCGCAATGGAAGCCGAGGCGAGTGGTACACTGTCGAAATCCACAAACCACTGGTCTAAATTGCCACCTAATGCGATTTCTATTTGCTCACGAGCCAGTTCACCGTCAAAAGAAGAGACTTGATCTTGCAGCATTGCCAATGGGTCAGCGATATGCGGTGGAAATAAATCACGGCGCGTCGACATCATCTGGCCAAACTTAATCCACACCGGGCCTAACTCTTGTAAAGCCAGACGTAGACGCTCACCCAATGGTTTCTCTGGATGCTTATTCTTAATCCAGAATAGTGACTTACGAGCCAGCAATGGCGCTTTAGTCAATTGATGCTCACTCGGCAACAACTCATCCAGCCCATATTCAAGCTGAACTTTGATAATGTGATAGAGACGCTTTAACTCTGTTGGGGTCATGCTTTCTCCAGCAGGCGCTGCAACTGCGCTTCAATGCGTGCCGCCTGACTTTTCACTTCATCCACTTGATCACAGAAGTACGCGACTTCAAGTGGCGCTGGTGCCAGTTTCCACTCTTCAGTGATCACTTGTGCTAAGTGGTTCTGGTGTTTGGTAAAACGTGATTTAGCGAACTGCCCCACATTGTTAACACCTTGGACCAAGGTATGCGCGACAACATCACCCGTTAGACGCGATAGCCACTCTTCAATATCGGGCTTGCAATCGGTCATGAGTTGCGAGAATTTTTGCGCCAGTTGAATATCGCCTTCCAGCACCACTTTGTCTTGTTTGATCAGTTTGGTGATGTTGGATTGATCACGTAGCTCTGGCAACACAGACAGGTTCAGTGACAAATAGCAGTCAGGCTCACCTTCATAATTCGCCAGCACATCAATTTGCTGACTGAAGATAAAGGTCAGAGTTTTATCCACTTCTTTGAGGTGAATCTGGATCACCTGACCTTTTAGACGAGACAAACGACGACCCAATTCAGGGTCGTCTTTGATCAAGGTATTCAGTGTTGTTTCAATAACCGCGGTGACAAGAGGTTCAAAAGGCATGACGTTTCCTTAGAATTTGTAACCACGGTGCAATGCAACAATGCCACCTGTTAGATTGTAGTAGCTGGTCTGTTCAAAACCGGCTTCATCCATCATCCCTTTCAAGGTTTCTTGATCTGGGTGCATACGGATAGACTCAGCAAGGTAACGGTAACTTTCCGCATCATTTGCCACCAGCTCACCCATTTTTGGCAATAGGTGGAATGAGTACGCGTCATACACTTTGGACAATGGCTCTAGCATCGGCTTGGAGAACTCAAGCACCAACAGGCGACCGCCTGGTTTGAGTACGCGATACATCGAACGCAGCGCTTTGTCTTTGTCGGTCACGTTACGAAGACAAAAACTGATGGTAATCGCATCAAAGTAATCATCTGGAAAAGGCAGCTCTTCAGCGTTCGCCTGCACATAATGGACGTTACCGACAACCCCCGTATCACGCAGCTTATCTCGACCAACGTTTAGCATCGAGTTATTGATGTCAGCCAAAATGACATGGCCTTTATCACCGACGATACGAGAGAACTTCGCTGTCAAATCACCAGTACCGCCACCCAAGTCTAAAATGCGCTGTCCCGGACGTGCACCACTGCAATCAATGGTAAAACGCTTCCAAAGTCGATGAATACCGCCAGACATTAGGTCATTCATAATGTCGTATTTCGCAGCGACTGAGTGAAATACCTCAGCAACTTTTGCGACTTTTTCGTCTTTCGCTACGGTTGTAAAACCAAAATGTGTGGTTTCGTTATGCTCTGCTGCGTTGATTGATTGCACGCTTGTTTCCGTCATGTTGATTCCTCTTCGAGCAGTATGGTCACCAAATTCGATATACAATGATACGACCCAGATACTGCGGGCGATTAGTTTACTTTATCCGCAGAGCGATGTCTTTCTCAAGCTCTTAATTATCCATCAAACTTCGTTACGATTGTGCAACCAAATGGTGCAGATAAAAAACGTTACCCAAACACAGTTGGATAACGTTTTTATTCATCAATTAAAGAATAATGTTATACGTCTGACTCTAACATTGTCTGCGTTGCTTCAGCGTCACCGCTTTGCGCCAGTTCAGCCAAATTGGTCGAGATTGGGCGCTTCACTTCTACACCAAGTTGCTTAAAGCTTTCCGCTTGGCGGATAACATTGCCTCGGCCTGTTGCCAGTTTATTCATCGCGCCCTGATAATTTTGGTTGGCACGATCAAGTGCTCCACCCAAGCTTTCCATGTCATCCACAAACAAACGTAACTTGTCATACAGTTTACTTGCACGCTCAGCGATGATCTGCGCATTCTGGTTCTGTCGCTCATTGCGCCATAAATTGTCGATGGTACGCAGCGCCACCAGTAATGTCGTCGGGCTGACTAAAATGATGTTTTGTTCCATTGCCTCTTTCACTAAGCTTGGATCTGCTTGAATCGCCACTTGAAATGCAGGCTCTACCGGAATAAACATCAAGACATAATCGAGACTCTGAATGCCTTTAAGTTGGTGGTAATCTTTTTGACTTAATCCTTTAATATGTGCCCTTAACGCAAGTAAGTGCTCACTTAACGCTTGCTCTCGTTCTCTGTCATTTTTAGCATTAAAGTAGCGCTCATAAGCAACAAGCGCCATTTTTGAGTCCACCACCACCTGTTTGTTTTGCGGTAGATGTACGATCACATCTGGCTGATATCGTTTACCGGCTTCATTTTGTAAACTCACTTGGGTTTGATATTCATGCCCTTCACGCAACCCCGATTCTGCAAGCACACGGGCCAGTACCACTTCGCCCCAGTTGCCTTGCTGTTTGTTATCCCCTTTGAGCGCCAGAGTCAGATTTACCGCTTCTTGTGTCATCTGCTCATTCAGCCGTTGTAGGTTTTTCAGCTCATGAACTAAGGTGTGGCGCTCTTTGGCTTCCTGACTGAAGCTGTCGTTTACTTGTTTTTTAAACCCTTCCAACTGCATTTTTAGCGGCCCAAGTAACCCTTCTAAACTTTGGCGGTTTTGTTGATCCACTTTGGCGGTTTTGGTTTCAAATAACTGGTTAGCAAGATGTTCAAATTGCTGTTTAAGCCGCACCTCTGCATGTTCCAACAATTGCAGCTTTTCTTCACTCGATTGAAGCTGCTGCTCATGACGTGCTTCTTGTTCGCGCAGCTGTGCTTCTAACTGAGATTTCTGCTCACGCACCCGCTCTAAGTCTTGAGCGTATTGTTGTCGCTCCTGTTTCACGGCTTCGAAATAACGCAGTTTTTCCATAACAGCCATTAACTTACCGTGCGACTGCTTAAGCTCATAGGCGGCTTTATCACGTTCGCTATCGAGCTCATCCAGTTCTTGCTGCGCATCATTGAGTTCACGTTGCAGTTGATCGGTCTGTGTTTGATGCAGTTGCTGTTCAGCGTGTATTTGCTGCTCAAGTAACTGACTTTGTAGCAGCATTTTCTGCTTCATCCACCAGCTTGCACCGATGGCACTCACAATCGCCCCACTTAACGCAGAAAAAATGATGCCCTGATGCTCGATAATCCATTGCATGATAACGGTTTAACCTGTTTTTAAGACTTACATTTAATGGTATTTCGATACTGGATAAATGTCCAGTTTGTCGCACATTTGATCAACAGATAGACTAAGCGCTGCACACCTATTTGTTATTACATACAGCCACTTTAGCCATTCTGCGCAACTCAGTGCTGTCACAAGGAAATATCATGAATGAGCGCCGTGCTTTAGGATTCGGCCTAGCCGCAGTCCTGCTTTGGTCAACCGTCGCGACCGCTTTTAAACTCACATTGGCAGAATTCACGCCAATTCAAATGCTCACTATCGCCAGTTTGGTTTCTGCACTGGTTTTGAGCCTGATATGTGGCGTACAAGGTAAGCTGTCGCAGCTTGCTAGCACATTTCTTTCCAATCCTTGGTATTACCTATTACTTGGTTTAATCAACCCGCTTGCTTACTACCTTATTTTGTTCAAGGCCTACGATCTCTTGCCGGCTTCCCAAGCACAAGCGATTAACTACAGTTGGGCAATTACCTTGACGCTGATGGCTGCTGTATTTCTTGGTCAGAAGATCCGTAAACAAGATTGGGTGGCTTGCTCATTAAGTTATTTTGGCGTGGTTGTGATCGCGACCAAAGGCGACATTCTTGGCCTGCAATTTGATAGCCCAACCGGTGTCGCTCTTGCTCTCTTGTCTACCCTGCTTTGGGCTGGCTATTGGATTCTTAACACCAAAAACAAAGCCGATCCCATTGTCGGTGTGTTATTAGGGTTTCTGGTTGCGCTGCCTTTTGCATTTGGCCTCGCACTGTATGAGGGAGCGCCTTGGCAACAGATCACCAACAAAGGCTGGCTAGCCGTTACTTATGTTGGCTTATTTGAGATGGGCGTAACCTTTGTATTGTGGCTATCGGCACTCAAAGCGACTCAAAATACGGCACGTATCAGTAACTTAATCTTCGCCTCGCCATTTATTTCACTCATCTTGCTGGCCACCATTATTGGTGAGAAAATCCACCCTACAACTTTAGTTGGCCTAGTTTTAATCATTGCAGGCCTTGTGATCCAGCAGATCAAATTTGGCAAAAAAGATCTTAACAAACAAAGTGTTTAACATATTCAGAACAATTGATAAGCCAGCTCACTGCCTTGTCCCCGAACTTCATCAATGATGCTGTCCAGTTCAGGGGCGAGTTGCAGTGCTTTGGCTGCTGGCTGTTCTTTGAGGTAACGCTGCTTTTCTTCACTGCTTAACATATAGTCCCAGCGCCGATGGATATCTCGCGCTAAATACAGCACACAAGCTAACCGTTTTGAGTCCACGGCCTTTCCCGGATGATTGATATTGGCAATCGCATCCACCATCTCCGCCGGAAATTTCCAAGTTTCAGCCAATACCGCCCCGAGTTGCTGCGCATCGGTAGCCAGTAATTCGCGCTGCACTTTCGTAGGGTCTTCTCCTGCCTCAATCCGATCGGTCATTTCCTGCGCTTTATCAGGTACTAAGGAATGGATCATCAACTCACCAATGTTGTGCAACACACCCGTGGTAAAGGTTTCATTCGGATCAAGTTTTACGTGTTTGGCAATCACACTGGCAATGGTGGCAATTTCGAAAGTATTGGCCCAGTAATCTTTTACATTTAAGGTTTCCAGCTTAGGGAAAGTGGTGGCTAAAATGGATGAGGAAACCAAGGTACGGATCGCCCCTGCGCCCACTCGTACAATCGCATCATTGATGTTGGATACGCCTTTTACCCCACCGAATTGCGCGGAATTTGCCATCCTTAACACCCGTGCTGACAACACTTGATCCATCGACATTTTGCGTGCTAACTCACCGAAATCAATGGTTTCTCGGTTCACCATTTCTAACAGCTCTTGTAATACGCTTTCTATTCTTGGTAGCTCATTAATCCGTGAAATCAGCACTTCATAGCTCATACAGCACTCCTAAAACTCAATCCGTCCACCTTTAATATAGGACAGAAATTCACCGAAAGAGCGACTGAACTGGCGCCATTTTTATCCCTAGGAGAGACGCTTTTGCTTTAACCATTTTCGCGGAGCGATCCCCGTAACCTTGCGAAATGCCCGAGAAAAACCCGAATAGCTGTCATATCCCACTTCATCTGCGACCCAATTTAATGGTTTTTTCTGCATCAACATGGATTGGGCAACAGTGATACGCCATTTCTGGCTGTAGTCTCCGGGAGTTTCTCCAACCGTCAGTTTAAAGCTGTCAATGAAATGGGTACGAGACATCAATGCTATCTCGGCTAGCTCCTCAATCGTATGTGCTTGCGGGGGCAACTGATGGATAGCGGCCATCACGTTCGCGAGCCTTGGATGCGCAAGCCCAGCAAACAATCCATTTGAGATCTGTTGTTGTTCGATCAGGTGGCGAAAGATCAACGCCATCATGGCATCACTTAACTTATCCATCAAAAATTGACTCCCTGCCGCCTGTTCACCTGACTCATAAAACAGCACATCTATCACAGGCAAAAAGCTTGGTGCGGCGCTTAACGGGATCACAATGACGGAAGGCAGCGCTGACAACAATGGATTCACTTGCCCGGTACGATATTCGACCGTAGCACACACCAGTTCAGCTCCTTTACCTAGCCCTTCAATCACATGTGGATTCGCTTTGGGTAAATAGATCACACATGGCTGATCAATGGTCAGCTGTTTGGAGTGAGCATCGCGCAAAGTTAGTTGGCCGGATTTTAGAATATGAAGGTGCCCTTTGGTTGCCTTATCTTCCTTTATCGATGACACCCCACAAAGGTGACCGGAGTAAAACACGCCAGCTCGGATTGAAAAGTGCTCAATCAGTTGTGACAGCAAGTCCATGTTTGATCCTCGTACTATTGGCACAGTTTTGTGTTTTTTTGTCTCTCTACAGACCGGAGCAACGGCCTAAAGTACTTCACACAACGCGATAAACACCAACAAGGAGTTCCCATGACAAGCGTAAAATCGACAACAAAAAAACTCACTCTGATGGCTGCGGTACTGGGTGCCTCGTTTTCGGCAATGGCCGCCGATATTGATATGAGTGTTGACCAAAATGACTTAGCGATTCAAGGCTATGATCCAGTGGCGTACTTCACTGAGCAAGGTGCCGTCAAAGGTAATCCTGAGTTTTCGGCCACCTATAAGAATGCCATCTACCACTTCACCAGCAGCAAAAACCGTGATGATTTTCGTGCTAATCCTGAAGCATTTGCGCCTCAATACGGGGGTTACTGTGCATTCGGTGTTGCCATGGGTAAGAAATTTGCAACCGATCCAGAAGCATGGAAGGTTGAAGATGGCAAACTCTATCTGAATTTGGATAAATCGGTGCAGCAGCGCTGGTTAGAAAACACCAACGGCTTTATTCAAGATGCTGACGGTAATTGGCCACAAATCAAGACGGTTGCAGCCGATAAACTGTAATGATGTTTCGCATCCTCTTGTTCTCCCTTCTTAAGGGGATGCGACTTTTTACTGCCTAAACCCACTGGCCGGCAACAAAGCCCGAACTCCAGCACCACTGGAAGTTATATCCTCCGAGCCAGCCAGTGACATCCATCACCTCACCAATAAAGTACAAGCCTTTGATGTTTTTGCATTCCATGGTTTTAGACGATAAGTGATCGGTATCCACACCACCAAGTGTCACCTCTGCGGTGCGATAGCCTTCTGTACCATTTGGAGCAATGGCCCACTGCTCTAGTCTCTCAACAATTGTGACTAATTCTTTGGCATTGAACTGTTTTAATGGCTTATCTACGAGCTCTTTACGCTCAATCAGCACTTCAACCAAGCGCTTTGGTAACACCTTAGCTAAAGTGTTTTTAAGTGACTGATTAGGATGTTTTTCGCGGTTACGCTCTAATAGTTCGGCAATATCATCATTCGGTACCAAGTTAATCGTCACCTTCTGACCCGCTTTCCAGAACGAAGAAATTTGTAAAACGGAAGGACCGGATAAACCTCGGTGAGTAAACAGCAACGCTTCTTTGAATAATGTGCCATCTTGCGCGGTAATTTCGGCCGGAATCGCGATGCCGGAAAGCTCCGAAAAGGCTTCTTTATCTTCTTTATGCAGCGTAAAAGGCACCAATCCAGCCGTCGTTGGCACCACAGGAATACCAAATTGCTCAGCGATTTTATAGCCAAATGGCGTAGCGCCTAGCTTGGGCATCGACAAGCCGCCCGTCGCCACAACCAAAGCATCACAAGAGATCTGTTTCGCGTTAACCTGCAGTACAAAACCGGTTTCTGTTTGGCTGATTTGTTCTACATCTTGCTGATAACGCAGCGCTACATTTGGCACCGCGCACTCTGCCAGTAGCATTTTAACGATGTCTTTCGCCGTGTGCTCCGCGACACAAAAGAGCTGACCATGATCGCGCTCTTCAAACTCGATTCCGTACTTACTCACCATCGAGATAAAATCCCAGTTGGTGTACTGAGACAAAGCGGATTTCACAAAGTGAGGGTTACGGCATAAATAATTGTTAGCCGAGACATCATAATTGGTGAAGTTACATCGCCCGCCACCTGAGATAAGAATTTTGCGCCCCGGCTTTTTGGCATGATCCAGAACCAATACACGGCGACCACGCTTACCAGCTTCAGCTGCACACATCAGTCCTGCCGCACCTGCACCGATAATGATGACATCAAACTTCTCACTCATGATTTTCACTTTTTACTCTGGCAATAAAAAAGGATGTGCGATGGCACATCCTTGCAAAACGAGGCGCTATTTTAACGATCTTTTTATTGCTTGCCAATTCACCAGCTAGAGAAGAATGGCGGCAAACAGCGTGACAGCAATCAGCGCTGTGCTCAAAATAAAGAGTTCACGGACCCTATCGCACTTCCCAGTAAACACCGGATCATGGTGATGATGGTATTCTTTGCTTTTTAGGTAGTGGTAAAGCCGAACTTGTTTGGTGACGTTACCATGCGTGGTGAAAAAACCGCGTCCATCCACTTGCTGATAAAGCAAAGGATGTGCTTCACGCATTATATAGATAAGAGAACGAAGTGCTGTGAGATACCTTGCCATGTTAACGGCCGTCACAAACATTAGCGCAAATAGAATGATGTCTGCATTGATCATCTTTTCCTCCCTACATCTTCTCAAATGCCCAGAGAAAAAGACGATCTATAAGAGATGTCTTTCGCTGAATGGATTATTCAGCGGGGGCATCCATGATAGAAGATGAACCTTCTTTTGCCAGTGCAGCTAGGTCTTTATCAATAAAGAATAGCGCTTTGCCATCTTCACCAACCAAGTCTAGCTTGTCTAAAATCCCTTTAAACAACTTCTCTTCTTCGTGCTGCTCAGCAACGTACCACTGCAAGAAGTTGAACGTTGAGTAGTCTTGAGATGTGAATGCAACGTGAGCAAGTTTGTTGATCTTGTCCGTGATCATCTGCTCATGTTCATACGTCTCTCTGAAAACTTCGCCCAGACTTTCGAATTCATGCTTCGGCGCATCAATCGCACCTAGAATTGGCATTGCACCGGTTTCACTGACATAAGTGAATAGTCGCTGCATGTGTTCCATTTCTTCCACTGCATGAGCACGTAAAAACTGTGCGGCTCCTTCAAAGCCTTTGTCTTCACACCAAGCACTCATTTGTAAGTATAGATTGGATGAGAAAAATTCGAGATTAATTTGCTCATTCAATTGTTCAACCATAGCTTGAGACAGCATGTACCACTCCTGATAAGTCCATGTATTTGTTTTCAATATATCACGAAGACAACCATAACACTTTGCGCTCTGAATGTGGATATGAGATCGCTGCGACAAAAAATTGTTCAGGCTGGTGCTAATCTTTAACTAAGCAAGTTAAACGGAGATAGCACAATGAGTTATCAACATATTTTGGTCGCGGTAGACCTCTCTGAAGACAGCAAATACCTCGTCGATAAAGCCGTAACTTTGGCGAAAGCAGTGAGCGCTGATGTTTCCTTCATTCATATCGATGTGAACTACGCAGAGCTCTATACGGGGTTGATTGATATCAACTTGGCCGAGACACAGCATCAAGCTATTGAAGCCTCGCAAAAACAATTGCAAAACTTTGCCGATCACGCTAATTACCCGATCAAACATACCTTGGTTGGTGCTGGCGATTTGGGCAACGAGCTGTGCGATAGCATCCAAGAATTCAATATTGATTTGGTTGTTTGTGGCCACCACCAAGACTTCTGGAGTAAGTTACTCTCGTCCACACGTCAATTGATCAATTGCTCTCCAGTCGATTTGTTGGTTGTACCACTCAAAGACTGACGAAAAGAACAAAAGCCGTTAGACTGCAGGTCTCTTATTGATAATGACTATTAGTTATGGGCTATCTATCTGCAGTCACCCTACTTTGGGCTTTCTCATTTAGCCTGATCGGCGTTTACCTTGCTGGTCAGGTCGATTCTTGGTTTTCGGTATTTATGCGTGTGGCACTCGCCAGCATATTGTTCCTCCCTTTCTTAAAATTCCGTGGTATCCGCAAAGCGCTGATCGGCAAACTGATGTTGGTCGGTGGATTTCAACTCGGGCTCATGTACTGCTTCTACTACCAGTCTTTCTTATTGCTATCGGTACCCGAAGTCTTGCTGTTTACCGTGTTTACTCCTATCTACGTCACTTTGATTTATGATTTATTGAAAGGTCGTTTTTCACTGTGGTATCTCCTCACTGCCGCCATCGCGGTTTTAGGGGCCTGGTTCATTAAGTTTGCGCAAATTAACGAAAACTTTGTCCTCGGTTTCTTTGTGGTTCAAGGGGCAAACTTATGCTTTGCTATCGGTCAGGTCGGTTACAAGTACATCATGGAAAAAGAGCCACTTGAACTGCCTCAACACACGGTTTTTGGTTACTTTTACCTTGGTGCATTGTGTGTGGCGACCGTCGCTTTCGCTTTAATGGGGAACATGGAGAAGCTACCCACAACTTCAACTCAATGGTGGATTTTAATCTACCTTGGTTTCATTGCTTCTGGTGTGGGTTATTTTGCTTGGAACAAAGGGGCGACCTTGGTGAATGCAGGTGCACTTGCTGTCATGAATAACGCATTGGTGCCTGCAGGGCTTATCGTCAACATCCTGATCTGGAATCGCGATGTCGACCTTACCCGCTTGGTGATTGGCGGTACCATTATCATGGTTTCATTATGGATTAATGAAACCTGGGTGAAACGTAAGGTTGAACAACAATACGCGCAGAGCCACTAAATTCACGAATGAAAAAGCCCGCATCACTGCGGGCTTTTTCATCTTAGTGCATATGGTTTTGATTGGCTCCAGTTGCTTTATCATACTGACTCAGCTGGGCATTTACCTTGCCAAACTGCATTTCGAGCTTCTGGCGCTTTTTCAGCAACTTTTGCTGCTTCTTCAACACCTTTTCCAGTTTCTTATGATATTTATTCTGCTGCTTTGCCCGTTTTTTCGCTTGTTTGAACGCTTTCTTTGCCGCTTTGTCAGACAATGGCTCAATCACTTGGGTAGTATTACTCAGCGCTTCAGCGAGTAAGCCACATGATTGTTGCTCTTCCAATGGCTTGGCTTGGCATTCTTTAGGTGGGATCGCAGCTGGCTTACACAATGCCTCTTTATCAGCAGAAGAACGTGCACAAGAGCGGCACAGGTATTTAGGCTCTGTCACTAGACTGTATATATCACCTAAGCTTGCTGCAATATCACGCCGATCTAACTTACACAAACGTCTCGCCATGCAACCACTCCAATAGCTAAGAATACGAATAATTATTAGTAAGATATACCTTCATCATTCTAGATAAGCAAGCGCTAATTTTGGGTAAAGCTCATTGATAACAGTCAGTGTTCGGTAATCGAAACCACTAACAATTTGAAGTTAATGAATTCGATGACAATTCTTGCCTGCTCAAGTCAGCAGACAAGAATTAGGAGGAATGTAATTTTGTGATCACGATGTCATGCCCGCATTGACGTAAACATCAAAGCGGTTCTTTTTCGTTTCAATCGCCATGGTGGGTTTTTGTTGCGCGAGCCAATCAGCATAATCAGGTCTTTTTACCACCACCCTTTTAACAGCAAGGGCTAAGGCGGGTTCTAACAGCGCATCCGCATCGGTGTCTGCACCGACTAACGATTGAAAGACACGCATCTCTTTTTTGACCAGCGCCGATTTTTTCTTGTTTTCCGGATGCGGATACATCGGATCAAGGTAGACCACATCAGGCTTTATAAAGTTAGGATCAGAAACCAAGGTGTGCAGAGCATCATGACTGGAAGCATGCAGCAAACTCATGCGTTCAGAAACCCATTGACCAATCTCACTGTCTTGCTTGGCTCGGGTTAAACCATCATCCAATAACGCAGCGACCACGGGATGACGTTCAACCATTTGTACCTTACAGCCTAAAGACGCCAATACAAAAGCATCACGACCGAGCCCCGCGGTGCCATCTAGAATGGTTGGCGTGGCGCCTTTATTCATTCCTGCCGCCTTAGCAATGGCTTGGCCCTTACCCCCACCAAACTTACGTCGATGCGCAACCGCACCCCCAGCCAGATCGACATAAATCGCCCCCAGCTTGGGTTCATCAAATTTACGCAGCTCAAGGCGCTCTGTGGTCAATACCAGAGCAAAGACGCTGTTGCTATCGTGGGTTAGGTTCCAACGCTGAGATAACGCATCCAAATGCGTTTGCTGTTGTGGATCTTCACAAATCAATTGTAGCTGCACAAAAAGCTCCAGAAATGCAGGACGATGACTGCCGAGGAGTGTAACGGAATTTACCGATTGTGACTAAACCTTCTGCTCTTCATGTAAGTTTCGCACCAGATCACCCAGCGGCTTTGGTTTACCTATGATATACCCCTGCGCATAATCCACGCCAAGCTCAAGCAGCAAATCAATGATTTTGGTGTTTTCGACAAATTCCGCCACCGTTTTTTTGCCAAGCTGTTTGGCTAAATCATTGATTGACCTCACCATCACACGATCCATTTCGTTCACGTCCATATCACGCACAAACAAACCATCGATTTTCACGATATCCACGGGAAGTTGTTTCAGGTAACCAAATGACGACAAACCTGAGCCAAAATCATCCAACGCGATCACACACCCAAGTGCTTTTAATTGGCTAAACAGTGTGATGGCTTGCTTGATGTTGCTCATCGCAGCTGTCTCGGTGATTTCTAGGCAAATCTTGTGGCACGGTACCGAACTACTATCGAGAGTCTCTAGCAGAAACGCAATAAACTCCTGATTACCCATTGAGTGCCCTGAAAGGTTAATCGAGCACATTTCAAGTTGTTCAACCGCCTGAGGGTGGGATTCAAGCCACTGCAACGTCTTAGTCACGACCTGCGTATCGATAAGATGGGCAATGTTGTAGCGCTCAGAAGCTGGCATAAAGATCGCTGGAGAAATGTATTCACCATCGGCTTTTTTAAGCCTGACCAAAATTTCAAAATGATTTTTAGAGCGATCTTGGTTGAGGTTGATGATGCGCTGAGCAAATAGCTCCAAGCGATCGTTCGCCAAGGCGTGGTGTACTAAGTTGACACTTTCCATCTCTAGCTGACGCTGGCGTAAGTCTTCGTCATCTTGGCAATAGAGATTAAAACGGTTGCGCCCTTCTTCCTTGGCTGCATGACAGGCGGTATCTGCTTGCGCATGCACCATCTGGGGAGAAATTGCAGTATGGTCAATCAGACGAATACCAATAGAACACGTTAGGTTGAGGCGGATTTCATCCCATACAAAAGGCTGCTCGCTCAGTGTGGTAATGATCATACGCGCCACTTCCTTTGCATCCCGTTCGGTGCAGTCTCTCAATAAAATGGCAAACTCATCACCGCCCATGCGCGCCAATATCGCATTGTACGGCAATACATCTTCCAGCATGCTGGCACAAAATTGGATGGCGGTATCTCCCGCTTCATGGCCAGCGGTATCATTAAGGACTTTCAGTTGATCAAGATCGAGAAATAACATGGCATGTGTACGGGTATAACCTTCCACCTCTTTCAGTGCCTTATGTAGCTCGATCTCGAAATAGTTGCGGTTATAGGTATCCGTCAACAAGTCATGGCCCGCTTGGTAAGTAAGCTGCTGGGCAAGCAACTTCATTTCCGTAATGTCTTCACCAACAATCAATAAATGGCCGGTTTCGGCAAGCGGTCGGATATTTTCCCGTATCCACAGCGTCTCCCCATTGGCATGCTGATATTCAGTTTCACGACGCCATACCCCTTTCAGTGCCTGCTTTGGCTGTAGCAATACCTGCCTTGGTAATAAGGTGTCTTGGTGGGCATAAAATTCATTTAACTTGTGCCCTAGAATGTCACTGGGCACATAGCCAAGCAGTTGTTCAGCAAAGTGATTCACCTGCTGGATCCGGTTTTGTCCATCTAGCGTCACCATCATGACTGGTTGCTTGTCATAGTAATGGCTTAAATTCGCCTCACGTTGATATAGCTTTTCTTCCGTGACTTTTCGGCTGGTGATATCTCGGGCTTCAAATAGGTACTGCGCTTGATTGTCGGCAAGCTCTGGCAAAAGTTTAAGCGTGACTTCCAGTACCATCGCCCCTTCATCAGCGTGCCATATCTCCGCCTCAAATTGCGTCGTTTGCGTACATTCAGGCGAATCAAAGAAACGCTGTACGGCCTGTGCCGCACTCTCTTCCCAATGGCGATGCTGCCAAATGGGTTTATCCTGTCGAAAATCTTGATGATAGAACAACCACTGCAGTTTGCTGTTACTCGAAATCACCCGACCGTGGGCATCCAAAATTCCGATAAAGTGATAGCTTTGATCAAACACCATCTCAAGCAATAACTGGCTCTGCTTAGCCACTAACTCACTTTTCTTGAGGCGACTCAGGTAGTAAACCAAAGCCATGATGACAATCAGCATTAGTAATACTAGCGCCCCAGCCACTCGTAACTCTTGTTGATATTTCGCAGTAAAAGATGATGGCTTGTTCAGGAAACTGGACACCGCTTCGCCTTCAATGCCTAAATTCCATTTACGCACTGCCGCATAGTCAAATTTGATTTCAGGGATCCCCACTTCCACTTTCGGCATCGGTTGTTCAGGATGATCCAATATGCCCATCAACTTATTCGCCACTTGTTGCCCTTGCATAAGGCCACTTTGCATCATGCCCCCAACGGCACCAGCTCCCATGCCGATGTCATGCACTAAATAAATCGGGGCTTTAGACTGCTGATTGATGGCTTGCCAGTCATCATCAGACACTAACGAACCTTGATCGTCACGAAAATAGACCCAGTAAAGCACGGCTTGGTTCTTATCCATGCTTGAAACCTTTGCTATAAGTTCTTCGGGGTTATTGGGGGTTAAGAAGTGAATCAGTTTACGATAACTTGGATTGAGTTTAATAAAACGGCTCACGTGCTCACGCACGGCCTCTCCGGTTTTGGAATAATCACTAACAATCCATAATCGTTTGAGTTGCGGCTGTACCCGTTGGATTAACGAGAGCGTACTGAGTATATCGGTATCTTCAATCACACCGGTTGCATTAAGCCCTTGATGCAAAACGGGACTGTAGTTGTTAATCCCACCAAATAATACCGGGATATCACCTAACTGGGGAGCTAAGCGTTTCATTAATGCCAATGCATTGTTGTCACTCACGACAATGGCTTTGAATTTTTCTGAACGCAGTTTGGTATAAAACAACTGATAGAGATCATCAAAATACTCCTCAGTTTGTAGTCGTTTAGTATCGAGGTAGAATACCCGAGTTGAAACCTGTTCTTTGCTAAGAACCGAATCAAGGCCTGCTTGAAACGAATCAGTCCAATAAAAGCCTTGATGATAGGAGTGAACCACAAGAACATCGTCATCTTGCGCAAAGGCGATGCAACTCCATATCAAGCTAAGCAAAGAAAGAATAATACGCTTCAAAACAACTCTCGGGTTCAAGTGATATATCCGTTTATATTATCATTAGTGCTGATTTATTATACTTTGTCCGCCAACATTACACACTTAGGGTGATTATTTTATGCAAGCGACCAGCGCAAAATTAGACGATTTAGACCGTGCTATCCTAAAAACGCTGATGGAAGATGCCCGTACACCCTATGCGGAAATGGCGAAAATGTTTGATGTTAGTCCAGCGACTATTCACGTTCGGATTGAAAAGATGAAAGCTGCCGACATCATTCAAGGGACTGAAGTGATCGTCGATACAAAAAAACTGGGGTATGACGTTTGCTGCTTTATTGGCATCAATTTGAATGCAGCACGTGACTATCATTCAGCACTTGAGAAGCTGAATGCCTTAGAAGAGGTGGTTGAAGCTTACTACACTACTGGCGCTTACAATATTTTTGTAAAACTCATGTGCAAGTCGATAGAAGAGCTTCAGTACGTATTGATCGATAAGTTACAGGCGATTGATGAAGTGCAATCAACCGAAACGTTGATCTCTTTACAAAACCCAATTAATCGCAATGTGAACCCATAAAAAAACTCACCTTAAGGTGAGTTTTTTAATTCTTGGATCTTCGCTTAACGTGATTGCAGGTAAGCTTTCAAGTCATCAACTGAAATACCCTGATCAGCAATCTCTTTTGCCAAGATTTCTACTTGTTCATCTTTACGTGCTTCAATGACCTGCTGAAATTGATAAACGATGTCTCTCAACATGGGTAGCGGAACCTGTTTTGCTGCACTACGAATACGTTCACCACTTTGGTTACCTAGCTCGTTAAGCAACTTACCGAACATAATTTTTTCCGGAGAGTCTTCAAGTTGCTCCAACACGCGAGCCATTTCGTAAGTTGTCATCGACATTGTTGTTTTTTGTTCCACCACGAAGTCATTTAGAAGGCTCAAATATACACCGATTTTACTATTTGGCAAACACCGTAATCAGTAAGACACCTTCACTTCATGCCACGCTCGCCCTGCCTTTGTGGCAAGAATTATCAAGCCGGGAGCAACCATAAACATCTGTAATGAGATCATAAGCTGAGGTTCAAGACCAAAACGTTGTATTGTTCCCACAACAAGGCCGGCACCACTCATTTGAAATAATCCCAGTAAAGCTGCTGCAGTCCCTGCTTTGTCACCAAATGGCGCTAATGCTTTCCCTGCTGCCGCTCCCATTATCCAAGCAAAACCAATTGAAGAGATAAAGATCGGTGCCATAAACGCCCAAGCAGCTTGAACCTGTGCCAATGTGAGCATAGTCGTCCCCGCAATTAGCAACATGCAAAGCCCAACACGCAACGTTAAGTGAGTACCAAAGCGATCCATGAATTTTGGTGCACTCATGCATGCCACAATATTTATCGCAGCATTAATACCAAACCAAAACGTAAATTGGTTCATCGTTAAGCCTAGATTTTCCATTAGTACAACGGGTGCAGACGTAACGTACGCCAATATAACTGCCATGCCTAGCATGCACAGCGTGGCATGAAAGATAAATGTTGGTGTTTTCAGAACATCAAGGTAGCGTTCAAGTTTAAATACGGGTGTTTTTGCTTTTTCAGGGTTGGTATCTTTAAACCCTATCAGCATCAACGTACCAACAAGAATGGCAAATCCAGCCATAAAGCTGAAATTCGATCGCCAGCCAAATTGCTGAGTTAACCAACTACCTAAAATCGGAGCCAGCGCAGGAATAAAACAAATAGCGCCATTTAGGTAACTGATCATTTTGCCGCTTTTTTCTGGTCCGTAAATATCGCGAACTGTTGCAAAGGCCGCTACAGATGTTGCGCACGCACCTAAGCCTTGTAGCAAGCGAGCCATTAACATCCACTCAATGTTTTGAGCACTCCACGCCAATAAAGCACTCAAACCGTAGATACCAATACCTGTCAATGCAACAGTTCGACGTCCGTATTTATCTGCAAGGGGACCAGCAAACAATTGACCGATACCCATTGCAAATAAAAACCATGTGATGGTGTCCTGAGCAAGTGCATGTTCCACGTGAAACTCTCCCGAGATCATCGGTAGTGCAGGCAAATAAATATCGATCGCCAGCGGGCTGAATAACACCAACATCGTAATAAGAGAAAGAGAGAAAAAACTGACTGAAGTGGTAGACTTAACTTCCATAACAACACCGAATTACATAACTTGCCGCTATCTTAACGTCAGTGTTGGATGATACCTAATGACATCATTTCATTTCATGATATTCCAAATTAAGAAATGATAAATGTAGGTTTGGATAGAGGGCTATTTAAACCTTCTTGAATAGTTTGAAGGTTTAAATAGCAAAGAACTTAATTGCCGATCACGCTAGAGTGCTGAGGTTAAGATTTTTTTAACGTCTTCCAACGTTAAGGTTCCAGTTTCAGACAGTTGTGTCGCACCGATTTTCTCAAGGTTTGAGGTGACTTTTTCAATAACACTCGCATCAATGTCGTAATGAGACAATTGAGTTTGTATCCCTAGCGAATTGAAAAAGTCCTCGGTCTTATCTATCGCCAAGTCAATGCGCGCATCTCCGCTTCCTTCATATAAGCCCCAGACGCGTTCCGCATATTGAATGAGTTTCTCACGCTTGTGTTCCTTTCTCACTCGAAGTAAGTGAGGAAGTACTATCGCCAAAGTCCTACCATGCGCGATGCCATGTAAACATGTCAATTCATGGCCAATCATATGTGTCGACCAGTCTTGAGGCACACCAACACCGATTAAACCATTTAGTGCATTGGTTGCGGCCCAAACGAAATTCTTTCTTGCTTCGATGTTTGCGTTATCGTGGACAGTGATGGCACCAATATCAATCAAGTTGAGTAGTAATCCTTCCGCCATTCTGTCCTGAACGGCAGCACCGCATGGATACGTCAGGTATTGCTCTATCACGTGAACGAAAGCATCAGCAACACCATCAGCCACTTGTTGTGTACTTAGCGTCAACGTCAATGTGGGATCCAAAAAGGAAAATTCCGGAAAAACCAGTGGTGACATAAAGACATATTTCTGCGCTTGGTAGGTTATAACCCCAGCAGGATTAGCCTCTGAACCTGTCGCGGGTAGTGTAACGACACAGCCAACCTTTGTCGCTTGCTTGACCGGAGCGGGTGTAAACCCGTTAAACAACAACGCTTGATAGTCATCGCCTTCATGGTTCATAGCCAGCGCAATAAACTTAGTTCCGTCCATAACAGAACCGCCGCCAACAGCGAGTAAAAAGTCCACACTTTCTTGCTTAGCGAGTTGCACTCCCTGCTCTAGCGTTTCATACGCCGGATTTGCACCAATACCACCAAACTCAATGATGCTTCTTTTTCCAAGGGCCGCTTTTACTTTGTCGATGGTTCCAAATTTAACGGCACTTTGACCACCATAGGTGATCATTACCTTTGCATCTTGCGGTACTAATGTATCGAGCTCATTTAATCGACCCTCCCCAAATATAATCCGTGTTGGGTTATAGAAATCAAAGTTTTCCATTGCTGTTCCTCAAATAGTGAAATCTACTGCGACTATGTATTTATTCTTAACTGCCATGAGGCCGCTTTACGGCTTTCTTAGATCTTGCAGAGGTGATTGAGATTTTAAGCGTTGATAGTCATTGATACATAGCTGCTCAAATGCAAGGGCAACCCAACCACTGACCAGCATGTCGTACCATGGTTCAACACCACTTGCCGCGACAACGGTATTCCCATGTACAAATGAGCCATAAAACAACATATCATTGTCATCTAACGCCGACGGATGCATTTGCTGAAATGAGATGTCGGATACCGAATTACGCCAAGCTAATTTCGCCTTCTTTCGCGCAAATTGGTCAAAAGGCGCCTTCCATTCAGAAGGAGTACCTATAGACTCCTGATACAGTATTGCATCTTCAAAATCAGCCTCCCAAGGCTTGACTCTTGGATCCATTACCACAATATGCAACTGAGGTTGAAATGTTCTTCGAAAAAGCCTATCTATTGATGGTTTAACTAACTCAATTGCATCTTTCACAACTTCAATATTGTCTCTCACGTTAAGTCCTTTTAATCTAGTCAATGTGTTGGTTCAATAATTACCACCTTCACCTTTAATGACCGTGGTAAGTCGTCTTCATAGTCATCACATCTAAACCTTGCAGGATATTTATAAAATTACTAATGACGTATAGTCATTTTTGATATTCGATTTTGGAAATTCGTATGAGCATAGAAAAGCTAGCAAGAATGGATTTGAACCTAATGGTCTGCCTTAAGGTGCTTATTGAAGAGAAAAGTGTTACGAAAACAGCATCGAAACTATGCTTAAGCCAATCAGCAGTCAGTAAAGCACTCTCAAAGCTTCGTATTCAGTTTGATGACCCTCTTTTTATTCGCAACGCTCATGGCATTACGCCGACGCCAAAAGCTTTGTTTCTTAAACCCAAACTTGATGCACTAATAAAGCAGCTAGAACTATTAACGCACCCTGAACAGTTTTCACCAGCAACGAGCGACTATCGATTTCAAATAGCAGCGGTTGAAAGTGTTTACCCTTTGATCTTGCCGTATTTTTTACCTGAGGTATTTAAACAAGCACCTGGTGTCACCATCAGTACTCACGCTTGGTCTGATCAAACATTTAAGCAGATTCAACGTGGTGAAATTGATTTTGGTATTACCGGGAAGGATATCGATATCAATGACGCCAAACTAACCATGTTGCCACCAAATAATGTCTGTGAGCAGGAAATCTACCGTGACAGTCAGATGTGTTTACTACGCAAAGACCACCCTGCACTTTCTGAACCATGGGACCTAGATAAATACCTTGAGCAAAGGCATGTTCAGGTGCGTTGCGATGGAAATGACCGTTGGCTATTGGATTATCGCCTCGCTGATATTGGCAAAGAACGTGATATCGCAATTACGGTTCCTGACTTTAACAGCGCTGCGAGTTTGTGCTCCTACACTGATTTTATTTTTACAGCCCCAAGCCATTTCGTTAACCTCACATCGAAACAGCTCAATCTGGCAGTATTGCCATTGCCACTAGAGTTTCCACCAATGGCCTACACCCTATTTTGGCATCAAGAACGTGAAAATGACCCGGCTCTGGTTTGGATTCGCCAGATCATTCACGATTACATCAATCATAAAATCAAACCTACGTGAGATCGTTTGCAGCCACAAAACAAAAAGAGTAGCTTATTGCCATTGTCCGCCAAATGAACGGACACTTGATAACATTGAAGGATGAACAGATGCCAACCGTAACAGAACAACGATTGTTAGATATTCGCCAATGGCTTGCACAGCATAATATCGATGCCCTTCTTGTCCCTCATGAAGACGAATATTTGGGTGAATATGTACCTGCGCATAACGAACGCCTTCATTGGCTAACTGGTTTTACCGGTTCTGCTGGTGCTGCGGTGATCACCAAAGACAAAGCCGCTATCTTTGTTGATGGTCGCTACACGGTACAAGTGACGAAGCAGGTTCCTGCTGATCTATTCGAATACCGCCATCTGATTGAAGAGCCTACGCTGGATTGGATTAAAGATCATCTTGCGAATGGTGCGTCTGTAGCAATTGACCCTCGCATGCACAACTCTGCTTGGCTAGACATGGCACAAGCAAAACTTGCTGGCGCACTTGAGCTTAAGATTCTCAACAGCAATCCAATTGATGAGCTTTGGCACGACCGCCCAGCACCTATCGTTTCTGATGTTTTCCTAATGCAAACGGAGGCTGCAGGTCAATCAAGTGAAAGCAAACGCCAAGAAATTGCAGAGCTAATGAAAAAAGCCGGCGCAGACAGCGCAGTGATCACAGCACTTGATTCTATCTGTTGGTTGCTCAACGTTCGTGGTCTTGATGTATCTCGCCTACCGGTTTTGCTTTCTCACGCGATTCTGCACTCAGATTCAAGCGTGGAATACTTCCTAGATCCAGCTCGCCTACCTGCTAAATTTGACGCTCATGTTGGTGCGGGTGTGACAGTTCATCACCCAGAAGCACTGCAAGCACGACTAGAAACTCTAACTGGCAAGAATGTACTGGTTGACCCTGCGACAAGTAACGCATGGTTTAAGTTGGTTCTACAAAATGCTGGCGCATCAGTGGTGAGTAAAGCTGATCCATGCCTAATGCCAAAAGCGGCGAAGAACGCAGTTGAAATCGCAGGTATGAAAGCGTGTCATATCCGCGATGGCGTGGCGATGAGTAAGTTCCTATCTTGGTTAGATGCAGAAGTCGTTGCGGGTAATCTGCACGATGAAGCGGCACTGGCTGATAAGCTAGAGGCATTTCGCCGTGAAGATCCAACCTTGAAAGATCTAAGCTTCGATACCATTTCAGCAGCAGGTGGCAATGCAGCTATGTGTCACTACAACCACGAGAACCAACCTGAACCAGGTAAGCTAGAACTGAACACGCTTTACCTAGTGGATTCAGGCGGTCAGTACCTAGATGGCACGACAGACATCACGCGTACTATTGCGATCGGTCAGCCTTCACAAGAGATGATTAAACAATTCACTCTTGCACTAAAAGGTCACATCGGTGTTGCTCGTGCACGCTTCCCGAAAGGCACACGTGGTTACCAAATCGATACGCTAGCTCGTCAGCACCTGTGGGCGGAAGGCTACGATTACGATCACGGTACTGGTCACGGTGTTGGTCACTTCCTAAATGTTCATGAAGGTCCAGCGAGCATTTCGAAGAAGCAAATCGACGTGCCTCTAACAGAAGGTATGGTGTTGTCCAACGAGCCAGGTTATTACCGTGCAGATGCGTTTGGTATCCGTATTGAAAACCTAGAGCTTGTTGTTGAAACACCAACTAACGGTGACTTCCCTGTTCTATCATTTGAGTCGCTAACACGCTGTCCAATCGACAAGCGCAATATCAACGTTGATATGCTAACTCGCCCAGAACTTGCTTGGCTGAATGACTACCATCAGAAAGTATGGGATGAGATCAGCCCGCTGGTTGAAGGTGATGTGAAAGAGTGGCTTCGTCAAGCAACGCTACCAGTAGCACACAGCTAGAAGCTAGAAGCTAGAAGCTAGAAGCTAGAAGCTAGAAAAAAGTAGAGGGTTGATGTTTTGCATCAACCCTCTTTTTTTGCCTATGTTTCACGTGAAACATAACGATGACCAGTGGCTTTCTTTGCTACTTAACCAGAATACGCTGAGTGCCAATCTCGCCATACAGGGTCAAATCCTTTGGCTCGAATCATATCTTCTACAGAACCCGCGCTTCGCTCATCGCTGATCTCAAACTGTTCGAGTTCAACATCATCCATCGCATAACCCCCCGGCTGAGTTTTCGATGCGGCTGACATGGTAGTAATACCTAAAGGCATGACATTGTCTCTGAACTTTGGTGACTCACGGGTCGATAATGACAACTCTACTTCAGGGTTGAATAAGCGATAAGCACAAATCAGCTGAACAAGCTGCTTGTCTGTCATTACCGATTTCGGCTGGAGTGCACCTTCACAGGGGCGTAAACGTGGGAATGAAATTGAATAACGAGTCTGCCAATACGTGCGCTCTAGATAGTCCAAGTGCGCTGCCACATAAAAACAATCTGTTCGCCACTCTTCCAACCCTATCAATGCGCCAATACCGATCTTATCGATGCCCGCCTTTGCAAGACGGTCTGGTGTATCCAATCGGTATTCGAAATCCATTTTATTGCCACGCAAATGGTGCTCAGCATAAGTCGATGGATGATACGTTTCTTGATAGACCATCACCGCATCCAAACCCAATGTCTTGAGCTCTGCGTATTCGTCTTGATCTAGCGGCTGCACTTCCATCGCTAAATAGTTAAAGCGTTGCTTAATCATCGGCACCATTTCGCGAAAGTATTTCATGCCTACTTTAGTTTCGTGTTCGCCAGTCACCAGCAATACGCTATCGAACTTCATACGTTTAATGGCTTCAACTTCTGCAGCCACTTCGTCCCTATTCAAAGTACGACGCTTGATTCTATTCTCCATTGAGAAGCCACAATAAGTACAAGCGTTGGCGCACAAGTTAGAAAGGTACAATGGAATATAAAGCGACATGGTATTACCAAAACGCTTGCGCGTTGCCGAGTATGACAACTGCGCCATTTGCTCTAAGTACGCTTCAGCCGCTGGTGAAATTAGCGCTTTAAAATCTTCCAAATCACGCTTGGGTTTATTCAATGCTCGCTCAACATCTTGTGCCGTTTTCGCGTAGATCGACATCGAAATGTCATCCCAATTCAGCTGCTTAAATTGTTCAACGAAGCTCATGTTTTCCTCGCTTAATAGCTAAACCAATCTAGGACTAAAGCTCATCTAGGAATGACGTCAGTGGACTCGACGCAACCGCATGAGAAACCTTACCAGCAAGTCCGGCTTCATAAGCCATACGTCCCGACTCTACCGCCAACTTAAATGCCTTCGCCATCGCAACGGGATCGCTCGAAGCTGCAATCGCGGTATTAACAAGCACGGCATCCGCGCCCATTTCCATCGCACGCGCGGCATGTGAAGGTGCGCCGATACCCGCATCAACAACCACAGGAACATTTGCTTGGTCGATGATGATCTCTAAGAAGTCGTGAGAAACTATCCCTTTATTAGAACCGATCGGCGCACCTAATGGCATGACTGCAGCACAACCCACTTCTTCCAATCTTTTACACAGGACCGGGTCAGCATGACAATAAGGAAGGACAATGAAGCCTTCACGAACCAGTTGCTCAGCGGCTGCAAGTGTCTCAATTGGGTCGGGCATCAAGTACTTCGGGTCTGGATGAATTTCCAGTTTTAGCCAGTTAGTACCCAACGCTTCTCGCGCAAGTTGTGCAGCAAACACAGCATCTTTAGCACTCTTTGCACCCGAGGTGTTCGGTAGTAAGTTCACACCCGCTTGTACTAACGGCAACAAAATATCGTCTTGTTGGTCGTTCACATCCACACGCTTCAACGCCATGGTTGCAAGTTGAGATCCCGACACTTGAATCGCTTCTGCCATTAGTCGGCTGTTGGCAAACTTCCCTGTTCCCGTGAACAGTCTTGATTCGAATTGTTTATCACCAATTTTAAGCATCGACTTTAACCCCCTGCGATCGCTTGAAATAAAGAGATGCTATCTCCCTGTGAAAGAACTGTGCTAGCCCACTCACTGCGCGGCACAACATTGTTATTAATTGCAAAAACACAGCCCATTTCAGGCAGCGTAAATTGACTAATGATTTGCTGTAGATTCGACTTACTGGCGACTTGATGTGACTGGTCATTGATGACAATAGTGATCATATCTAAGTCAGCAGCGGTCATTTGTGTCGCTTGTTGTTCTGATAACGTCATTGCTTCCAACTCTCTTAATTCTGTCCATTACTCGTAAACTAAATCTGAGCACACACTTGGCACTGTTTGTCTTTGCTTATCGCCATGGTTTGCCATTGCATTTTCAATCCATCAAACAGATGTAACTTAGCAGTCTCAACATGAAACTTTCCCGTCGCCAGTTTTTGAATTGCCGCTATCGCTTGGTAGTTGCCAAGTGTGCCCACCACCGGACCGACGACACCGCTGTCACTGCACTTTTGCGTTTGCGGTAATTCGTCGAACGGATACAAACAGCGGTAACAGGCTTTACTCTCTGCTTCTTGTTCAATCTGCGTTTGATAATCAAAGACAGCGAATTGCCCTTGCCAACCAATTGCCGCCGCCGAGATGAGCGGCGTGTTTTGCTCGAAACAAACTTGGTTAATGAGCTGGCGCGTCGGCATGTTATCGGTGCAGTCGAGCACCACATCCGCTAGCATCACTTCAAGCTGCAGCTGTGCTTTGTCTAATCGCTTATTGAGGGCGCGAACTTGAACCATAGAATTGAGTTCTGTCAGTTGCTTTACAGTCGCTTTTGTTTTCGCAACGTGGATGTCTTGCTCACGATAAATGATCTGACGTTGTAGGTTACTGCTATCAACTTCATCGTCATCGACCACAACCAATTTACCAACACCCGCTGATGCCAAGTACAAACTCGCAGCACTTCCTAACCCACCACAACCGATGATCAGCACATGCGATTTACTCAATCGCTCTTGCCCAACTTCGGCAATTTCTGGCAGAGCGACTTGACGTTGATAGCGAAGGAACTGCTTATCCGTGAGCATGCTCGCCTCTCTTGCTATACGCCAACTCACTATTCTGCTCAGTAAACGTTAGTTGTCTTTCCTTCATCAGTTGTGCAAAAAACTCGATAACGGACTGAGGTGATTCTGCCAACGTAATAGCACGCACAACCGCCAAACTAGAAACACCCGTTTGCCAAACTTGGTCTGCATTAGATTGATCAATGCCACCAATTGCGACCGTCGGAAAGCCAAGCACACAGTCACTACCTGCTTTGTCTTTTGCAGGTCTGAAAGCAGCCTCTTTATTTGTATAAGGAATGCTATCAATCAGCTTTTGATACAGAGCCAAGCGCACCAAACCTTGTGGTTTCGATGGCATCTGTTTTGTGGTGGTTGGGAAAATATGCCCTAGTGCGATGTAGCTAGGATGAATTTGTACGATGCGCAGTAGTTCGTAATAACCATGCGTAGAAAGACCAAGACGAATGCCGGCTTTAGTTATCTGAGCCAAATTCGATTCTTCTATGTCTTCTTGTCCTAGGTGAACACCATAAGCGCCATGCTTGATTGCCAACTGCCAATAGTCATTGATGAACACTTGTGCTTGATACTGACGACCTAGCTCAATTGCTCGAATGATCTGTTGTTCTAAATCGGCTTGTTGTGGGTTCTTGATTCGCAGTTGAATAGTGTTGATGCCTAGTGACAGTAAACGCTCAATCCAAGCAACATCATCAACGACTGGGTAGAGCCCAAGACTTTGCTTGGTTAGAGTTGGAAAGCTAACGCACTCCCCTTGTGCAGACCAACCAACTTGAATACCGAGTCGGTTATCCTCCAGTACAGGTGTGGGGAAATCATCAAATTGGTCAGCCCACTGAGTAGATCTTCCCTCGTCAAGGTTGTCATTCAACAGTGTTTCACGTGAAACATTCGCTTGTTGAGTTAGCATTCCTCGAGCAAGTGTTAACGCATCTTCGATAGGAAAATCGAGTACTGTCAGCGTTACAATCCAAGCAAGGTGATGTTCGGGATCGAACATTGCGTTGAGTTTGGACTTAACAGAGAGCGCTCTCACTTCGTCGTTAATTGGGTGACGCCAGATATCAAGCTGAAGCACTTTCTCCTTTTCATCGGATACCTGCGTATCAGCAATGCCAATATAAATCGCTTCCGACGGTTGCTTAGCACACGCTTCTACCGATAAAGCAGAGCGGTAATAGAGCACAAATGAACTCTCATGCTCGGAGTCATAACCATCAATAAGATCTGTCATTATGCGTGTGGTCTGTTGGTCGCGAACAAGCTGAATAGATTGAGTTGGGCTCACACCCAACTCAATGTCTTCGATGCTAAAACCCTGTTCTTTCGCCAACAACAAACATTGCTGAACTAAACCTGTCAGTTCAATCAATGATGACGGAATAAGGATTTTGCTCATTAGTCACTTACCTCGGCATGTGCTGCTGGGTGGTATAACTCTGAACCTGTGTCTCTAAACTCTTGCGATTTCTGACGCATCCCCTCAAGAGGATCATCCAGCATTTTGATTGAGATAGCTTGGTCCGCAGCAACTTGCTCAGTATCTTTCGCGTATTCTCGTACCTCTTGCGAAATCTTCATCGAGCAGAACTTTGGTCCACACATCGAACAGAAGTGAGCAACTTTTCCAGACTCTTGAGGCAAGGTTTCATCATGGAAAGCACGAGCGGTATCTGGGTCGAGCGACAAGTTAAATTGGTCTTCCCAGCGGAACTCGAAGCGAGCTTTAGAAAGTGCGTTATCACGAACTTGAGCACCAGGGTGTCCCTTTGCCAAATCAGCGGCGTGCGCAGCAAGCTTGTAAGTGATCATACCTACCTTTACATCTTCTTTGTTCGGTAAGCCAAGGTGTTCTTTAGGAGTTACATAACAAAGCATCGCACAGCCATACCAACCAATCATCGCAGCGCCAATACCTGAAGTAATATGGTCATAACCAGGAGCAACATCAGTCGTCAGTGGACCAAGGGTGTAAAAAGGAGCTTCATGGCAGTGCTCTAACTGCTCTTCCATGTTCTCTTTGATCATATGCATTGGAACATGACCAGGACCTTCGATAATCACCTGTACGTCGTATTCCCACGCAATCTTGGTTAACTCACCAAGGGTACGAAGCTCAGCAAATTGCGCTTCGTCGTTCGCATCGGCCACCGAGCCAGGACGCAGACCATCACCCAGAGAAAGTGCCACATCATACTTAGCGCAGATTTCACAGATCTCTCGGAAGTGGGTATATAAGAAGCTTTCTTGGTGATGCGCTAAACACCATTTCGCGATGATAGAACCACCACGAGAAACGATGCCAGTAACGCGTTTTGCAGTCATGGGCACATAACGGAGTAGTAAACCGGCATGAATAGTGAAGTAGTCAACGCCCTGCTCTGCTTGCTCAATCAGAGTATCGCGCATCACTTCCCAGTTAAGGTTTTCCGCAACACCATTCACTTTCTCAAGCGCTTGGTACATAGGTACAGTACCGATCGGAACCGGACTGTTACGTAGAATCCACTCGCGAGTTTCGTGAATATTACGTCCAGTAGAGAGATCCATAACGGTATCTCCACCCCAGCGCGTTGCCCATACTAACTTCTCTACTTCTTCTTCAATCGAAGAAGTGACCGATGAGTTACCGATGTTGGCGTTCACTTTGACCAAAAAGTTACGTCCAATGATCATTGGTTCGGATTCTGGGTGGTTGATATTAGAAGGGATAATAGCGCGACCTTCGGCGACTTCTTTACGCACAAACTCAGCAGTAATGTCCTTTGGTAGGTTCGCACCAAAGCTTTGACCCGGATGCTGTTGATTCAGTACTTCATCACGGTATTGAGCGCGCCCCATATTTTCACGCAGGGCGATGTATTCCATTTCTGGTGTGATTACACCTTTGCGAGCATAGTGCAATTGAGTCACGCACTGCCCATCTTTGGCACGTCGAATACGTGGTAGATTGCCGTAACGAAGATCATCTAACGTTTCATCTTCTAGGCGCTCTTTGGTGTATACCGAGCTTACTTCATCGAGTAGTTCAGTATCGGCACGCTCTTCAATCCACCCTTCTCTCAGCTTAGGTAAGCCATTGTAGAGGTCTATGGTGTGTTCTGGGTCTGTGTACACACCCGAGGTATCGTAAACGCGTACTGGCTCATTAGGCTCGAAAATTGGCGCTTCTTTTGTGCCTCCAATAAGGCTATCAGCGAGTGATATTTCACGCATTGGCACACGAATATCAGGACGTGAACCCTCTACATAGACTTTGCTTGAATTTGGGTACGGTTGTACCGAGAGTGTATCAATGAACTGTTTTGCTTCCAGTCTCGCTTGCTTGCGACTCGACATAGCATTTTTCCTAATTTATGTATTTATGGATAAAAATGCTTGGCGGATAGATGCGACAAGAGGTATCAAAAATAGCTTTAGTTAACTAAACCAAACTGTTTTGATCATAGATAGAACACAGGTAGATGAGCAGTGTTCCCTTCTCTTGTTCCCTTCGCAGATATTAATCTGATCAGGTTCAACGGATCCCGAATTAACGGTCTCAGCCTTATGGCACTCCGACAAGTTAGTTTGAAAGTATAGAGGTGTTGCAGCTCTACAACAAGTACTTAACAGAATAATTAAGTCTCATAAAAAAAGCCGCTCCATAGCGGCTTCTTTTTACTTTGAAAACTTCTTCACCATTGCTTTTAATAACGAAGAGTGTGTTTCTCTAAGCTCTCCGAGCTTCCCTGAATGATGAGGTTGGCCACCTAAATCGAACAACTTAGGAACTGCTATACGTTGTGAAGAGTAAATTCCTGTATGGCCGCTAAAGTAATAAGCGGTATAACAAGCTATCGCAAAATACAACATATGGTCAGCTCCAAATAATTCAATACCCATAATCGTGCAAGCTAAAGGAGTATTGGTGGCAGCAGCAAATACAGCAAGAAAACCTAACGCAGCAAACAAATCAACAGGAGCACCCATAACCCACGCGAGAGTATTCCCCAATGTTGCACCAACAAAAAATAGAGGTGTTACTTCACCACCTTTAAATCCGGCAGATAACGTAATAGCTGTCAGTAATAATTTTGCAAGCCAGCTATACCACTCTGCGCCACCTTCTTGGAAAGCACTTAATATGCTAACTCCCCCTTCCTGATTAGAGTAAACGCCAAGCCCAATGTAATCGTAATTACCAGTGATCTTAACGATAGCAACAACTATTAAGCCTCCGGTAACAACAATCAAGTATGGGTTCTTTAGTGTTGCTTTAAAGATATCTTTGAACGCATGAGTCAGTTCACCAAATAGATAACCAGCTAAACCAAAAGCAATTGAAGCGAGTAGGATTTTTGCACAAAGCCATAAATCTATCTTAACCGCATGCTGCAACACCGTTATATTTTCAAGAAAGTCGATACGATAATGAGTGTGATGTGCACCCAATGATGAACAAACAAAATCCGCTAGTATCGCCGCAAAAAGTGCAGGAACAATAGCGTCATAACGAAGGCGACCAATCGCTATAACTTCTAAGGCAAAGATGGCTCCAGTTAAAGGGGTTCCAAATACCGCTCCAAAACCAGCAGCAACACCTGCAATCAAAATAAGACGGGTATCTGCCTTATTTAACTTAAAGAAACGCGCTAAAGCGTGCGTAGCGGCTCCCCCAATTTGTACTGCAGTCCCTTCTCGACCAGCAGAACCACCAAACAAATGAGTAATCACAGTAGTTAGCAGAACTAATGGCCCCATACGGGTAGGAATACCAGCACCTGGCTCGTGAATTTCATCCATAATGAGATTATTGCCACCCTCGGAATTCTTACCGAGGTTTCGATAACAATAAACAATAACCACACCGGCTAATGGTAAGAAGTAGATCAACCACATATTGCCGTTACGAACATCTGTCGCATAACTTAATAGCCAGAGAAAAAAGGCATTGAGAGCCCCAACAATGATTGCAACAGGAGTGATTAATGCAGTCCAACGTAGGATCTGGAGAAAAATTTTGGGATTAGCACTTAATGGATGAGACATACTCAACTATCTTAATTTAAGGGGAAAAATCAGGATAGTCACAATGATAGACAATTTCGCCCCACCATAGATAGATCTACCCTACTACAGCAGGAGTCATTATCTCTTTCGAGCGGTTAAAGGTGGAACTCCATCACCCACTAACATCATCAAGTTAGTGTGGCCATGCTACTCTTGTTAGAAAAATATCTCAATAATTGTTTTGAAAACCTTAAGATAATGCCGTTATAACTATACATCTTTGCAAAAGTTACATATGTCACTTTTGTATATTTTTAAGGTTATTCTGAAGCCTTTATTATTCAAAAAGAAAAAGGCGCTAGTCTTTCGACTAGCGCCTTAAGATGGCAGGGGTGGAGAGATTCGAACTCCCAACACGCGGATTTGGAATCCGCTGCTCTGCCAATTGGAGCTACACCCCTAAACTTTTTCTTTTAGATTCGAAAAGACCTCGCTAAAAAGCGAGGTCTTAAAATAAAGTGGCGGAGCGGACGGGACTCGAACCCGCGACCCCCGGCGTGACAGGCCGGTATTCTAACCAACTGAACTACCGCTCCGCACTGGTTAGACCTAAAGTCTAAGTTTTTGTCTTCACTTTTTCATAAAAAGTGAAAATAAAATACAAGCCTGGCGATGTCCTACTCTCACATGGGGAAGCCCCACACTACCATCGGCGCTAATTCGTTTCACTTCTGAGTTCGGAATGGAAATCAGGTGGGTCCAAATCGCTATGGTCGCCAAGCAAAATTCTTTAATCTGGAAAGCTGTTTTTAAGTTCTTAACACATTCAATGTTCTTAATTCGAGTCCATCAAAACCCCTTGGGTGTTGTATGGTTAAGCCTCACGGGCAATTAGTACAGGTTAGCTCAACGCCTCACAACGCTTACACACCCTGCCTATCAACGTTCTAGTCTCGAACAACCCTTTAGGATACTTAAAGTATCAGGGAAGACTCATCTCAGGGCTCGCTTCCCGCTTAGATGCTTTCAGCGGTTATCGATTCCGAACTTAGCTACCGGGCAATGCGTCTGGCGACACAACCCGAACACCAGAGGTTCGTCCACTCCGGTCCTCTCGTACTAGGAGCAGCCCCCTTCAATCTTCCAACGCCCACGGCAGATAGGGACCGAACTGTCTCACGACGTTCTAAACCCAGCTCGCGTACCACTTTAAATGGCGAACAGCCATACCCTTGGGACCGACTTCAGCCCCAGGATGTGATGAGCCGACATCGAGGTGCCAAACACCGCCGTCGATATGAACTCTTGGGCGGTATCAGCCTGTTATCCCCGGAGTACCTTTTATCCGTTGAGCGATGGCCCTTCCATTCAGAACCACCGGATCACTATGACCTGCTTTCGCACCTGCTCGAATTGTCATTCTCGCAGTCAAGCGGGCTTATGCCATTGCACTAACCTCACGATGTCCAACCGTGATTAGCCCACCTTCGTGCTCCTCCGTTACTCTTTGGGAGGAGACCGCCCCAGTCAAACTACCCACCAGGCACTGTCCTCACCCCAGATAATGGGGCTAAGTTAGAACATCAAACATACAAGGGTGGTATTTCAAGGTCGGCTCCACAAATACTGGCGTACTTGCTTCAAAGCCTCCCACCTATCCTACACATGTAGGCTCAATGTTCAGTGCCAAGCTGTAGTAAAGGTTCACGGGGTCTTTCCGTCTAGCCGCGGGTACACTGCATCTTCACAGCGATTTCAATTTCACTGAGTCTCGGGTGGAGACAGCGTGGCCATCATTACGCCATTCGTGCAGGTCGGAACTTACCCGACAAGGAATTTCGCTACCTTAGGACCGTTATAGTTACGGCCGCCGTTTACCGGGGCTTCGATCAAGAGCTTCGACCTAAGTCTAACCCCATCAATTAACCTTCCGGCACCGGGCAGGCGTCACACCGTATACGTCATCTTACGATTTTGCACAGTGCTGTGTTTTTAATAAACAGTTGCAGCCACCTGGTATCTGCGACTCTCAATAGCTCCATCCGCAAGGGACTTCACCGTCAAGAGCGTACCTTCTCCCGAAGTTACGGTACCATTTTGCCTAGTTCCTTCACCCGAGTTCTCTCAAGCGCCTTGGTATTCTCTACCCGACCACCTGTGTCGGTTTGGGGTACGATTCCTTACAATCTGAAGCTTAGAGGCTTTTCCTGGAAGCATGGCATCAATGACTTCACTACCGTAGTAGCTCGACGTCGTGTCTCAGCCTTAAAAAGAGCCGGATTTACCTAACTCTTAAGCCTACGCACTTGAACCTGGACAACCGTCGCCAGGCCCACCTAGCCTTCTCCGTCCCCCCATCGCAATTGTAAGAAGTACGGGAATATTAACCCGTTTCCCATCGACTACGCTTTTCAGCCTCGCCTTAGGGGTCGACTTACCCTGCCCCGATTAACGTTGGACAGGAACCCTTGGTCTTCCGGCGAGGGGGTTTTTCACCCCCTTTATCGTTACTCATGTCAGCATTCGCACTTCTGATACCTCCAGCATGCTTTACAACACACCTTCAACGGCTTACAGAACGCTCCCCTACCCAATACGATAAATCGCATTGCCGCAGCTTCGGTTTATAGCTTAGCCCCGTTACATCTTCCGCGCAGGCCGACTCGACTAGTGAGCTATTACGCTTTCTTTAAATGATGGCTGCTTCTAAGCCAACATCCTAGCTGTCTAAGCCTTCCCACATCGTTTCCCACTTAGCTATAATTTGGGACCTTAGCTGGCGGTCTGGGTTGTTTCCCTCTCCACGACGGACGTTAGCACCCGCCGTGTGTCTCCCGGATAGTACTTACTGGTATTCGGAGTTTGCAAAGGGTTGGTAAGTCGGGATGACCCCCTAGCCTTAACAGTGCTCTACCCCCAGTAGTATTCGTCCGAGGCTCTACCTAAATAGATTTCGGGGAGAACCAGCTATCTCCAGGTTTGATTGGCCTTTCACCCCTAGCCACAAGTCATCCGCTAATTTTTCAACATTAGTCGGTTCGGTCCTCCAGTTGATGTTACTCAACCTTCAACCTGCCCATGGCTAGATCACCTGGTTTCGGGTCTATATCCAGAGACTGAGCGCCCAGTTAAGACTCGGTTTCCCTACGGCTCCCCTAGATGGTTAACCTTGCCACTGAATATAAGTCGCTGACCCATTATACAAAAGGTACGCAGTCACACCACGAAGGTGCTCCTACTGCTTGTACGTACACGGTTTCAGGTTCTATTTCACTCCCCTCACAGGGGTTCTTTTCGCCTTTCCCTCACGGTACTGGTTCACTATCGGTCAGTCAGTAGTATTTAGCCTTGGAGGATGGTCCCCCCATATTCAGACAGGATATCACGTGTCCCGCCCTACTCGATTTCACTTAAAATGCGCTGCCGGTTACGGGGCTATCACCCTGTATCGCAGAACTTTCCAGAACTTTCACCTGACGCATTAAAAGCTTAAGGGCTAATCCAATTTCGCTCGCCGCTACTTTCGGAATCTCGGTTGATTTCTTTTCCTCGGGGTACTTAGATGTTTCAGTTCCCCCGGTTCGCCTCTTTACCCTATGTATTCAGGTAAAGATACGTGCTTATGCACGTGGGTTTCCCCATTCAGAAATCCCAGACTCAAATGGTTGTTACTACCTAATCTGGGCTTATCGCAAGTTACTACGTCTTTCATCGCCTCTGACTGCCAAGGCATCCACCGTGTACGCTTAGTCACTTAACCATACAACCCGAAGGAGTTTCGAATTGATGTTAAACAACCAAAGTTGTCTGCAATTTTTATACATGATGCAGACTCGATTTTGCCGGACTCAAATTCCAAGAACACTTGAATGTGTTATTTTGGTGTTTGTCATAAAGACAAACATTGAGAACTTTACAATCAACAATAATTTGTTGATTTGTCAGCTTTCCAAATTGTTAAAGAGCTATGTTTTCTGATGAAAACCATTTTTAAACACACTCGTAAGAATGCTTAAAGATGGTGGGCGATACCGGGCTCGAACCAGTGACCCCCTGCTTGTAAGGCAGGTGCTCTCCCAACTGAGCTAATCGCCCATATTAGTTTTACTTCTTAATAGGAAGAAGTTTCACGAATGGTGGAGCTAAGCAGGATCGAACTGCTGACCTCCTGCGTGCAAGGCAGGCGCTCTCCCAGCTGAGCTATAGCCCCATATCGAGAAAATGGTGGGTCGTGCAGGATTCGAACCTGCGACCAATTGATTAAAAGTCAACTGCTCTACCAACTGAGCTAACGACCCAATGGTATCCCGTAGGGGAGTCGAACCCCTGTTACCGCCGTGAAAGGGCGGTGTCCTAGGCCTCTAGACGAACGGGACACTAAGTCGAACATCTTGGGGGATGTTCCATCTCTTAAACTACATAAACCATCAATCTGTGTGAACACTCATCGCAATAATCATCGTATAAGGAGGTGATCCAGCGCCAGGTTCCCCTAGCGCTACCTTGTTACGACTTCACCCCAGTCATGAACCACAAAGTGGTGAGCGTCCCCCCGAAGGTTAAACTACCCACTTCTTTTGCAGCCCACTCCCATGGTGTGACGGGCGGTGTGTACAAGGCCCGGGAACGTATTCACCGTGGCATTCTGATCCACGATTACTAGCGATTCCGACTTCATGGAGTCGAGTTGCAGACTCCAATCCGGACTACGACGCACTTTTTGGGATTCGCTCACTCTCGCAAGTTGGCCGCCCTCTGTATGCGCCATTGTAGCACGTGTGTAGCCCTACTCGTAAGGGCCATGATGACTTGACGTCGTCCCCACCTTCCTCCGGTTTATCACCGGCAGTCTCCCTGGAGTTCCCACCCGAAGTGCTGGCAAACAAGGATAAGGGTTGCGCTCGTTGCGGGACTTAACCCAACATTTCACAACACGAGCTGACGACAGCCATGCAGCACCTGTCTTACAGTTCCCGAAGGCACACCTGCGTCTCCGCTGGCTTCTGTAGATGTCAAGAGTAGGTAAGGTTCTTCGCGTTGCATCGAATTAAACCACATGCTCCACCGCTTGTGCGGGCCCCCGTCAATTCATTTGAGTTTTAATCTTGCGACCGTACTCCCCAGGCGGTCTACTTAACGCGTTAGCTCCGAAAGCCACGGCTCAAGGCCACAACCTCCAAGTAGACATCGTTTACGGCGTGGACTACCAGGGTATCTAATCCTGTTTGCTCCCCACGCTTTCGCATCTGAGTGTCAGTATCTGTCCAGGGGGCCGCCTTCGCCACCGGTATTCCTTCAGATCTCTACGCATTTCACCGCTACACCTGAAATTCTACCCCCCTCTACAGTACTCTAGTCTGCCAGTTTCAAATGCTATTCCGAGGTTGAGCCCCGGGCTTTCACATCTGACTTAACAAACCACCTGCATGCGCTTTACGCCCAGTAATTCCGATTAACGCTCGCACCCTCCGTATTACCGCGGCTGCTGGCACGGAGTTAGCCGGTGCTTCTTCTGTCGCTAACGTCAAATAATGCAGCTATTAACTACATTACCTTCCTCACGACTGAAAGTGCTTTACAACCCGAAGGCCTTCTTCACACACGCGGCATGGCTGCATCAGGCTTGCGCCCATTGTGCAATATTCCCCACTGCTGCCTCCCGTAGGAGTCTGGACCGTGTCTCAGTTCCAGTGTGGCTGATCATCCTCTCAGACCAGCTAGGGATCGTCGCCTTGGTGAGCCTTTACCTCACCAACTAGCTAATCCCACCTAGGCATATCCTGACGCGAGAGGCCCGAAGGTCCCCCTCTTTGAGCCGAAGCTATTATGCGGTATTAGCCATCGTTTCCAATGGTTATCCCCCACATCAGGGCAATTTCCTAGGCATTACTCACCCGTCCGCCGCTCGACGCCGTTATCGTTCCCCGAAGGTTCAGATAACTCGTTTCCGCTCGACTTGCATGTGTTAGGCCTGCCGCCAGCGTTCAATCTGAGCCATGATCAAACTCTTCAATTTAAGATTTTGTCGGCTCAATGAATACTGAACATTACATAATGTAATGTTTGAATTGACTGTGCTGAATCTTTCGATTCAATGGTCACTTCGTTTCATTGAAACCTAATTTGAAGCCGAAGCTTCTAATTGGATTATCATCAACGAGTGCCCACACAGATTGATAGGTTTATATTGTTAAAGAGCTTTCCATTTGAGCCTCGCTCAAGTGGACGGCCATTTTAGCGAGATAAAGTTTAGTGTCAACCACTTTTTTCAAACTTTTTTCAAGCGTTTCCGCTTGGCTAATTGACCTGCTGGCTTGGCTTTCGTTTCTTTCGAAGCGTTGCCGTGTCAGCGAGGGGGCATTATAGAGATCGAGATTATATTGGCAACCCTTTTTTCGAAAAAAAAGACACTTTTCTATCGTTAGGACAGAAATTAAGCTAAAAGGATAAAAACTCGCTGTCATCTTCACCAATTTTTGAATTTTTCAGCAAATAGAGCCACTTTTTTCCAATTAGTGTATTCCACTTCTTTTGTTGTATCAGTCTCACCACCCGTCATAGTCATAATGAGGCGAATCATCATTTTATCGAACCAACGGTACCTTGGATAATAAAGCGCCCCCGCAAAAACACCGATCATTTCTGGCTGCCACGGTGATTTTTTCAAAAATGTTTTAATGTAAACACTACCCTCTGGCGTATCTTTTCCTTGCTCTTCTTTTCTTGCCGTTAGATTGACACAAAAGAAAGCTACTTTTGCATGTTTTAACTGAGCCAGGTTCGAATGGATAAATTGATAGAGCTTTTTATTAAGTTTGCCGTAACGAATGGAGGCCCCAATCATCACTTTGTCATACTGGTTAAAGTCAACATCAGTCACTTCATTCAAATTAACTATGTCACATTGATAATCTGGTAGCTCTTTCTCTATATAAAGAAGGATTTTCTTAGTTTGTCCTTCATTGGTTGAATACAAAAACAAAGCCTTTGACACAATTTCCCCTCAACTCCGCCAAAAAGTAGGCGTAAGTAGAATTAATAATGTAAATATCTCTAAACGACCAAACAACATCGAGACGATTAGTACCCATTTGGCTTTATCATTGACTTCTCCAAAATGTAAAGCCACTTCTCCCAATCCTGGGCCTAAGTTATTTAAGGTGGCAGCAACAGCAGAGAATGCACTTAGCTCATCCATTCCAGTTGCAATTAGCGCTAGCATGCAGGCAACAAATACCAACGCATAAGCAGAGAAGAATCCCCATACGGCATCAACGACACGTTGTGATAGTGCAGTACCACCAACTTTAATCGTATAGACAGCTCTAGGGTGAACCAGCCGTTTTAATTCACGAGCACCTTGGAGTGTAAGAAGCAATATTCGTATAACCTTCATTCCACCACCGGTAGAACCAGCACAACCACCAATAAAAGAAGAAAATAGCAATAATACAGGTAAAAAGATCGGCCATTCAGAAAAACCTGTCGTGGTAAAACCGGCGGTTGTTGATATCGATACGGTTTGGAATAACGCCTGATCAAATGCGTCATAAGTCGACTGGTAAGAGTGATGATTCAGTAAAACAAGGAAGCACACTACAAATAACAAAACCTGAATAAAGATAAAGGCACGAAATTCCGGATCTTTCCAATAGTATTTAGGATGAACACCACCAGAAGCAAAGGCGGCAAAGTGAAGTGAGTAATTACATGCAGAAATAAGTAAGAAGACTACGGTGATCATGTTAATCGCATAGCTATCAAAATATCCCATGCTGGCATCATGAGTTGAGAAACCGCCAATCGCGATTGTCGAAAAACTATGGCTAATTGCATCAAATGGCGTCATTCCTGCAAGCCAAAACGCGGTTGCACATGCAATGGTTAAACTCAGGTATATATACCAAAGCGCTTTTGCGGTTTCCGCAATTCTAGGCGTCATCTTGGAATCTTTAACTGGCCCAGGAATTTCTGCGCGATATAACTGCATTCCCCCGATCCCTAATACAGGAAGAATTGCGACAGCCAATACGATGATCCCCATACCACCAAACCACTGAAGTAGCTGACGATAAAAGAGAATGGCTTTAGGAAGCTCATCAAGGCCAACGATAACCGTTGCCCCTGTGGTTGTTAATGCTGAAAAAGACTCAAAAAAGGCATCAGTAACCGAAATACTCGGGTTATCTGCGATTAAAAAAGGTAATGAGCCCGCACTGCCTAGTACCGTCCAAAATAAAACCACGATAAGAAAGCCATCCCGAGCTTTAAGTTCGTGTTTATGATGGCGATTGGGGAACCAGCATAGTGCACCACAAAAAAGGAGTACAAAAAACGTGGTCACAAAAGGGACACCCGCACCATCTCGATAGATAAGTGCGACTAACGCCGGGGCCAACATGGTCACGCTGAAAAGGGCCAGCAGAAGACCAACGATTCGGATAATTGAACGAAATTGCATGGATTGCTCGACTAGTGAAGCAACGCTTCAGACTTCCTATTTCTTATTGTTTGTTCCGTCCAGTGGAGTTATCAAGACTTTTGCTCCACTCTTATTGACCATCATTTGAGTAAACGCGTCCACTTGACGCACTTCAATCTCGAGCAACAAAACCACTTGATCACTGTACTCTGCTTGCACTTCATTGGCATCAAACTGAGTAAAAAGGGATTGAGCGATGGGCATAAAACCATAGTCTAACTCTACTCGCAATATTGTGGTTATTTTTTTCTCGATAGTTTGAAGCAGCTTGAGAGCTTGTTGTACTCCTCCACCATACGCTTTAACTAAACCACCTGTTCCGAGCTTAATACCGCCAGAATAACGGGTTACCACCGCGGTGATCTCACCCACTCCAGAACCCGATAGTTGTGCCAAAATAGGCTTACCCGCAGTTCCTGACGGCTCACCATCATCACTAAAACCCCACTTCATTGAATCTTCAGGACGCCCAGCTACAAAGCCCCAGCAATTATGTCGTGCCGCATTATGCTTCTGTTTTATGCATTCCACATAAGCCTTCGCAGACTCAATGGTTGGCGTATGGGCTAAGTGGGTAATAAAGACACTCTTTTTAATTTCTTCTTCAAAAGTGATTTCACTAGCGGGGATTAGATAAGGAAGTTCATTCATGAGAGCAGTTGTTTTTTCACAGAAAAGTCAGTGTATCACGACCAAGCAAAAAAACGCGATGACATGTTTTAATGCACAATGTTAAACACTTGTTTAAAAAATGTATTGAAAATATACAATCCGAGGTCCACACTAGAACAACTGGTCTAACCAGAATAAAAATAAAACGACTTACCAAGACACAATGACACATTGTAGGTCACGGAGATAAACAATGATTTACCAAGCTAACACCCTACAGGTAAAGGAAGTACAAGATGGTATCGCCAAGCTCAGCTTCTGCTCTCCCAACTCAGTTAACAAACTGGACTTGGCCACTCTTGAATCACTCAACAAAGCGCTTGACGCACTCAAAGACCATTCAGGCCTAAAAGGGCTTATTCTTACTTCAGACAAAGAAAGCTTTATTGTTGGCGCAGATATCACCGAATTCTTAGGTCTTTTCGCCAAGACAGACGCTGAGCTCGATCAGTGGCTGCAATTTGCTAACAGCATCTTTAACAAGCTGGAAGACTTACCCGTCCCGACTATCTCGGTACTAAAAGGCCACACGTTAGGTGGCGGTTGTGAGTGTGTGCTTGCAACTGATATGCGAATTGGTGACAAGACCACCAGCATCGGTCTACCAGAAACAAAACTGGGCATCATGCCGGGCTTTGGTGGTTGTGTGCGTCTGCCGCGTGTTATTGGTGCTGACAGCGCAATGGAAGTGATCACTCAAGGTAAAGCGTGTCGTGCGGATGAAGCGTTAAAAATTGGTCTTCTTGATGCGGTTGTTGATACCGACACACTTTACGAGTCAGCACTCAAGACACTGACCTCGGCAATCAACGAGAAGTTGGACTGGCAAGCTCGTCGCAGGCAAAAAACGTCACCACTGACGCTAAGTAAGCTTGAATCAATGATGAGCTTTACCATGGCGAAGGGTCTGGTGGCACAAAAAGCAGGCCCTCACTACCCTGCTCCAATGACAGCCGTTATTACTATTGAAGAAGGTGCTCGCTTTGCTCGTAACGAAGCACTCGACATTGAACGTAAGCACTTCGTAAAACTGGCTAAGTCTGAAGAAGCAAAATCACTGGTTGGTTTGTTCCTTAATGACCAATACATTAAAGGGCTTGCTAAAAAATCAGCTAAGTCAGCGAGTAAAGACACGCAACGTGCGGCTGTGCTTGGTGCGGGCATTATGGGCGGCGGCATCGCCTACCAATCTGCATTAAAAGGCGTACCGGTGTTAATGAAAGACATCGCGCAACCTTCACTCGATTTAGGCATGACTGAAGCATCTAAGCTGCTCAACAAACGCTTATCTCGTGGTCGCATTGATGGCTTTAAGATGGCTGGTATTTTAGCGTCTATCACACCAAGCCTACATTACGCAGGCATCGAAGAATCAGACGTGATTGTTGAGGCCGTAGTAGAAAACCCGAAAGTAAAAGCAGCTGTTCTGAGTGAAGTCGAATCGCATGTCAGTGAAGACACGGTTATCACCTCAAACACCTCAACAATTCCTATCAACCTGTTGGCAAAATCGCTGAAACGCCCAGAAAACTTCTGTGGCATGCACTTCTTCAACCCAGTGCACCGCATGCCTCTTGTTGAGATCATCCGTGGTAAACATACCTCTGATGAAACCATCAATCGCGTTGTTGCGTACGCTGCGAAAATGGGCAAATCACCAATTGTCGTTAATGACTGCCCAGGGTTCTTTGTAAACCGCGTATTGTTCCCATACTTTGGTGGCTTCAGCATGCTACTTCGCGATGGTGCTGACTTTACGAAAATCGACAAAATCATGGAACGTAAGTTTGGTTGGCCGATGGGACCTGCATACTTGCTCGATGTTGTTGGTATTGATACAGCTCACCACGCACAAGCCGTTATGGTACAAGGCTTCCCTGAGCGTATGGGCAAACAAGGTCGTGACGCAATAGATGCGCTGTTCGAAGCAGATAAATACGGCCAGAAGAATGGCAATGGCTTCTACAGCTACACCATTGATAGAAAAGGTAAGCCTAAGAAAACCTTCTCTGAAGAGATCTTGCCGGTACTCGCTGACGTTTGTGCCGATAAACAGGACTTTGACGAACAAACCATCATTCAACGTATGATGATTCCAATGATCAACGAAGTGGTACTGTGTCTACAAGAAGGCATCATTGCCACTCCACAAGAAGCGGATATGGCACTGGTTTACGGTCTTGGCTTCCCTCCATTTCGCGGTGGCGTATTCCGCTACTTAGATAGCGTAGGTATTGCTGAGTTTGTTGCAATGGCAAAACAATACTCAGAGCTTGGTGCAATGTACCAAGTACCACAGATGCTGATTGATATGGCGGCGAAAGGTGGAAACTTTTACGATGCACAACAGCAAGGTTCTATCTAAGGAGGGATTCTAAAATGACTAATCAAACAAGAAATGTTGTCGTAGTCGATTGTCTACGTACTCCAATGGGTCGCTCTAAAGGTGGTGCTTTCCGTCATACGCGAGCAGAAGATCTATCTGCGCGCCTAATGAAAGGTATTCTTGCACGTAACCCACAAGTAAACCCAAGCGAAATTGAAGATATCTACTGGGGCTGTGTACAACAAACACTAGAACAAGGCTTTAACGTGGCACGTAATGCAGCGCTACTAGCTGGTCTACCAATTGAAATTGGCGCGGTGACGGTTAATCGCCTGTGTGGTTCATCCATGCAGGCACTGCATGACGGTACACGTGCGATCATGACGGGTGACGCTGAAATCTGCCTAATTGGTGGCGTTGAGCACATGGGACACGTACCAATGAACCACGGCGTGGACTTCCACCCTGGCATGTCAAAGACCGTTGCAAAAGCAGCAGGCATGATGGGCTTAACCGCTGAAATGCTTGGTAAGCTGCATGGCATTAGCCGTGAGCAACAAGACGAGTTTGCTGCGCGTTCTCATGCTCGTGCGCATGCTGCAACCGTAGAGGGTCGTTTTAAAAACGAAATCCTACCAATCGAAGGTCATGCGGTTGACGGCACGCTATTTACTCTCGATTACGATGAAGTCATTCGCCCAGAGACATCCGTTGAAGGTCTATCTCAGCTTCGCCCTGTGTTCGACCCAGCAAACGGCACAGTAACTGCTGGTACATCATCGGCGCTGTCTGATGGTGCATCAGCGATGTTAATCATGAGTGAAGAGAAAGCCAATGAACTTGGCTTGAAGATTCGTGCACGTATTAAAGGCATGGCCATTGCGGGTTGCGATCCTTCCATTATGGGTTACGGTCCTGTACCTGCGACGCAAAAAGCGCTCAAGCGTGCTGGTCTTTCAATTGAAGACATGGATGTGGTTGAGCTAAACGAAGCATTTGCCGCGCAGTCTCTGCCGTGTGCCAAAGACTTGGGTCTGCTTGATGTTATGGATGAGAAGGTCAACCTTAACGGGGGTGCGATTGCATTGGGTCACCCGCTTGGTTGCTCTGGCTCACGCATCTCGACGACTCTGATTAACCTAATGGAAGCGAAAGACGCGAAATACGGTCTCGCAACCATGTGTATTGGTTTAGGCCAGGGCATTGCGACCGTATTTGAACGACCATGATCCACAATAAAGATCAAAGCGCTAGCAATGCTAGCGCTTTTTGTTGGATCATTTAACTTTCAACCAATCTTGATAAAGTTGATCACTGGATCCTAGGTAGTCAACCATCCATTGGATCATCTTATGGTTTTCATCTTTTCGCCACACTAAGCAACATTGGCTCAGCGGTTTTTCCTCTTCCAAAACCTTTTCCACCAGCACGCCTTCAGTAATCAGTGGTTGGGCAATGTGACTCGGCATATAGCCGACCCCAACACCATTCTTCAAGCATTCTATTGCGCTGTACCAATTTGGTAACAGCAATCGGCGTTGCTTGGGGTAATGCACCGTGTGTCTTTTTGGCAATATATTTGAAGTATCATCAAGACAAATAGCTGGAAACTGGCTCACAAATGACTCCGTCAAACACTGCTCTTTCACGCATGGATGACTAGGAGACATTACAAATGCCCAGTCCAATGTTCCCATCTCTTTGACTTCAAAATCACCACCGACAGGGATTGCAGAGGTGGCACCAATGACAATATCAGCCCGACCTTGCGCGATCGCTTCCCAAGATCCATTGAAAACCTCCATGTTGATCTGTAATTCAGCGTGATCAAAGGTTTGATAAAAAGCTTCGATCAACGGCTTCATCTTATCGAGCTTCACAACGTTATCTAATGTTAAGCGCAACGTTTTCTGCCATCCATGTGCCGCACGACGCGTTTGTGCTTTCACTTCTTCCATTTGGCGTAACATCGCACGCGCCTGCTTGAGGAATAACTCTCCCGCAGGAGTAAGCTCAACTTTGCGGGGTAAGCGGCGAAACAACACTACATCCAGCTCTTGTTCAATTTGCCGCACGCTATAGCTGATCGCTGAAGGTACTTTGTGAAGTACCTCTGCCGCAGCAGAAAAACTCTCAACTCGGGCAATAGTGTCGATCATCTCTAACGAAGATTTGGAAAATACACTCACATATAACCTTTCAAAAAATTTGATAGATAACTACAAATAATAACGTTTCATTTTATCGAAAGCGAAAAATAGAATAACAACCCAAATAAAAAGGTTGGCGCCAACACAGATCTATCTATGAATTAATTTCAACGGAATTGCTATGAAAGTATCCAAATTACAACTTTTTTATCTTGCTGCGTTATCTATGTTGGGCTTTGTTGCTACAGATATGTATTTACCAGCATTTAAGGCAATGGAAGCGGATTTTGCTACTGGTCCAGAACAAATTGCCCTCTCATTAACCGTTTTTCTTGTCGGTATGGCCAGTGGACAACTCTTATGGGGACTGGCTTCTGACCGATTTGGCCATAGAAATACGTTAATTGTCGGTATGGCAGTATTCACCTTCGCTTCAGTCGGACTCGCATTTAGCGACCAAGTATGGCAATTGCTACTACTGCGCTTCATTCAAGCAATCGGTGTATGTGCCCCTGCGGTGATCTGGCAAGCAATGGTGATCAAACGTTATGAAGCGAAGATCAGCCAACAAATTTTTGCAACCATTATGCCATTGGTTGCTCTTTCACCAGCGCTCGCTCCACAGTTAGGAGTCGTGTTGGCTAACAATTTTGGTTGGCACAGTATTTTTGTTTGCTTAAGTATCGTAGGTATTGTGTTAGCTGCTGCGACCATGGTTCAACCCAAGGAGCAAATTGAAAGTAAGCAAACTTCGATTAAGCATGACATCAAAGGACTTTTATCATCCAAAGCTTATCTTGGTAATGTGATGATGTTTGCTACTGCTTCTGCAGCATTTTTTGCCTATCTAACCGGAATGCCAGAGATCATGGCTCAATTGGGTTATTCACCCGCAGATATAGGTATGAGCTTTATTCCACAAACCATTGCATTCATGGTTGGTGGCTACTTAGGGAAAGTGTGTGTTAGTAAATTTGGTGATGAAAAGGTACTGCGCCAATTGATAGGGTTGTTCAGTGTTGCTGCCCTGCTGATTTTTATTGCTTCACAATGGCAGTTAACCTCAATTTGGCCAATACTTGCTCCATTTTGCCTAATAGCCGTTGCCAATGGTGCTTTGTATCCCATTGTTGTCAACCGCGCACTCTCCAGTGCAAAGCAGAGCCCAGCAACCGCTGCAGGTCTGCAAAACAGCTTACAAATATGTGTCAGTAGCCTTTCTAGTGCGCTGGTTGCAATGTTAGCCAGCCAAGCTCAGGCGGTGACAGGTATCGCAATTGTTATTTGCATGGGCGGTTTATGGATTGGTTATATCGTATCAAACCGTGAACTATCGCAGCACTTTACCACGCCAGATAATTCACGAATTGTCAGCGACGAATAACTAAAACAGTGAGAGCCGCACAATGCGGCTCTCACTCTAGTAAGTGATTACAAACTTTTCAGTCCCCATTTTTCTGCAGTTTGCTTAAAGAACCCCTGTGTTTTCTTTAGCTCAACCCAATGGTTGATATAGTTAATCCATACCTGGTCATCTTGAGGTAACAGCATCGCAATGGGTGTTGGCTTACGTGGGGCTTTCACCGGTACGATGGCTAACTGTTTAAACTTCTCCACTAGCGTTGCGGCTTCAACATTTGACGTCACAGAAACGTCAGCACGACGAGCCAGTAGCTCTTGGAAATCACGCGCTGGTGCTTCAATCACTATATGTTGCGCCGATGGAAAAAACTCTTTCACCATTTTGTCTTGTACCGTACCCAGCGTAGCAGCAACTTTTACGTCAGGTTTGTCAAAGTCAGCCCAATCAGAAAACTTGGCTAAATCTTTCTTTTGCACCACGGGTACAAAGGCGAGATAGAAATACGGCTGACTGTAACCCGCAACCTTAGCTCGAGACATATTCAGAGACGCACTACCAGTAATGTCGTATTTATTGGCAGTAATGCCATTCACCAATGTTTTCCAGTCTGTTGCAACATACTCAACTTTTACCCCCAGATCTTTCGCTAGTTCCGTCGTGACATCAATATCAAACCCACGATAACTATTGGTAGCGGGATCTTTCATTGTCATCGGATTCCAATCTCCCGTCATCCCAACTCTAAGCACTCCTGCATCCAAAATTTCATGTAAACGACTTTGGGCATTCGCAACCTGGCAAACAGTAAGTAAAGACAGGCCTAGCACAACTAAGATTTTTTTCATTATTTTTCCTTATGTATCCATTCCATATAACAAATTAGGTCATAACACTGATAACATAGCAGCAACAAGGAACAATTATTAGCAAAGACAGGGTGTTGTGTGAACTATCGTTATTTCTGGCTAATTTCACTTTTATTGATAACTGGGTGTTCCGATTATCACTGGGGTTGGTATGTGCTTGATCCTTCCACAGAGCAAGGACTCACCAATATTAAATTTCTGACCGCTGGTTTTAATGACACAATCCAAGTGTCTTTAATCAGCATGCTGTTTGCGATGATGATTGGCTTGTTCGTCGCCCTCCCCGCGCTTTCTGACTATCCAGCATTGAAATGGGTCAACCGCATTTATGTTGAGGTGATACGTTCTATCCCTGTTTTGGTTTTACTGCTTTGGGTGTATTACGGTATGCCAACACTACTTGATGTGTCCCTCAATCACTTTTGGGCAGGTGTGATCGCATTAACTATTGCAGAAAGTGCCTTTATGGCGGAAGTGTTTAGAGGAGGAATCCAAGCCATCAGCCGCGGACAACACGAAGCAGCAGAGTCTCTCGGCTTGAATTATTGGCAAAAAATGCGCTTGGTGATTCTTCCACAAGCATTTCGCCAAATCTTGCCACCACTGGGGAATCAGTTCGTTTATATTCTCAAGATGAGTTCGCTGGTCAGTGTGATTGGTTTAAGCGATCTAACAAGGCGAGCCAATGAATTGGTCGTGAATGAGTACTTACCGTTGGAGATATATACTTTCTTAGTTCTCGAATACCTGCTGCTTATTTTACTTGTATCTCAAGCAGTGCGATGGCTGGAAAAACGTATTGCAGTACCGAGTTATTAGATATCAAAAAGTAAAGCCGCTCATTACGAGCGGCTTTAAATTATCGATTAGCTAGTCTTATTTCTGTTTTACTGGACGTTGCCAGCCAGTGATCTTGCGCTCTTGTGCACGAGTGATCACTAACTCACCTTCTGCCACATCTTTGGTCAATGTAGTACCAGCACCAACTGTTGCGCCATCTGCTATGGTCACAGGCGCGACAAGTTGACTATCAGAACCAACAAATACGTCATTACCTATGATGGTTTTGAACTTGTTTGCACCATCGTAGTTACAGGTAATCGTACCGGCACCAATGTTCGTACGTTGACCGATCTCAGCATCACCTAGGTAAGTAAGGTGGTTCGCTTTTGAGCCTTCACCAATACGCGCATTTTTTACTTCCACGAAGTTGCCTACATGAGAGTCATTACACATTTCTGCGCCTGGGCGTAAGCGCGTAAATGGACCAACCGTACATTCTTCACCAACGGTCGCACCTTCAATTACACTGTATGGACGAACGATAGTATTATCGTCAATCTCACAATCTTTTAAAACACAGCCAGCACCAATACGAACGTAATCACCTAATGTAACTTTACCTTCAATGATAACATTGGCATCAATTTCGCAATCCATACCACACTGAAGTTGTCCACGAAGATCAAAACGTGCAGGATCGCGCAGCATCACACCTTGCTCTAACAGTTTTTGTGCTTGCATCGATTGGAATGCGCGCTCTAAACGAGCAAGTTGTGAGCGGTCATTAACCCCTTCAACTTCAATAGGATTCACAGGGTGGACCGCTTCTACGGCGCGGCCTTCTGCGTGCGCTGCTGCAATAACGTCAGTTAAGTAGTACTCACCTTGCGCATTATTGTTGTTAAGGTTTGATAACCAACGACGTAAATCTTCACCACGTGCGACCATCACACCGGTGTTAATTTCTTTAATTAGCTTTTGTTCTTCCGTTGCGTCTTTTTGCTCAACGATAGCAACAACAGGACCGTTACGACGAACAATACGGCCATAACCTGTTGGGTTATCCATAACAACCGTTAGCAGTGCAATACCACCTTCAGGTTTAGCATCAAGAAGACTCTCAATGGTTTCTTCAGAAATAAGTGGTACATCGCCGTAAAGCACTAAAATCTTTTCATCATCTTCAAACTGAGCAGAAGCTTGATCAACAGCGTGACCTGTGCCCAACTGCTCAGCCTGTAGTACCCAATTCACTGGTTCGTTAGCTAATACAGATTGCATTTGCTCACCACCATGGCCATACACAAGATGGATGTTCTGAGCACCTAATCCAGCGCATGTATCAATCACATGTTTTGCCATTGGTTTTCCTGCGAGTGTATGCAGAACTTTAGGCATATTAGAATACATACGGGTACCTTTACCCGCGGCCAGAATGACAGCGCTAAATTTCATAACAATCCTAATAAATATTGAAATCAGAAAATTGGAAGTATTCTATCTAGGTTAGCTAAAGGAATTAACCCCAACAAAAAAATTTCTATTAAAAAATAAGCAAAAAGGCGGTCAAAAGACCGCCTTTATTATTTTTAAAACGCTGCTATCAGTTAGCGGCGCTTTTTAGTCAGCTCGATAACACGTAGCTGAGCAATAGCTTTAGCCAGTTCACTAGCCGCTTGCGCGAAGTCCATATCACCATGCTGATTCTGAATATTTTCTTCAGCACGACGTTTGGCTTCTTCAGCCTTAGCTGCGTCCAGTTCTTCACCACGAATCGCGGTATCAGCCAGTACTGTAGCAGTACCCGGCTGAACTTCGACCATACCACCAGAAACATAAATAATTTCTTCGTGGCCGTGTTGCTTAACAATACGCACCATACCAGGCTTGATAGCGGTCAGCAGCGGTGTGTGACCGTGGAAAATTCCAAGCTCACCTTCGCTACCGGTCACCTGAAACGTCTCAACGCGGCCTGAGAAAATTTTCTTCTCTGCGCTCACTACGTCTAGGTGAAAGGTTATTGCTGCCATATCGCCTCCTAGTTAGCCTTATAGCTTCTTCGCATTCTCGATAGCATCGTCAATCGTACCGCAGTACATGAACGCTTGCTCTGGAATGTCATCGTATTCACCAGCTAGTAGACCTTTGAAGCCACGTAGTGTCTCTTTAAGAGGTACGTAAACGCCAGGGTCACCTGTAAATACTTCCGCTACGTGGTAAGGCTGAGTTAGGAAACGCTCAATCTTACGTGCACGAGATACAACTTGCTTATCTTCTTCAGATAGCTCGTCCATACCTAGGATCGCGATGATATCTTTCAGCTCTTTGTAACGCTGAAGTGTCTGCTGAACGCCACGAGCTGTGTCGTAATGCTCTTGACCAACCACTAGAGGATCAAGCATACGAGATGTTGAATCTAGTGGGTCAATCGCTGGGTACAGACCCATTGCTGCAATGTTACGGTTAAGTACAACCGTTGCATCCAAGTGTGCGAACGTAGTTGCTGGAGACGGGTCAGTCAAGTCATCCGCAGGTACGTATACTGCCTGTACAGACGTGATAGAACCAGATTTCGTTGACGTGATACGCTCCTGTAGTACACCCATCTCTTCTGCAAGAGTTGGCTGGTAACCTACCGCTGAAGGCATACGACCTAGCAGTGCTGATACCTCTGTACCTGCAAGTGTGTAACGGTAGATGTTATCAACGAACAGCAGAACGTCACGACCTTCGTCACGGAACTTCTCTGCCATTGTCAGGCCAGTCAGTGCAACACGTAGACGGTTACCTGGTGGCTCGTTCATCTGACCATAAACCATCGCTACTTTTGATTCCTCAGGATTCTCAACGTTTACAACGCCCGCTTCCTGCATCTCAAAGTAGAAATCGTTACCTTCACGGGTACGCTCACCTACACCAGCAAATACTGATAGACCAGAGTGCTGAAGTGCGATGTTGTTGATAAGTTCCATCATGTTGACGGTCTTACCTACACCAGCACCACCGAATAGACCAATTTTACCACCCTTAGCGAATGGACAAACTAAGTCGATTACTTTAACGCCAGTCTCTAGTAGAGCGATCTCGTTTGATTGCTCTTCGTAGCTTGGTGCTTCACGGTGGATAGAGTAAGTCTCTTCCGCACCGATATCACCACACTCGTCAATTGCGTCACCTAGAACGTTCATGATACGACCTAGGGTCTTAGTACCTACTGGTACTGAAATTGGAGCGCCTGTGTTAACCACTTCAACGCCACGACGTAAACCATCAGAGCTACCCATTACGATACAACGAACTACGCCACCGCCTAGTTGTTGTTGAACCTCAAGAACTAGACGCTCTTTTGATTCTGTAACGTTTAGAGCGTCATATACACTAGGTACTTCGCTCTGTGGGAACTCTACGTCGACTACCGCACCGATGATCTGTACGATCTTACCTGTAGCCATCGTTAATCCTCTAAACTATTTCGTTTTACCTAAGCTTAAACCGCAGATGCACCACCAACGATTTCCGATAGTTCTTGTGTGATCGCAGCCTGACGGGCTTTGTTGTACACAAGTTCTAGATCTTCAATCAAGTTGGTTGCATTATCTGTTGCAGCCTTCATCGCAATCATTCGAGCCGCTTGCTCACAAGCAAGGTTCTCAACTACACCTTGGTAGACCTGAGACTCTACATAACGCACTAGAAGTGTATCTAGTAGAGGTTTTGGTTCAGGTTCATAGATGTAGTCCCATGAATGCTCACGCTGCATCTCTTCGCTGTCCGATTTAGGCAAAGGTAGCAATTGATCGATCGTTGGTTGTTGAACCATAGTGTTCACAAACTTATTAAACACTACGTATAGACGGTCCAATTCACCTTCATCGTATTTCTTCAGCATTACGCTAACAGAACCGATTAGGTCTTCTAAGCTTGGGCTATCGCCCAGACCAGAAACCTGAGCAGCTACTTTCGCGCCGCTATGTTTGAAAAAGCCTGTTGCTTTTGAACCGACTAATGCCAGTTCAACTTCAGCACCTTTCTCTTTCCAAGCCTGCATATCGAGTAGCGCTTTTTTGAACACATTGATGTTCAAGCCACCACACAGGCCACGGTCTGTAGAAACGATGATGTAACCAACTCGTTTCGCTTCACGCTCTTCTAGGTACGGATGACGGTACTCTAGGTTTGCGTTTGCTACGTGACCGATCACTTTACGCATGGTTTCAGCGTATGGACGAGAAGCTTCCATTGCATCTTGAGAACGACGCATTTTTGAAGCTGCTACCATTTCCATCGCTTTCGTAATTTTCTGCGTGCTTTTAACACTACCGATTTTATTACGTATCTCTTTTGCGCCGGCCATCGTTACTCTCCATTAGTTGGTGGCAGAAACTGCCACCGACCTATTACCAAGTTTGGGTTGCTACGAAGTCGTCCGTCAGCTTCTTAAGCTGTGCTTCAACTTCATCGTTATATGCACCCGTCTTGTCGATCTCAGCTGCGAAATCAGCGTATTGACCGCGAGCGTACGATAGTAGAGCCGCTTCAAAATCTAGCAGTTTGTTTAGTTCAACATCTGCTAAATAGCCACGCTCTGCCGCGAAGATTACTAGTGCTTGGTCAAATACAGACATTGGAGCGTATTGCTTCTGCTTCATTAGTTCTGTCACTTTTTGACCATGGTCTAGCTGTTTCTTCGTCGCTTCATCAAGGTCAGATGAGAACTGTGCGAATGCCGCCAATTCACGGTACTGAGCTAGTGCAGTACGGATACCGCCTGATAGCTTCTTGATGATTTTCGTCTGCGCTGAACCACCTACACGAGATACTGAGATACCAGGGTCAACAGCTGGGCGAACACCCGCGTTGAATAGCTCAGTTTGTAGGAAGATCTGACCGTCGGTAATCGAGATTACGTTAGTCGGTACGAATGCTGAAACGTCACCTGCTTGAGTTTCGATGATAGGAAGCGCAGTTAGAGAACCAGTCTTACCTTTCACTTCACCGTTAGTGAATTTTTCTACGTACTCTTCACTTACTCGAGCTGCACGCTCTAGTAGACGTGAGTGTAAGTAGAATACATCACCTGGGAATGCCTCACGGCCTGGCGGACGTTTTAGTAGTAGAGAGATCTGACGGTAAGCTACCGCTTGCTTAGATAGATCATCGTAAACAATCAGTGCGTCTTCACCGCGATCGCGGAAGTATTCACCCATCGCACAACCTGCATATGGCGCTAGATATTGTAGCGCTGCAGATTCAGAAGCAGATGCAACAACAACGATAGTGTTAGCTAGCGCGCCGTGCTCTTCAAGTTTGCGAACTACGTTAGCGATAGTCGATGCTTTCTGACCGATAGCTACGTAGATAGAGAAAATACCTGAGTTTTTCTGGTTGATAATCGCATCGATCGCCATTGCTGTTTTACCAGTCTGACGGTCACCGATCACAAGCTCACGCTGACCACGACCGATTGGGATCATTGAGTCAACTGATTTGTAGCCAGTTTGTACAGGTTGGTCAACCGATTTACGGTCGATTACACCTGGTGCGATTACTTCTACAGGCGAAGACAGTTTCGCTTCGATTGGACCTTTACCATCGATAGGCTCACCTAGTGTATTCACTACGCGACCTAGAAGTTCTGGACCAACTGGCACTTCAAGAATGCGGCCAGTACCTGTAACTTTCATGCCTTCCTTTAGGTCAGCATATGGGCCCATTACAACCGCACCAACCGAGTCACGCTCGAGGTTAAGTGCTAGCGCATAACGGCCACCCGGTAATTCAATCATTTCACCTTGCATCACGTCCGCTAGGCCGTGGATGCGGATGATACCATCGCTTACCGATACGATAGTACCTTCATTGCGAGCTTCACTAACAACTTCGAAAGATTCGATACGTTGTTTGATCAGATCGCTAATTTCCGTGGAATTAAGTTGCATGCTCCAATCCCCATTAAGACTGCAATGCATCGCTCAGGCGGTTCAAACGACCACGCGCTGAGTCATCGATGACTAAGTCTCCGGCTCGAATAATCACCCCACCAAGTAGGGCCTCATCTATACTGCAATTCAGCTTAACTTTGCGTTCAAGACGCTGTTCAAGTTTGCTGCTGATGTTTGCAAGCTGCTCATCAGAAAGTTCTGTTGCTGAAATGACTTCAACATCAATCTCTTTCTCATGCTCTTGTTTAAGAGTAAAGAACTGTTCACAAACATCTGGAAGGGCCGTTAAACGACCATTCTCTGCCATTACCTTTAAAAGGTTTTGACCGTGTGCATCAACTTGCTCGCCACAAACCGCTACAAATATTTCTGCAAGTTTTTCAGCAGAAACAGAACCCGTTAGAAGTTCTTTCATTTGTTCGTTGTTTGCCACTTCAGCTGCAAAAGACAGCATCTGACCCCATTGGTCAAGTTGGTCTTTTTCCGCCGCAAAGTCGAATGCTGCTTTAGCATAGGGGCGTGCGATAGTAGTCAAATCAGACATAAGCGCCCCCAGACTTAAAGTTTTGCAGTAATGTTGTCGAGAATATCTTTGTGCGCATCTTTATCGATTGAACGCTCAAGGATTTTCTCAGCACCAGCTACAGCCAGAGTTGCAACTTGTTTGCGCAGCTCATCGCGTGCACGATTGCGTTCAGCTTCAAGTTCAGCTTCCGCTTGAGTCAGGATTTTCTGGCGTTCTGCCTGAGCTTCCTCACGAGCTTCATCAAGAATTTGAGACTTACGCTTGTTCGCTTGATCGATGATCTCAGTTGCTGTGCGCTTCGCTTCTTTCAATTGATCAGAAGCGTTTGCTTGTGCTAGATCCAAGTCTTTTGCAGCTCGCTCTGCTGCTTGTAGACCGTCAGCAATTTTCTTCTGACGTTCTTCGATCGCTTGCATCAATGGTGGCCATACATACTTCATGCAGAACCACACAAATAGTGCGAACGAGATTGCTTGACCTAGCAGAGTTGCGTTCATATTCACAACAGCTACCCCTCTATATGGACTTAGTGTTAATCAATGACAAACCAGAGTTTGTCTAGAGTTAAACGTGATTAACCTAGTTGACCAACGAATGGGTTTGCGAAAGTGAATAGTAGTGCGATTACGATACCGATCATTGGGATCGCATCAAGTAGACCAGCGATGATGAACATCTTAACTTGTAGCATAGGAGCCATTTCTGGTTGACGTGCTGCACCTTCAAGGAATTTACCACCTAGAAGTGCGAAACCAATCGCAGTACCAAGAGAAGCAAGACCGACGATAATACCTACGGCGATTGCAGAAAAGCTCAGTAAAGTTTCCATTACTATCTCCAATTTATAGTTAGTTGGCTTATGTGCCCGATAAATAAAGCTTTAAAAATTAATGATCAGAATCTTCGTGTGCCATTGATAGATAAACAATGGTCAACATCATGAATACGAAGGCCTGAATAGTAATAACCAGAATATGGAAAATAGCCCACGGTAGTGAACCCATCCATTGTAGCCACCATGGTAGCATTGCCGCACAAAGAATGAATACAACCTCACCCGCGAACATGTTACCGAATAGACGCATACCAAGTGATAGAGGTTTCGCCAGTAGCGATACTACTTCAATCAGTAGGTTAAACGGGATCATGATTGGGTGATTGAATGGATGTAAAGCCAGTTCTTTCGCAAACCCACCTAGACCTTTTACTTTGATGCTGTAGTAAATCATCAGAGCAAATACGCCTAGTGCCATAGCCATGGTGATGTTCACATCAGCTGAAGGTACTACTTTCAAGTAAGGAATACCGAGCCAATGCTCTGCTGGGTATGGTAAGAAATCGATAGGCACAAGGTCCATCAAGTTCATTAGAAATACCCAACAAAAGATAGTCAGTGCGAGAGGTGCTATCAGAGGGTTGCGTCCATGGAACGTATCTTTGACGTTTTCTGCGACAAATTCTACGATCATTTCAACAAAACACTGAAGCTTGCCTGGTACACCTACTGTTACTTTCTTTGCTACTGAATAAAAAATCCCAAGGAAGATCAAACCAGTAAACCAAGAAAAAAACAGGCTATCGATATGTACGTTCCAGAAACTTGTCGCCTCTTCAACCAGACCTAACTTATAAAGAGATAGGTTGGTTAAGTGGTGATCAATGTATCCGGCCGATGTTAGCGCTTCACCTGGCGCAGCCATAACTCGTCCTATTTTTTGTTGTTGATGAATAGCACTGGTGCAAAGATATTAATACCTAGTACCAGCAAATAGGTTAGTTTCAGGGGAACGAGTTCCACCTGCATATACATGTAGGCAACGGAGAAGAGAGCAACCGTGATGAGAATCTTTAGTGCTTCACCTGTGTAGAAAGAGGCCGTGATCCGCTTTGCAGCTCGAGCTCCACTAAACATAAAAGCACACAACGCAAAAACCGCATTAGCGATGACAAAAATGCCCCCACCAACCAGCGCTGAAAATCCCCATTCAGCATTCACAACGACTGCCATTCCTGCTGCCACTAATGTAACCACGCCAGACTGGAGCATTAACAATTGCTTAGCAAGCTCTCGTCCTGGTCTAGCTAACGCAGTTACCATGTATTCGTACCTCTAGTAATATCCACGCTTTGACTACTTAACGTCGTGGAAATTGGCGAAAATTATACGGTGAGTCGAACTGATTGCAATGAAAACACCGCAAAAAGTTACAATTTTGTTTACAAACCTACAACTTTCGCACAAATAATCTTTTTTTACATAATTGATTCAGATCAATTATCTCATTTAGCTCTCGAGCTTGGCAATTAGTCGCTCTAATTTGTGAGGCTCATCAAGACTAATTGTCATTTTAGCTTTGCCATTACTGCTTCGAACGATATTCACTTTAGCCCCCAGTTTTTCACTGAGTCTTTGTGACATTTGTTGAATGTCCGTATCTTCTGGCTCATTTTCAGCTTCAACTTGAGGCTGTAGACACTTTTTCACTAAAGCTTCAGTCTGGCGCACGGTCATTTTCTTCTTCGCAACCAGCTCTGCGACTTCAATTTGTTGCTCACCTTCAAGCATCAAAAGTGCTCTAGCATGGCCCATTTCGAGCGTTTTTGCGGCCACCAGTTCTTTGACATCTTGCTCGAGCTGGTTCAATCGCAATGTATTACTTACAGTTGCACGTGATTTACCAATAACATCCGCAACCTGTTGGTGGGTTAACGAAAACTCACCTTGTAAACGATCAAGAGCTTGCGCTTCTTCAATCACATTCAAATCTTCACGCTGGATGTTCTCGATAAGTGCCATTGCGATCGCGGCTCGGTCTTCGACTTTCTTCACGATGCAAGGAACTTGTTTCAGTCCAGCTTTACGTGCGGCACGCCAGCGGCGTTCACCTGCAATGATCTCAAACTTTCCATCACCAACTTCACGAACCACGATGGGTTGGATGATCCCTTGAGATTCTATCGATGCCGCTAACTCTGCCAATGCTTCTGGCGACATGTCTTTACGTGGCTGATAGACACCTGGCTTTAAATGAGAAACGGCTAAATCCGTTAACTCTCCATCAGATGACAGTTCTTGACTGTGCAAGGCACTTTGCTGCTTTTCTCGAGCAAGTGAACTGGTAGAAAGCAGGGCATCAAGCCCTTTACCTAAACCACGTTTAGACATGAGAGTGAATTCCTTTGATTAATTTATGCAGGTACTTCTTCTCGGCGTAGCATTTCACCAGCAAGCGCTAGGTAAGCTTTTGCTCCAGCAGAGTATTTGTCGTAATACATCGCTGGTTTGCCGTGACTTGGCGCTTCTGCCAAACGTACGTTACGAGGAATAACGGTGCGGTACACTTTGTTGCCAAAATGCTTTTTCAATTGATCGGATACTTCGTTGGAGAGTCTGTTTCGAGGATCATACATGGTGCGCAACAACCCTTCGATTTTCAGATTTTCGTTTACCACGGCAGCTAATTTGCTGATCGTATCCATTAACGCAGTTAAACCTTCTAGTGCAAAGTACTCACACTGCATAGGAACCAAAACGGAATCCGCTGCGGCCATGGCATTGATTGTAAGAAGGTTTAGAGAAGGAGGACAATCGATAAAGATGAAATCATAGTTATCGCGAACTTGTGCAAGTGCATTCTTAAGACGAACTTCTCGCGCAAAGACTTCCATCAATTTGATTTCTGCCGCCGTCACATCACCATTGGCAGCAATTAAATCATAATGACCAGAGGTTTTACGGCAGACGACCTCTTCAAACGGAGCGTCTTCAACGAGCAATTCGTACGCCGTTGCATCGATTTGATACTTATCAACACCACTGGCCATAGTTGCGTTGCCTTGTGGGTCTAGATCGATCACTAAAACCTTGCGTTTAGTGGCTGCCATTGAAGCCGCCAAATTTATACAAGTAGTTGTTTTTCCAACACCGCCTTTCTGGTTGGCGATCGCTACGATTTTACCCACGATTAACCTCGCTGTTATCCCTTGCGCGATAAGATTACAAGATGACGCTCACCTTCTAACTCAGGAACATTCAAAGCTTTGATGTCAGTCACAGAACACCACTCAGGTAATTGTTCAATCTCACCCTGTGGTAATTGACCTTTAAGAGCAAGAAAAAGACCAGACTGTTCCTTTGGCAGATGACGGCACCAATTCACCATATCTACCATAGATGCAAACGCGCGACTTAGTACACCATCAAATTTGTCTTGAGGCTGATACTCTTCGACTCGACTTTGAATCGGGATCACATTTTCAATATTCAATTCATGCAGAACTTGTTTAATAAATCGAATACGTTTGCCCAGACTATCAAGTAAGACGAACTGTTTTTCTGGATTCATGATCGCAAGGGGGATCCCAGGTAAACCAGGCCCCGTCCCTACATCGATAAAGCGTTGCCCATCAAGATGTGTGCTAACAATAATACTATCAAGAATATGCTTAACTAACATTTCCTGCGGATCGCGCACCGAGGTCAGGTTATAAGCTTTGTTCCACTTATCCAGCAGTTCAACGTACCCTACCAATTTTTCACGTTGCACCTGTGAGACCTCAAGGCCTGTTTGAACAAGAAGTGAGTCAAGTTTGGCTTTTAGTGCACTCATTTAAGCTTCCTCACCCTTTTTTAGCATACCTTGCTTTTTGAGGTATACGAGCAAAATGGATATTGCAGCTGGTGTCACCCCTGAAATTCGAGATGCGATACCAATGGTTTCTGGCTTGGCACTGTTTAGCTTCAGTACCACTTCATTGGATAACCCCTTCACATCACTGTAATCAAGCTCAAGCGGCAATTTGGTGTTCTCGTGGCGCAGAGACTTTTCAATCTCATCTTGTTGACGCTTGATATAACCTTCATATTTTACTTGGATTTCAACTTGTTCAGTTGCTTGAGGATCATCTAAAGCTGGCGCAAAAGTATCTAACTGAGTCAGTAGATCGTATGTCATTTCTGGACGACGAAGAAGATCTTCACCGTTTGCTTCACGCGCGATTGGTGTTTTTAACCGTTGGTTTAGCTGCTCAACGCCAACTGAAGTTGGATTTATCCAAGTTTCTTTCAAACGTTGACGTTCTGTTTCCATGTTTTCGATCTTTTGGTTAAAGCGAGCCCAACGGCGATCATCAATTAATCCTAACTCACGCCCTTGCTTAGTTAAACGCAGATCGGCATTGTCTTCACGCAGCAGCAAGCGGTACTCCGCACGAGAAGTAAACATGCGGTATGGCTCTTTTGTCCCCATGGTCGACAAATCATCAATCAATACACCCATGTAAGCTTGATCACGGCGTGGACTCCAACCTTCTTTGCCTTGGCTGTGCAAGCTTGCATTCAGACCGGCCATTAGACCTTGTGCCGCCGCTTCTTCATAACCGGTTGTACCGTTGATCTGGCCAGCAAAGAACAGACCATTGATGAATTTCGTTTCGTAGGTTTGCTTCAAATCACGTGGGTCAAAGAAATCGTACTCAATTGCATAACCAGGACGAACGATGTGTGCGTTCTCAAAACCTTTCATTGAACGAACAATTTGTACTTGTACGTCAAACGGCAAGCTGGTGGATATACCATTCGGGTATAGCTCGTGCGTTGTAAGACCTTCAGGCTCAATGAAGATTTGGTGACTGTTTTTATCAGCAAAGCGCATCACTTTGTCTTCGATAGACGGGCAGTAACGCGGACCAATCCCCTCGATCACCCCTGCATACATTGGGCTGCGATCTAGGTTGTTGCGGATCACCTCATGAGTTTGCTCATTGGTGTGTGTAATAAAACATGGGATTTGACGCGGCTGATGCTCACGTTTGCCCATAAATGAAAATACTGGTGTTGGGTTGTCACCGTGTTGTGCTTCCAACACTGAGAAATCCACGCTGCGTGCATCGATACGTGGTGGTGTACCCGTTTTCAGACGATCCACGCGGAACGGCAGTTCACGTAATCGATCCGCCAATGCGATCGATGGAGGATCTCCCGCGCGGCCACCAGAAGAGCTTTCCATACCTATGTGGATCTTACCGCCAAGGAAAGTACCTACGGTTAATACCACTGATTTGGCGTGGAACTTAAGTCCCATTTGCGTGACGACGCCAAGTACACAATCTTGTTCAACAATCAGATCATCCACTGATTGCTGGAATAAAGTTAGATTTGGTGTGTTCTCTAATGCTGAGCGTACGTATGCCTTGTACAGAGCACGATCCGCCTGAGCACGAGTGGCTCGAACTGCTGGGCCTTTCGAAGCATTTAATGTTCGAAATTGAATACCGGCGTGATCAATGGCTTCAGCCATTAGACCGCCCAATGCATCTACTTCTTTGACCAGATGTCCTTTGCCTATTCCCCCAATCGCAGGGTTGCAAGACATCTGCCCTAAAGTATCAATGTTATGCGTCAATAACAGAGTTTTTTGCCCTGTACGTGCAGACGCTAAAGCGGCTTCCGTTCCTGCATGACCGCCACCAACAACAATGACGTCAAAAGTTTCGTGATAAAGCATGAACTGACCTCAGGTACTCAATCGAAATAATGGACAGATAAAAAGAGCGCTATTCTACCTTCTTTCCGCTACTGAGAAAATCGCTTTTCAAGCTTTTTACTTAAAGGGCTGAGAAGTAAATATATATAAGATCTATATAGAGATCTTTTATTGGATCTATTATTAGGATCGTCGATCTCTGTGGATAAGTGGAAAATGATCAACAAGATCATGGATCTTAATAAGATCATATTGTGTGATCTAACTTTGATCTAACGGAGGATTAGCTGGGATCAAAATAGCTACTTATACACAGGCAGGAAAAGTGATCTTACTTATTATATGGATAACTATAGGTTGAACACTAGATATCTCTATGTTTATCCACAAACCAAGTGCTCAAATAAACAGCAGTCAGTTAGTGTTAATTGGGAATTAGTTACTCACAATGAAAAGAAAAGCGGCTATTTGCCGCTTCTTAAAGAGTTAGAATTTTGAGATGTGTTCTAAGAGCCAGTGTTCTGCTGCATCTTCTGGTACGGGATGAGCTAAGACATCAATCGTTAGACACTCTGTTAGAGGCGTTGCTCCAATATCTTGAAGTAATTGGTGAGCATGAAGGCCTGCGGCACAAAACGTGTCATAGCTTGAATCGCCAATGGCGACCACAGCGTATTTTACTTGGGTCATATTTGGTGGTGTATTTTGTAGCGCTTGAACGAAAGGCTGAATGTTGTCGGGGTAATCACCTGCACCATGAGTCGAAGTGACGATCAACCATGTCCCCTGAGGCGGAATTTCACTAAGATCAGGTTGATTGTGAATGGTGGTTTGCAAGCTTTTCTCTGTAAGTAGATCGTTGAGGTGATCGCCTACATACTCTGCACCACCTAGCGTACTGCCCGTGATAATGTGGATCATGTTTCTTCCTTTATTGAGTATACTAACGCCACGGCTAGCGCTATGCGTTAGTAGAAAAAGAAACGCGGTGCTAATCCTATGCTTAACACCGCGCGTTTTGATTATTTACCGATACAGAATGAGGAAAATATGCGGCCGAGTAGGTCATCAGAACTAAACTCGCCGGTAATCTCGTTCAAGTGCTGCTGGGTAATACGAAGCTCTTCTGCCAAGATCTCACCAGCCATAAAGCCTTCAAGCTGTTCTTGTCCAATTTGAAGATGTTGAGCGGCTCGCTCTAGTGCATCTAGGTGGCGACGACGTGCCATAAAGCCTCCTTCGCTGTTTCCAGAAAAACCCATACACTCTTTCAAGTGATTTCGTAGTGCGTCTACACCGGCCCCTGTTTTTGCGGATAGGCGAATTAGGGTTGGATCGTTGACATGACAGATCCCCATTTCTTCATCGGTTTGATCGGCTTTATTGCGGATCACTGTCATGCCGATATTACTTGGTAAGCGATCAACAAAGTCAGGCCAAATATCTTTTGGATCGGTGGCGTCAGTCGTGGTGCCATCGACCATAAATAGTACTCGGTCTGCTTGCGTAATTTCATCCCACGCACGTTCAATGCCGATTTTTTCCACTTCATCAGAAGCATCACGTAGACCTGCGGTATCAATGATGTGCAGTGGCATACCATCGATGTGGATATGCTCACGTAGAACATCACGTGTCGTTCCTGCAATATCGGTCACAATGGCTGACTCTTTACCTGATAGAGCATTGAGTAGACTCGATTTCCCCGCATTTGGACGACCAGCAATCACCACTTTCATCCCTTCACGCATAATCGCGCCTTGGTTGGCTTCTTGGCGTACAGCCGCGAGATTGTCGATGATCGCTTGTAGATCGGTTGACACTTTACCGTCAGCTAGGAAATCGATTTCTTCTTCAGGAAAGTCAATGGCAGCTTCGACATAGATACGTAAGTGGATCAGCGATTCCACCAACGTTTGAATACGTCTTGAAAATTGACCCTGTAGTGATTGCAGCGCTGATTTAGCCGCTTCTTCTGAAGTGGCATCAATGAGATCTGCAATCGCTTCTGCTTGGGTCAGATCCATTTTGTCATTTAAAAATGCGCGCTCTGAAAACTCACCAGGTCGAGCGGGGCGGACGCCATCTATTTCCAAAATACGCTTGATGAGCATGTCCATAACGACTGGACCGCCATGGCCTTGGAGTTCGAGTACATCTTCCCCTGTGAATGAATGTGGGTTAGGGAAGTAAAGTGCGATCCCTTGATCCAGTTCATTACCATTTAAGGCTTTGAATGGCAGATATTCTGCGTAACGAGGTTTGAGGCTTTTACCTGTTACCTCTAATGCAACTTGAGCTGCCAGTGGGCCAGAAACACGGATAATACCGACACCGCCACGACCCGGAGCGGTAGCCTGAGCAACAATGGTATCTGTTGTCATATGAGTGCCTTTCAAGCTTTGGCCAAGTGGTTTGGCCTTTATAAATTCCAATTAGCTGAATTGTAATCAGCTCAAATAAAAAAGGCGACCTTTTGGCCGCCTTTCTTGATGATTCACTCTTACTTGGAGTGCAAACCTTTTTTCTCGAGTGCTTTGTAAATCAAAGTCTGTTGGATCAAGGTTACGATGTTCGATACCAACCAGTATAGAACCAGACCTGATGGGAAGAATAGGAAGAAGAAAGTAAACATAACCGGCATAAAGGTCATGATCTTCTGTTGCATCGGATCCGTTACGGTTGTTGGGCTCATCTTCTGAATTAGGAACATGGATGCACCCATCAGTAGTGGCAAGATGTAGTAAGGGTCTTGTGCTGATAAGTCATGAATCCAACCAAAGAATGGTGAGTGACGCAGCTCAACCGACTCCATCAGTGCCCAGTATAGGGCGATGAAAATAGGCATCTGTAGAACAAGTGGTAGACAGCCACCCAGTGGGTTTACTTTCTCTTTCTTGTACAGTTCCATCATCTCTTGGCTCATACGCTGACGGTCATCACCGATGCGCTCACGCATAGCTTGCAGCTTAGGCTGTAGCATGCGCATTTTAGCCATTGAGGTGTACTGTGCTTTTGTTAGTGGGTACATTGCACCACGAACGATAAAGGTTAAGCAGATGATTGCTACACCCCAGTTGCTAACAAAGCTCTGAATGAATGACAGCAGTGAATGAAGAGGTTTAGCGATAAACCACAACCAACCGTAGTCCACTACAAGGTCTAGGTTTGGTGCAACTTCAGCCATTTGATCTTGCAGTTTAGGGCCGACCCAAAGTGTTGCTTTGAAGTCTGCGCTATCGCCACTTGCAATGGTTTTGTTTGGCATACGCACGCCGATATCGCCAAGATTGCCGATAACGCGAGTATATAGGTTAGCACCTGGTTCGTTACGTGGGATCCAAGCTGACGCAAAGTAGTGCTGGATCATCGCTGCCCAACCTTGGCCGTTTGCAAGATTCAAAGAAAGGTTGCGATCTTGCATGTCGTCGAAGCTGTATTTTTTGTAACGCGTATCTTCTGTTGAGTATGCACCACCACGGTAAGTTGGCATCGTAATGCTACCACCTGCATCCATTAGGTTTTGACGCAAGTGCGCGTACATACCAAAGGTTGCATTGTTACCGGAGTTGTTTGCTACTTTGTATTCCACATCAATCGCGTAGCTGCCACGTTTAACAATGAATGTTTTAGTGTACTCAAGGCCATTCGCTGAATAAGTCATTGGAATACGCAGTTCATTTTGGCCGTCAGCTAGCGTAAAGCTGTCAGCATTGACTGCGTAAGCTGGGCGATTTGAGCTGCTTAGGTCGATACCTTGAGGTCCAACTAAACCACTTTGAGCAATAAACTGATGACCTTTTTCGTTTTTCAGTAATACGAATGGGTCTTCAGAGTTTAGCTCTGCTGAATATTGGTTTAGGTCTGCATGAACGACGTCACCGCCTACCGTGTCAATAGACAGAGTTAATACATCCGTTGTGACGGTAATAGTTTTAGCAGAAGCTTGCTGGGCTGGTGCTGGGTCTAATTCATCAGCAAAAGATGGTGCAGGTAGAGTACTGCTTGATTGTGCCTGCTCAACCGGCTGAGGCGCAGGGTTCTTAGCTACTTGCCATTGTTGAAATAACAAGAAAGAAACCAGTGCTAGCGCGATTAACAGGATATTACGTTGAGAATCCATCGTTATTTATCTCTGTCTTGTTTTTGGACTGGTGGAACGGGGTCAAAGCCCCCTTCATTCAAAGGGTGGCATTTTAATAGACGTTTGCCTGATAACCAACATCCTTTTACAAAACCGTGAGCTTTCAACGCTTCTATTGCGTAAGTGGAGCAGGTTGGAGTAAAACGACAACGTGGTCCTATTAGAGGACTAATAATCCATTGATAGAGTCGGACAAGTCCGATTGCTAACCACGAGAAGGGCGAGACAGGCGTTGCCATAATTTATCAAACAACTTGAACATTTCGTCATTGCTTAGATCTTGCGCGCTTTTTTTGGCAATCACAACAAAATCTTTGTTTGGAAGTTGATGTTGTTTGTTACGAAAACTTTCACGAGCGAGACGCTTGAAACGATTGCGACCAACGGCAGTTTTAATCTGCTTTTTGGGTACCGCTAAACCAAGTCTTGGATGAGACAGGCTATTGTTACGAGCAATAATGGTGAAATGAGGTGAGCCAGCTCGATGAGCTTGCTGGAAGACGTTTTGATAATGCTCGGGAGTTAACAAGCGTAACTCCCGATTGAACGCGTACGTATTCAAAATAAACTAGTGATTATTTTGATAGGCGCGCACGGCCTTTTGCACGACGTGCATTAATTACTTTACGACCGTTCTTAGTTGCCATGCGAGCACGGAAACCGTGAGTACGCTTGCGCTTTAGAACTGAAGGTTGAAAAGTGCGTTTCATGATAATTACCTTTACTGATCAGTAGTTTTAGGTTCTTAGTTAACCCGGCGTGGGCATTTCGTCTTCTTTATATATAAAGAGGACAACCGACGCCTCTCAACAAAGAGGCGGAATTGTAATCACAGTCACATAAAGTGTCAATCTTTGTGCGACAGCTAAATTCCGGCCGGGCGATTATACGTAGTGTGAGTAAAATCTCAAGGATCGATCGATCCTTATGGTGGATCTTTACTCCATTCCTACCTGACGTAAGAATTTTTGTAAGCGAGGATCCTGTGGATTACCAAAGATATCCTGTGGAGATCCCTGCTCAACAATATTGCCTTCAGCCATGAAGATCACGCGATCTGCCACTTCTCGTGCGAATTGCATTTCATGAGTGACCACCAGCATAGTCTGGTGCTTTGTCGCTAACTCCTTCATTAATTGAAGAACTTCACCAACCCACTCAGGGTCAAGTGCAGATGTTGGTTCATCAAATAACAATAATTCGGGTTGTAGTGCCATAGCTCGGCCTATGCCCACACGTTGTTGCTGCCCACCAGAGAGTGCCGCTGGATAACTATCGCCTTTGTCGCTTAAACCAATATCATCCAAGATTTGCTGAGCACGTTTTAATGCCTCTTCTTTATTCCAACCGCGGACGGTGATCAGACCTTCGGCAATATTCTGACGAGCGGTCATATGAGCAAATAGGGCGTAGTTTTGAAATACAAAGCCTGTTTTACGTCGAAGAGCTAAGATCTCTGCTTTATTGTGTTTTTGGCAATCAACCGTGACGTCATCAATCGTAATTTGGCCTTGATCCGCTTGTTCAAGAAAATTGACGCAGCGTAGCAACGTCGATTTACCAGTACCACTGGAGCCGATAATGACGATGATTTCGCCTTGTTTGATGTCGATATCGATTCCCTTTAGAACTTCGGTATCGCCAAAGCGTTTATGAATATTAGAGAGTTTGATCATCGTACATACGCCTTATTCAGTTTTGCTTCCGCCCAGATTTGTACTCGGGTGAGTATGACAACTACGCCCCAATAGAGCAGTGCCACCGCTAGGAATGCTTCAAAGAAACGAAAGCTTGATGATGCTTCCATCTGGGCTTTGGCCATGATCTCTGCAACACCCAGCGTAAAGGCGAGTGATGTTGATTTGATCATGTCGATAAAATAGTTCATCAATGAAGGCAGCGCGACACGGGTTGCTTGTGGCAAAATGATACGACGCATAGCCTGAGAGGTGGTCATACCCACAGATAAGCTCGCTTCCATTTGGCTACGATCGATACCTATGATGGCTGCACGGATGCTTTCTGCCATGTATGCGGCAAAATGCAAAGTGAGGCCGATAACCGCAGCACTGAATGCGTTAAGGCCAACCATAAATGGAAAAATTTGCGGTAAGCCATAATAAAGCAGGAACAGCTGCACCAATAACGGTGTACCACGAAAAAAGCTGATGTAGAGTTGGCTGAACTGATCAAGCACAGGGACTCGGAAAACGCGGATGTTAGCGATGATCACCGCAAGAGCAAGGGAGAACAATAATCCCCATACGGCCATTTCCATCGTGGTGCCGAGATATTTGAGTAATATCGGCATCAGTTCTAGCATGTAGTTAAAATCAAATCCCATAACTTACCTTTGAGAGAAAAGAAAAGGTGGAACTGAATTCCACCTTTGTATTGTTCGAACTAAAAAAGTTGGCTTATTTGGTGATATCAGCACCAAACCATTTTTCAGAAATTTTCGCTAGCGTACCGTCTGCACGCATTGCTGCCAACGCTTTGTTTACTTCGCCTTGTAGCTTTTTGCCATTTTCGTTATCTACAAATGGCCAAGCATTTTGAATCGTTTCAAATGGTTCACCTGCAAGTTGCAGTGGTAGACCGGTTTTCTTGATAAGTTCCAATGCTGAAAGGCGATCCATGACAAATGCATCGGCACGACCGAGCGCAACATCATGTTCGATACCTGTGTCGTAGGTTTTGATGTTGATCTTGCCATCTTTATCGTAATCACGTAGCAGCTGCTCAAAGTTTGAGCCCAGGTTTACGGCTACCGTTTTTCCTGTGAGATCGTCGATACCTTGGATCGCATCATTTCCTTTACGCACTGTGATCTGTGCGCCGTCAACCACGTACGGATCGGCAAACAAATATTTTGCTTTACGTGCATCTGTCATGGTGATCTGGTTTGAAATGGTGTCAATACGGCCAGTTTCTAATAAACCAAATAGGCCTGAAAAGTTTGCTGTGACATATTCAACTTTGTAATCGTTACGTTTGCCAATTTCATCCCAAAGGTCAACTTCAAAGCCTTGTAGCTTATCTTGCTTCACAAAAGTGAACGGGAAGTAGCGTCCAGACATACCCACTTTTACTTCAGTGGCAGCTTGAACCGTTGCGGCAGATAGTGCGATTGCTGCAATTGCAGCTTTAATCCAGTTTTTCATAGTACAGCTCCTTAATATTATGGAGAGAAATACTACTGTGATTCAGCTCACTTAGATAAATAACCAAGTGCAATATCCTAGTCCACTGAGTAATAAGTTAATAAGGACTGGGGATAACGCGTGAATATCTCTCAAATAATAGAGACGACTTAAGACAATTCACAGAGTTATCACCAAAACAAAGATCCCGTAAAAATAGCCTAAATGTGGATCAATATGTGGGTAAAAATGGGGCATGATGTGGGGATCCCCCCTTATTCATCGAAAAAATTGTGAATAACTTAGATCTTATTCACTGGAACGTCGATCATTTGCTGGCGATCTTGGTTATCAACAGGTAAAATTGCCAATCTTTTCAGATCATTTACTTTGAGTGGGGGCACCGTGTCATCTTCGCTTTGGTTGCAATGCATGCAACGGCTTCAAGAAGAGCTACCAGCTACAGAATTCAGTATGTGGGTTCGTCCGTTACAAGCGGAGCTCAATGACAATACTCTCACTTTATTTGCACCCAACCGTTTTGTTCTAGATTGGGTTCGCGATAAGTACCTCAATAGCATCAATCGTCTATTGCAGGAATATTGTGGTAACGATATTCCAAGCTTGCGTTTTGAAGTGGGCAGCCGTCCGGTTTCTGCGCCAAAACCAGCACCAACACGTACACCTGCCGATGTCGCAGCAGAGTCTTCTGCTCCAGCACAGCTGCAAGCACGTAAACCTGTACATAAAACTTGGGATGATGATGCCCAAGCTGTCGCAGATATTAACCATCGTTCAAATGTGAACCCTAAACACAAATTCAATAACTTTGTTGAAGGTAAATCGAACCAGTTGGGCTTAGCCGCGGCACGCCAAGTGTCTGATAATCCTGGTGCTGCGTATAACCCACTATTCTTATACGGTGGAACAGGTTTAGGTAAAACGCACCTATTGCATGCGGTGGGCAATGCGATTGTGGATAACAAGCCGAATGCAAAAGTGGTATACATGCACTCGGAGCGTTTCGTCCAAGACATGGTGAAAGCGCTGCAAAATAATGCGATTGAAGAGTTCAAACGTTACTACCGCAGTGTGGATGCACTGCTTATCGATGATATCCAGTTCTTTGCCAATAAAGAACGCTCGCAAGAAGAATTCTTCCATACCTTCAACGCACTGCTTGAAGGTAACCAGCAGATCATCTTAACCTCTGACCGTTATCCAAAAGAGATCAGCGGGGTAGAGGATCGCCTTAAATCACGTTTTGGTTGGGGTTTGACGGTTGCGATTGAGCCACCTGAACTCGAGACTCGTGTCGCGATCTTGATGAAGAAAGCAGAAGATCACCAAATTCATCTGGCCGATGAAGTGGCCTTCTTTATTGCGAAGCGTCTGCGTTCTAACGTTCGTGAGCTTGAAGGTGCTTTGAACCGAGTGATTGCTAACGCAAACTTTACCGGCCGTCCAATCACGATTGATTTTGTCCGTGAAGCGCTGCGCGATCTGCTGGCTCTACAAGAAAAGCTGGTCACCATCGACAATATTCAAAAGACAGTCGCTGAGTACTACAAGATTAAAGTGGCTGATTTGCTGTCAAAACGCCGTTCGCGTTCTGTGGCGCGTCCTCGCCAACTTGCAATGGCGTTGGCGAAAGAGCTGACTAACCACAGCTTGCCGGAAATCGGTGACGCCTTTGGTGGTCGTGATCATACAACGGTGCTGCATGCGTGTCGCAAGATTGAGCAGTTACGTGAAGAAAGCCACGATATAAAAGAAGATTACTCGAACCTGATTCGGACTCTGTCTTCTTAATTACCAAAATACCAAGTATTCTTAGTTTCAGTTAACACGATAAAACCGCAAACACCGTTAAGAGCATTATATGAAATTTACCATTGAACGTAGCCACCTGCTGAAACCACTTCAACAAGTGTCAGGTGCGTTAGGTGGTCGTCCGACTCTGCCTATTTTAGGTAACTTGCTACTGAAAGTTGAAGACAACGTATTGTCTATGACCGCAACCGATCTAGAAGTGGAATTGATCAGTCGTGTGACGTTAGAAGGTGAATTTGAAGCAGGCAGTGTTACTGTTCCATCACGTAAGTTTCTCGATATCTGTCGCGGTTTACCCGATGATTCTGTGATCACATTTGTTTTGGAAGGCGACCGCGTTCAAGTACGTTCTGGTCGCAGTCGTTTTTCGTTATCCACACTTCCTGCCAATGATTTTCCAAACATTGAAGATTGGCAGAGTGAAGTGGAAGTCTCTTTAACGCAGGCCGAATTACGCACATTAATTGAAAAGACTCAATTTTCAATGGCGAACCAAGATGTTCGTTATTACCTTAACGGTATGCTGTTTGAAATTGATGGCACAACACTGCGCAGTGTTGCGACCGATGGTCACCGTATGGCGGTTTCACAAACAGCATTAAGCGCCGACTTTGCTCAGCAACAAATTATTGTGCCGCGTAAAGGGGTTCAAGAGTTAGTGAAGCTATTGGATGCACCCGAGCAGCCAGTTGTATTGCAAATTGGTAGCTCAAACGTCCGTGCTGAAGTGAACAACTTTGTCTTCACATCTAAGTTAGTTGATGGCCGCTTCCCTGATTATCGCCGTGTTCTGCCACAGACTACGACGAAAACATTGCTTGCTAACTGTGATGAGTTACGCCAAGCCTTCTCTCGTGCTGCCATTCTTTCTAACGAGAAATTCCGTGGCGTTCGCGTCAATCTTGCGGGTAGTGAAATGCGCATTACTGCCAATAACCCTGAGCAAGAAGAAGCAGAAGAAATGCTGGACGTAACCTTTGAAGGGGACGCGATTGAAATTGGTTTTAATGTCAGTTATGTCTTGGATGTGCTGAACACTTTACGCTGTGATAATGTTCGGATCTCGATGTCTGACGCCAACGCCAGTGCGTTGATAGAAAACGCCGATGACGATAGTGCCATGTACGTGGTTATGCCAATTCGATTATAGAATGCCTCTATCCCGCCTTATTATTCAGCAATTTCGAAACATTAAAGCCTGTGATATTGACCTATCAGCAGGCTTTAACTTTCTTATTGGCCCTAATGGAAGTGGCAAAACCAGTGTGTTGGAAGCCATTTATTTGCTCGGTCATGGTCGTTCTTTTAAAAGTACGCTAACTGGCCGCGTGATCCAAAATGAGTGTGATGAACTGTTTGTTCACGGTCGTTTTTTGACCTCGGATCAATTTGAGCTACCAATTGGCATTAATAAGCAGCGTGATGGCTCAACAGAGGTTAAAATAGGCGGTCAGTCCGGGCAAAAATTAGCCCAATTAGCGCAAGTGCTGCCATTGCAGTTGATTCATCCTGAAGGGTTTGATCTACTAACGGATGGGCCGAAACATCGCCGTGCATTTATTGACTGGGGCGTGTTTCATACTGAGTCTGCATTTTATGATGCATGGGGGCGGTTTAAGCGTTTAAACAAACAACGTAATGCGTTGTTGAAGACCGCCACCAGCTATCGGGAACTCAGTTACTGGGATCAAGAAATGGCGCGCTTAGCAGAGAATATCAGTCAATGGCGCGCTCACTATATTGAGCAGATGAAAGACGTTGCGCAGGTGATTTGCCAAGCGTTTCTGCCAGAGTTTGATATTCAGTTAAAGTATTACCGAGGATGGGACAAAGATACGCCGTATCAGGAACTCCTTGAAAAGAATTTTGAACGCGATCAGGCGCTTGGTTACACCTTTAGTGGGCCAAATAAGGCTGATCTGCGGATTAAAGTGAATGGAACGCCGGTTGAGGATGTTTTATCACGAGGTCAGTTGAAGTTAATGGTGTGTGCACTTCGAGTGGCACAAGGACAACATCTGACAACAATGACAGGTAAGCAATGCATCTATTTGATTGATGACTTTGCCTCAGAATTAGATAGCCAACGTCGCAAGCGTCTTGCTGATTGCTTGAAAGAGACGGGGGCTCAAGTTTTTGTAAGTTCTATTACCGAAAGCCAAATTGTCGATATGTTGGACGAGCATGGCAAAGTGTTCCATGTGGAACATGGCGCAATAGAGCAAGGATAAAAAGAGAGAAACTCATGTCTGAAAATTACGATTCATCGAGTATTAAGGTACTGAAGGGTCTGGATGCGGTACGTAAGCGTCCAGGTATGTACATCGGCGACACTGACGATGGCACCGGTTTGCACCACATGGTTTTTGAGGTCGTAGATAACTCAATTGATGAAGCGTTAGCGGGTCACTGTAAAGACATCATTGTGACAATTCATGAGGACAACTCAGTTTCTGTTAGCGATGATGGCCGTGGTATCCCAACGGAAATGCACCCTGAAGAGAAAGTATCAGCTGCAGAAGTTATCATGACGGTACTTCACGCGGGTGGTAAGTTCGATGACAACTCATACAAGGTATCGGGTGGTCTACACGGTGTAGGTGTTTCGGTAGTAAACGCACTATCAGAAAAAGTGACGCTAACGATCCACCGCGGTGGTCATATCCATACTCAAACCTATCACCATGGTGAGCCTCAAGCGCCACTTGCTGTGATTGGCGATACCGACAAAACGGGTACGCAAATCCGTTTCTGGCCAAGTGCAGAAACTTTCTCAAACACTGAGTTCCACTACGATATTCTAGCAAAACGTCTACGTGAGCTATCATTCCTAAACTCTGGTGTTTCTATCAAGCTTAAAGATGAGCGTGAAGAAGACAAGAGTGACCACTTCATGTTTGAAGGCGGTATCCAAGCGTTCGTTGATCACCTAAACACCAACAAAACGCCTATCATCGAGAAAATTTTCCACTTCGATTTCGAACGTGAAGACGGTATTTCTGTTGAAGTTGCGATGCAGTGGAACGATGGTTTCCAAGAAAACATCTACTGTTTCACTAACAACATCCCTCAACGAGATGGTGGTACTCACCTTGCTGGTTTCCGTGCAGCGCTAACTCGTACCCTGAACTCGTTCATGGACAAAGAAGGTTTCTCGAAGAAAGCGAAAACAGCAACTTCAGGTGATGATGCACGTGAAGGTCTAACTGCAGTTGTTTCGGTGAAAGTGCCAGATCCTAAGTTCTCAAGCCAAACCAAAGATAAGCTGGTTTCTTCAGAAGTGAAGTCTGCGGTTGAATCAGCAATGGGTGAAAAACTGTCTGAGTTCCTAGTTGAGAACCCTGCAGAAGCTAAGATGGTGTGTTCTAAGATCATCGATGCAGCACGTGCTCGTGAAGCAGCGCGTAAAGCTCGTGAAATGACTCGTCGTAAAGGTGCATTAGACCTAGCTGGCCTACCAGGTAAACTGGCTGACTGTCAGGAAAAAGACCCAGCACTCTCTGAACTCTACATAGTGGAGGGTGACTCGGCAGGCGGCTCCGCAAAACAAGGCCGTAACCGTAAAAATCAGGCTATCCTACCGCTTAAAGGTAAGATCCTGAACGTTGAAAAAGCGCGTTTTGACAAAATGCTGTCTTCTCAAGAAGTAGCAACGCTTATCACAGCACTTGGCTGTGGTATCGGTCGTGACGAGTACAACCCGGACAAACTGCGTTACCACAACATCATCATCATGACCGATGCCGATGTCGATGGTTCGCACATCCGTACGCTACTGTTGACCTTCTTCTACCGTCAAATGCCTGAGCTTATTGAGCGTGGCTACGTGTACATTGCTCAGCCACCACTTTACAAAGTGAAGAAAGGTAAACAAGAGCAGTACATCAAAGATGAAGATGCAATGAACCAGTACCAAGTAGCATTGGCTCTGGATAATGCTTCTCTGCATGTAAACGCAGAAGCACCTGCACTATCGGGTGAAGCGCTAGAGAAACTGGTTCAACAGTACAATGCAGGTATTAAGCTGGTGGATCGTATGAGCCGCCGTTACCCACGTGCGTTAGTACATGAGCTTATCTACACGTCGCGTCTAACAGCAGAGCAGTGTCATGATGCAGCAGCAGTAGAAGCTTGGACCAAGCAACTTGTTGAGCAGCTTAATGCTAAAGAAGTGGGAGCAAGCCAATACAGCTTTGAAGTAGAGCAGCACGAAGAGCTAGGTTTAAATCTACCTAAGATCGTGGTTCGTACGCACGGTGTGACTCATGAACATGCACTGAGCATTGACCTCATCAACTCGAAAGAATACGGCAAGCTAGCTTCTCTTTCTGAAGCGCTAGAAGGCCTGATTGAAGAGGGGGCTTACATCAAACGTGGTGAGCGTACTCAAGCTGTTTCAAGCTTTGTTGACGCACTAGAATGGCTAATTAAAGAGTCACGTCGTGGCCTAAGCCTACAGCGCTACAAAGGTCTAGGTGAGATGAACCCAGATCAGCTTTGGGAAACGACGATGGACCCAGAAACGCGCCGCATGATGCAAGTCACGATTGAAGATGCAGTAGGTGCTGACCAGTTGTTCACGACGCTAATGGGTGACCAAGTTGAGCCTCGTCGTAACTTCATTGAAGAGAATGCACTGAAGGTAGCTAACCTAGACGTTTAGATTGTTTTCTCTTCGCTGGATGAACTGATTTCTGTGTCGAAGGTGCTCATTTATGCTTATAAACTCCGCGCCTTCTCCTTGAACTAAGCTCATCCAGCTTCGATAAAAATAATCTAAAAATTTTAAAAGACTGTCAGAAATGACGGTCTTTTTTGTTTTTAAGTGTTTGAAATATATTGAATTAGAAAAATATTTGGAAATAATCCCTTGAAACTAATTTGTCCCAACCACATATCTATTGTTGAAGAGGAAAGCTGTCTTGCTCAAGAGAGAAGAAACAGAACCTCTGGAACGCTGATAAGGTATCGCTCAAGAGAGGATGATCTTAGAGGTACACAATTGAACCTGATTCATTACTATGTCCCAGTGTTAACAGAACCCGAGGAGTAGTGACTGAATCCCTTAGTCGGCAAAGATCGAATACAGAATCGATCTAAGCGAACTCACGACTAAGACTATTGCTTACTAAAAGGATAGCATTATGAGAACTGTAGATTTCACTCCACTTTACCGCAACGCAATTGGCTTCGATCGTCTATTCAATATGATGGAAGCGAACACCTCGAAGAACACATCTGGCGGTTACCCTCCGTACAACATCGAGCAAAAAGACGAGAACAACTACCGTATCACTATGGCAGTTGCTGGCTTTGCTGAAGAGCAACTCGATCTGACTCAAAAAGAAAACATGTTGATCGTGAAGGGTGAGCGTAAAACAGAAGCGGAAAAGACCTACGTATACCAAGGTATCGCAGAGCGTGATTTCGAACGTAAATTCCAGCTAGCAGACTACGTAAAAGTAGTGGGTGCAAGCATGGAAAACGGTCTACTACACATTGACCTAGAGCGCGAAATCCCAGAAGCGATGCAGCCACGCAAGATTGCGATTAATGGCAAAAACCTTATTGAAGGTTAACTCGTCATATTTGAAGCCACAGCGTTGTTGACTGCATAAATTCCCCCTAATCACATAGGTTCCCTATGCTCATAGGGCTGAATTTCTTTGTCGCCTAGCTGTAACTCCAACTATTTAGAGTTAATGGCAATATATTCGGGAAGAAGAGTGAAAGAGCACCATCTAGGTGCTCTTTTTTATTGGATTATTTACGGTGTCATTCCATAGAGGGAGGAACGACCGAGTAGGGAATCTCTATTTACTTTCGCGGTAAGCCTTCTCGATTTCTTCAGCAATGATCTTAATACCTTTTTGCATCATCTCATCGTCCTGCACGTAGTTCATGCGTAGGCATTGATGTGCATGAGCCCAATCATCCTCTTGACCTATAAAGAAGTATTCTCCCGGTACAATTAACACGCCACGTGCTTTCAATCGTTTGTAGAGTTCCATAGTGGTGATTGGTAGTTCATCAAACCATAGCCACAAGAAAATGGCCCCTTCTGGCTTATGGATTCGGAATCGAGAGTCTTTAATGGCTTCTTGTAGCAATTCAACCGCCCTTAGAGATTTCTTTTGATAAAACGGTTTGATGGTATTTTCACTGAGCTTTAATAGATCGCCTTTTTCAATCATATGATTAGCTAATGCTGGGCCAACGCTACCCGGCGCTAAGCTGATGATGCCATTCATGTTAGTCAGTGCTTGGGTAATGGCTTCATTGGCAATAATAATACCGCAGCGCACTCCAGGCAGACCAAGCTTAGATAAACTCATACACAAGATGGTATTTTCATTCCAGAATGGCTTCACATCTTCAAAGATGATGTTGGGGAAAGGCACACCGTAAGCGTTATCGATGATTAAAGGAACGGTGTTTTCACGGGCTAATTTGTCCAACTTTTGGATTTCATCATCGGTCAGTACATTACCGGTTGGATTGGTTGGTCGAGAAGCACAGATTGCCGCAACAGAGTCATCGACTGCTAGCTGCTCAAAATCGACATGGTATTTAAACAGACCGTTATCTAACAGCTCGATTTCTGGACGGTAGGAAACAAACACGTTTTCATCGATCCCAGCGTCACCATAGCCGATGTATTCAGGGGCCAATGGCAACAAAATTTTCTTGTGTGAGCCATCCGGTTGAGTACCCGCAAATAGGTTAAATAAGTAAAAGAAACCACTCTGGCTGCCATTAGTTAAACTGATGTTTTTCTCGCTGATATTCCAGCCATAGGTTTCTTTGAGTAGCTTAGCTAATGCTTTTACAAAGACATCTTTTCCTTGCGGGCCATCATAGTTGGCAAGTGCCGCAATCAGTTCGCCACTGGCGAGCATATCTTCACTGGCTTGGTGAAAGTAGTCAAGCATGGCAGGAATGGCGGCTGGATTACCGCCACCGAGCATAATGGCGCCAGGTGTGCGTAAACCATCGTTTAAGTCGTCCATTAACTGTGTGATACCTGAATACTGATTAAATTTTTCACCAAACTTAGAAAACTGCATTACTTCTTTACCTAATTCATTATTGTCATTGCTTTATTTGTGCAAGGTCGGAGCTAGGCCGACCAAAGAGTAATCCTTGAACATACCCGATTGACTTTACGAGTCAAAGCACATTTTAAGATTAGCAAGAAAAACAAAGCCCAACTCCGAGGAGTTGGGCTTTTATTCGGTGAATTAACCTGAAGATTTTATTTCTGAAGCAAAGAAATATCAGCGATCTGTAGGAACAGGTTACGCAGGTTGTTTAGTAGTGTCAGACGGTTCTTCTTAAGTGCTTCGTCGTCTGCCATTACCATTACGTTATCAAAGAACGCATCAACTGGTTCACGTAGGTCAGCTAGCTTGCTTAGGGCTTCTTGGTAGTTACCGGTAGCAAACGCTGGCTCTAGCGCTTCTGTCATTACTTCAACGCTTTCTGCTAGTGCTTTCTCTGCGTCTTCTTGTAGAAGTGCTAGGTCGATATCTGATGCTAGTTCGCCGTCGAATTTCGCTAGGATGTTACCTACACGCTTGTTCGCTGCTGCTAGAGACTCTGCCGCTTCCAGTTCACGGAAGTGAGAAACCGCTTTAACTCGTTGGTCGAAGTCTGCTGGTTTCGTTGGGCGACGCGCTAGAACTGCTTGAATGATGTCTACGCTGAAGCCTTCGTCTTGGTACCAAGCACGGAAACGACCAAGCATGAACTCGATAACGTCTTGTTCAACGTTGTCGTTGGTTAGGCGGTCGCTAAACAGTGACTTCGCTTTCGCTACGAGGTCAACAAGATCTAGGTTGTAGCCGTATTCAACGATGATACGTAGTACACCTAGAGATGCGCGGCGTAGTGCGAATGGGTCGCTGCCTTTAGGCGCTTGACCAATACCGAAGATACCGACGATAGTGTCTAGCTTGTCTGCCATTGCAACTGCAGTTGAAACCCCGTTTGATGGCAGTTCATCACCTGCGAAACGAGGCATGTATTGCTCGTTCAGTGCTACTGCAACTTCTTCTGCTTCACCGTCGTGACGAGCATAGTGCATACCCATAACACCTTGAGTATCCGTGAATTCGAATACCATTGAGGTCATTAGGTCACATTTTGCTAGTAGACCAGCACGCTTTGATTTCTCAACGTCAGCACCGATTTGCTCAGCAATGTAGCCAGCAAGTTCTGTGATGCGGTCTGTTTTGTCTTTGATCGTACCCAGTTGCTTTTGGAAGATCGCTTGTTCTAGTTCTGGCAGACGGTCGATAAGCGGACGCTTACGGTCTGTGTTGAAGAAGAACTCTGCGTCAGCAAGACGAGGGCGAACTACTTTCTCGTTACCTTCGATTACGTAACGAGGCTCTTTTGATTCGATGTTCGATACGAAGATGAAGTTAGGTAGTAGCTTCTTGTTTTCATCGTAAACAGGGAAGTATTTTTGGTCACCTTTCATGGTGTAAACCAACGCTTCAGAAGGCACTTTTAGGAACTCTTCTTCAAACTTCGCTGTTAGTACCACTGGCCATTCAACCAGAGACGTTACTTCTTCTACTAGGTCATCTTCTAGGTCAGCGATACCGCCAACCGCTGCTGCCGCTTTTTGTGCGTCAGCTAGGATGATTGCTTTACGCGCTTCGTAATCTGCCATTACTTTACCGCGCTCTTCTAGGATCGCAGGGTATTGCTCAGCAGAATCGATAGTGAACTCTTGCTCACCCATGAAGCGGTGACCACGGATCGTGCGGTCAGAAGCGACACCAAGGATCTCGCCTTCGATTAGGTCGCTGCCCATTAGCATGGTTAGCGTCTTAACTGGACGGATAAATTGAGTCGTTTTGTTACCCCAACGCATTGGTTTTGCGATAGGCAGGTTTGCTAGTGCTTTCGCTGCAAGTTCAACGACGATCTCAGACGTTGGCTGACCTTTCACTTCTTGTTTGAACAGTAGCCATTCACCTTTGTCTGTAACCATGCGCTCTGCTTGGTCAACTGTGATGCCACAACCGCGTGCCCAGCCTTGAGCTGCTTTTGTTGGGTTGCCTTCCGCATCAAATGCTGCAGAAACCGCAGGACCACGCTTCTCAACAACTTTGTCAGACTGGCTGTCTGCTAGTGCTGCAACTTTAAGTGCAAGACGACGAGGTGCCGCGAACCATTTCACGCCTTCGTGAGCAAGCTCAGCGCCTTTTAGTTCTGCTTCGAAGTTTGCTGCGAATGCTTCAGCTAGAGTGCGAAGTTGCGTTGGTGGTAGCTCTTCTGTACCTAGCTCGATTAGAAATTCTTTTGCCATGTTACTCTACCCCTTACGCTTGTTCTTTCTTACACATTGGGAAGCCAAGAGCTTCACGCGATGCGTAGTATGCTTCTGCAACTGCTTTAGTCAGGTTGCGGATGCGTAGGATGTAACGTTGGCGTTCAGTTACTGAGATCGCTTTACGTGCGTCTAGTAGGTTGAATGCGTGACCAGCTTTTAGAATGCGCTCATAAGCAGGTAGTGGCAGTGGCTTTTCAAGCTCAAGCAGCTCTTTACACTCTTTCTCGCACTGTTCGAAGAAACCAAATAGGAAATCAACGTCTGCGTGCTCGAAGTTGTAAGTTGATTGCTCTACTTCGTTTTGGTGGAAGATGTCACCGTAAGTAACGATGCTGCCGTCTGGTGCGATGTTCCAAACTAGGTCGTAAACCGAGTCTACTTCTTGGATGTACATTGCTAGACGTTCGATACCGTAAGTGATCTCACCAGTGACTGGCTTACACTCAAGACCGCCAACTTGTTGGAAGTAAGTAAACTGAGTTACTTCCATGCCGTTTAGCCAAACTTCCCAGCCTAGACCCCATGCGCCTAGTGTTGGGTTTTCCCAGTTGTCTTCTACGAAACGGATGTCGTGTACAAGTGGGTCAATACCAAGTACTTCTAGAGAACCTAAGTACAACTCTTGGATATTGTCTGGCGATGGTTTTAGCGCTACTTGGAATTGGTAGTAGTGCTGGAGACGGTTCGGGTTTTCACCGTAACGACCATCGGTAGGACGACGTGAAGGTTGTACGTAAGCTGTAGACATTGGCTCTGGGCCAAGCGCTCGTAGGCAAGTCATTGGATGAGAGGTACCCGCACCCACTTCCATATCTAGCGGTTGAACAATGGTACAACCATTTTGAGCCCAATAATCCTGCAGCGCGAGGATCATTCCCTGGAAGGTTTTGATATCGTATTTTTGCATAAGTCAGGTTCGCGCGATTCTCTTATTACTCGTGAATTCGTCTCTTTTGCTGGGTTTTCTACCCTCAACAATGGCGATTCAAAGTAATTACGGTTGAATAAAATAACAATCAAGTATACCCAGATATTGTTAATGGGAGTAGGGGTAATCTTGCTTAATTCATAGTCAAAAATACCTTTTAGTGGAATTTATCGCGTTTATTGTTTCAATTTCTCTTAAAAGGGAGTTTTTGATGGATTTCTGACTTGAGCTTTGGCATTCGCCTCATTAGAATTTCGTCATCTTTGGGGAGTAGCTTACTAAATCGACAGCGTGTTGATTTGGTTCGTTCGTCAACATAATTGGTGCAAAATCACCATGGCGCTCGAGACGCATTGCCAGATGCGTTTAGCAAGACCTTAGATAAACATCACGAACCGGGGTGGGGCGTGAGGTTTGTCTTAGGTAAAAATAATTATCCCTGCCCCCTTTGAGCATGTCGTGAGCGTTTTAGCTATTTCAATCACAACGGTAGCATTAGCAGAAATTGGCGATAAGACCCAATTGCTTTCGCTGTTGTTGGCAAGTCGTTATCGAAAACCAATACCTATTATCATTGCTATATTTTTGGCCACAGTGCTAAATCATGCTTTAGCCGCATGGCTTGGCGTAGTGGTTGCGGATTATTTATCTCCAGAAGTGCTTAAGTGGGTTGTAGTGGTGAGTTTTCTAGCTATGGCGGGTTGGGTGCTTATCCCAGATAAGTTAGATGACGATGAAACCATCTCAAATCGAGGTCCTTTCATCGCCAGTTTTATTGCATTCTTCATTGCGGAAATAGGTGATAAAACCCAAATAGCGACCTCTATTTTAGGTGCTCAGTACTCAGAAGCATTGTTATGGGTCACTCTTGGAACGACGGTTGGTATGCTGGTAGCCAATGTCCCTGTGGTATTGATCGGGAAATTATCAGCAGACAAATTACCGCTAGCGATGATCAGAAAAATCACTGCAATATTGTTCCTTTTATTGGCATCTGGCGCGGCTCTTTTTTGAGGATTATTGAACAATAAATTGCAGTGAAGCTGCGTTGGATCAAACTGTTAGCCAAATTCACTCTAATGCGTGACCAGTGACATATTAGTGTCATAATTGTCATGCTACCTTAATAATGTGAATGATAGCGAGAGGGCAAATTTATGCTTACACGTTATATGGGAATGTCCCCTAAAAAGCAGAGCTATTTGTTTACTTTTGGTCTGGCGCTTTGCCTCTTAGCAATGGCGCTAACGGATATGTGGTTACCGATTGTGGCTGGCTCGTTTATTTTGACTGGATTGACCGTAGAATCATGGATTCGGGTAGCGCATATTATCCCAATGCATGAAGAAATGCGGGCAATGCAGAAGCAGATCCAGAAACTGCAATCGGAAGTTCGCACTTTAGAATATGACGAATAACAAAACGGCAGCCCTTGAGCTGCCGTTTCTTTTCTTTGCTAACCGTATTGGTTATTCCATCCCTTTTTTGATCAAGTACTGATATGGCAGCGTATCGATTTGCGCTGCAATCAACTGATGATCCATAAAACGGCAGAAACTCGGAATATCTCGGGTAGTTGATGGATCATCTGCCTTAACCAATAACACATCACCATCGTTCATTGTACGAATCGTCTTCCTGACCATCATCACTGGTTCTGGGCAGCGTAGCCCTTCTGCTTCAAGAGTATGGGTGGCTAATTCAGGATTAAAGCTCATGGTGTTATCTCGTGACCCTACAGGTCAAATGTGACTACTAAAGAGGGTAGATGATAACGGTGGAGAAAAAATATTCAATAACCACTTGGCAAAGTGATCAATTTGTTTTAACTTAGTTAACAAGTTGGTAACAAATAAAAGAGGTGCGCTTATGTTAACAGCTCTAGATAGACTGACCATCTACTCTGTACTGTGTTTTATTTCGTTTTGTGCACTGGTATTACGTTCATCAACTGAAGCTTCGTTGCTGCCCCTCATAGGAGTTTGCGCAACGATAGTAGGGATTTGGCTCGAGATGCACCTATGGCGAGGTTCATCTGAAGAGCATGAAAAAGGATAGATAGCGTGTCGCTCATTCGCGTTATTTTTTCACTTGTAACTACGCCAGATTACATTCCGACACTATCCCCAGTTTTCTTGGGCTTCCCCGCTGAAAGGCGGGATTTTTTTTGCCTACGAGTTACAATCACATCATACCATCCTATTAACTAAGTGATCCTTTGTGGAATTAGAAGACATTTATCGCCGAGATCTCAATCTTCTTGTTGCTTTACGAGTATTGATTGAAGAAAGCAGTGTCAGTAAGGCAGCAAACCGCCTTAACCTCAGTCAATCCGCTATGAGCCGAGTATTAGGAAGACTAAGAGAATTATTAGGTGACCCGCTCTTCACTCGTCAAGGGCAACACTTAATTCCGACGGAAAAAGCACTTGAGATTGATCGTTCACTTGGTGAGCCTCTTGAATCTTTACGCCAGCTGCTTTCACCCGTTGAGTTTGAACCTAAGAGCTGTGAGCAGACTTTTACCATTGCAACGACCGACTATGCGATGCAGACAATTCTGCCTTTCGCTTTGCCACGTATTTATCAAGAAGCACCTCATGTGTCATTTAACTTTTTACCACTGCAACATGATCGTCTATCCGATCAATTGACTTATGAAGGGGCTGATTTAGCAATTTGTCGCCCGACAGGGCCGGTTGAGCCGCTGCGTAGTGAAGTGCTGGGTCGTGTAGGAGTATTGTGCTTGCTCTCCAAACAACATCCATTAGCCGAAAAAGAGATGAGCTTGGATGATTACCTCAGTCATCCACATGCAATGATTGCCATCAGTGATGGGGTTAAGGCGTTGATTGAACAAGCGTTAATGGATCAGCCCAAACGTAAAATGGTATTACGTGCTTACCACTTAGAAGCGGCGCTGGCGATCGTCGATACCTTGCCAATCATTATTACCGTGCCTGCCGATTTAGCGTATTTGGTTGCCGAGCGCTATGACTTAGTAGTGAAGCCGCTACCCTTTCAGTTCACGCCGTTTGAGTATTCAATGATTTGGCATGCACGCTGTGAACATTCTCCTGCTCAAGAATGGCTGCGTGCAGTAGTGCGCGAAGAATGTAGCCGCCTGATTGCCAAGCGAATAGAAGACATGGGGTTGGACTAGATTTTTCCGAAAGTCGAAATAACAAAAAGCCGGGCAATGACCCGGCTTTGTTTATTCTATTGAGTTGTTGGCACTTATAGCTTGATAACCACGCGACCGGTTACTTGGCCGTTTGTGATGTCTTCAGCGTATTTTGGTGCTTCTGCTAGTTCTACTTCAGTACATGCTTGTTCGAAGTAGCTGTCTGGTAGTAGTTCAACCAATTTTTCCCATGCTGCAGTACGTTTTTCAAATGGGCATGAAACAGAATCCACACCTTGTAAACGAACGTTACGCAGGATGAATGGCATCACTGTGGTTGGTAGGTCAAAGCCACCAGCAAGACCACAAGCTGCGACTGCACTGTTGTAATCCATTTGCGCCAATACTTTTGCTAGTACTTTGCTACCGACGGTATCAACTGCGCCAGCCCATACTTGCTTTTCAAGTGGACGCGCTGGCTCTTCAAATTCAACACGGTCGATGATGCGGCTAGCACCTAGCTTTTCTAGTAGCGGACCGTTTTGTTCAACACGGCCTGTTACCGCTGCCACTTTATAACCTAGTTGAGCCAGAAGTGTTACCGCAACTGAACCTACACCGCCACTCGCGCCAGTAACGAGGATTTCACCCGCTTCAGGTTTGATATCTGCATCAAGAAGAGCTTGTACACAAAGCATTGCTGTAAAGCCCGCCGTACCGACCATCATTGCTTTTTTGCTGTCGATCCCGTTTGGTAGTGGTACTAACCAATCCGCTTTTAGACGAGCACGTTGTGCCATGCCACCCCAGTGGTTTTCACCCACGCCCCAACCAGTAAGGACGACTTTATCGCCAGCTTGGTAGCGAGCATCTTCAGAACTCACCACAGTACCTGCTAGATCGATACCCGGTACCATCGGGAAGTTACGGATGATTTTTCCTTTACCTGTGATAGCAAGGCCATCTTTGTAATTGAGAGATGAATAATCCACATCAATCAACACGTCACCTTCAGGTAATTGCGCTTCTTCGATTTGTTCGATGGTCGCAATGGTACGTTTTTCTTCTTGGTTTAAGATCAGAGCGTTAAACATAACAGGTCTCCGCTGCTGGGCAGCAAACATTTAAAAACTGACAATGAGTGTAGTCTGAAATTGGGTATGACTAAAATGAAACTTTAGCATTATATGTATGCATAAGGTGCATTAACCAGACGATGATTCAATAAAAAAGCCAGTCGGATGACTGGCTTTATCGATTCACGAAAGGAAAAACTTATAAGACGGATTGTCGGTTTCATCCTTGCACTGGTAACCCAGCTCACGTAAGTGCGCGGAAAACTGTGACAGATCCGACTCATCTAACTCAAAACCACACAGTACGCGGCCGTAGTCGGCACCATGATTACGATAGTTAAATAAGCTGATATTCCAGTGTGTGCCAAGTGTGCTAAGGAATTTCACCAGAGCGCCGGGATATTCAGGGAATTCGAAGCTGTATAACCGCTCTTTGAGTGGTTTGGATGGTTTACCACCAATCATGTAACGAATATGAAGTTTTGCCATTTCATCATCGGAGAGGTCGACAACTGGGTAGCCACCTTCACGCAGATCATGAATGATGTTATCCAGCTCTTCTTGACCACCTTGCAGGCGTACACCGACAAAAATATTCGCCAGTGCGTCATCGTTATAACGGTAGTTAAACTCGGTTACTGCTCTGCCACCAATCAGGTTACAAAACTCAAAGAATGCACCTTGACGTTCTGGGATGGTTACGGCTAATAGACCTTCACGTTTCTCACCCAGTTCGCAACGCTCAGAGACATAACGCAGACCGTGGAAGTTGGTGTTCGCACCCGATAAAACCGTACCTAAGTTTTTACCTTTAAGCTCATTTTGCTCGGCAAACTTCTTAAGGCCAGCGAGTGCAAGCGCACCAGAAGGCTCGGCAATCGCACGTGTGTCTTCAAAAATGTCTTTGACCGCTGCGCAGATTTCATCGCTTGAGACTGAGATGTGGCCATCAATGTATTTCTGACATAGACGGAATGTCTCTTCACCAATGCGCTTAACCGCAACACCATCAGCAAACATACTGACCTGATCGAGAACGACTGGTTCGCCTGCATCGAGTGCTGCTTTCAGGCAAGCAGAGTCTTCTGGCTCAACGGCAATCACTTTGATTTCAGGCATCAACTGTTTCACCAGTACAGCGACACCTGCGGCTAAGCCGCCGCCACCGACTGGGACGAAGATATAATCAAGATGACCGTTTTGCTGCAGCATCTCCATACCAATAGTGCCTTGACCAGCAATGACCAACGGATGGTCAAACGGAGGAACAAAGGTATAGCCATGCTCTGCCGACAGACGCTCTGCTTCCGCTTTCGCTTCATCAAAGTTGCTGCCATGTAAAACCACGTTACCGCCAAAGCCGCGTACTGCCTCGACTTTGATGTCTGGGGTAGTCTTTGGCATCACTATGGTGGTCTTAATGCCAAGCTTTGTGCCGGATAGCGCCATACCTTGAGCGTGGTTACCTGCGGATGCTGCAATCACACCTGCGGCTTTTTGCGCTTCAGACAGGCTTGCCACCATGTTGTAGGCACCGCGTAATTTAAATGAGTGCACAGGTTGACGGTCTTCACGCTTGATCTGCACATTGTTACCAATACGAGCAGCAAGGCGAGGCATCTCCTGAAGTGGCGTTACCGTTGCCACTTCGTAGACTGGAGCTCTTAAGATCTGGCGCAGATAATCTGCGCCAGTTTGCGATGTCAGAGTCATAAGCTAGCCCTCTAGCTTAGATTTGTCTCGTACTGCACCTTTGTCAGCACTGGTTGCCATACTTGCGTACGCTTTAAGTGCAAATGAAACTTCACGTTGGCGGTCGACTGGTTTCCAGCCTAACTCGTCTTGTTTTGCACGGCGCTCAGCAAGCTCTTGTTCAGAAACTTCGAGGGAAATTGAACGGTTTGGAATATCAATTGCGATCATATCGCCTTGTTTTACCAGACCAATGGCACCGCCGTTTGCTGCTTCAGGAGAAGCGTGACCGATAGACAAGCCCGATGTACCACCAGAGAAACGGCCGTCAGTTAGAAGTGCACACTCTTTGCCTAAGCCCATAGATTTCAGGTAAGTGGTTGGGTAAAGCATCTCTTGCATACCCGGACCACCTTTAGGGCCTTCATAGCGGATAACCACTACATCACCCGCTTTTACTTTACCGCCTAAGATGCCTTCAACGGCGTCTTCTTGGCTTTCGAATACCACGGCAGGGCCGGTGAACTTAAGAATGCTCTCATCAACGCCCGCTGTCTTAACGATACAGCCATCTAGTGCGATGTTACCTGACAGTACCGCTAGGCCACCTTCTTGGCTAAAGGCATTTTCCTTGGTGCGGATACAGCCTTCCGTACGGTCATCATCAAGGCGATCCCAACGACAATCTTGTGAGAAAGCTTGAGTGGTACGGATACCAGCAGGACCGGCACGGTAGAATTTGAGTACGTCTTGGTCTTCGGTTTGGATGATGTCGTATTTTGATAGCTGCTCTTTCATTGAAAGACCAAGCACCGTGCGAGCTTCGTTGTGCAGTAGACCTGCACGGTCAAGTTCACCAAGGATAGCCATGACACCACCAGCGCGGTGTACATCTTCCATATGATATTTCTGAGTTGATGGTGCCACTTTACATAGGTGTGGCACTTGGCGAGACAGGCGATCGATATCTTCCATATCGAAATCGACTTCACCCTCTTGCGCTGCCGCTAGCAGGTGAAGGATGGTGTTGGTTGAACCACCCATTGCGATATCTAACGCCATGGCATTTTCAAATGCGTCAAATGTTGCAATGTTGCGTGGTAGTGCGGATTCGTCGTCTTGCTCGTAGTAACGACGGGTCAGTTCAACAATACGTCGACCTGCATTGAGGAATAGCTGCTCACGGTCTGCGTGAGTTGCCAGCATAGAGCCGTTACCTGGTTGAGAGAGGCCAAGGGCTTCTGTCAGGCAGTTCATAGAGTTTGCCGTGAACATGCCTGAACATGAACCACAGGTTGGACACGCACTACGCTCGATTTGCTCGCTTTGTTCGTCTGATACTTTCGGGTCTGCGCCTTGGATCATCGCATCGACAAGGTCGAGTTTGATGATTTGATCAGAAAGCTTGGTTTTACCCGCTTCCATTGGACCGCCAGAGACAAAGATCACTGGGATGTTGAGGCGCATTGACGCCATCAGCATTCCCGGAGTGATTTTGTCACAGTTAGAGATACACACCATCGCATCCGCGCAGTGTGCATTGACCATGTACTCTACCGAGTCGGCGATCAGTTCACGTGATGGCAGTGAGTAAAGCATGCCACCGTGACCCATTGCGATACCATCATCGACTGCAATGGTGTTAAATTCTTTTGCGATACCGCCCGCTTTTTCGATTTCACGTGCAACCAGTTGACCCATATCTTTTAGATGCACGTGGCCTGGTACAAACTGGGTGAATGAGTTCACAACAGCGATGATTGGTTTACCGAAGTCTTCGTCTTTTACCCCAGTTGCGCGCCAAAGGGCACGAGCACCGGCCATGTTGCGACCATGAGTGGTGGTTGCTGATCTATATTTAGGCATCTTACTACTTCCTTATTTTGCCGCGTCTTCTGGGTATACGTAGTCCAACCAACCCCACTTGTCTTCCGTGGTGCCGTTGAATAGACCAAAGTAAGCTTCTTGCAGTTCTTTAGTGATTGGGCCACGCTTACCTGTGCCGACTTCAATCTTATCGATAGTTGCAACAGGAACGACTTCTGCTGCAGTACCTGTCATAAAGACTTCATCTGCTAGGTAAAGGGCTTCACGAGCGATGTTTGCTTCACGAACTTCGTAACCGCGATCACGAGCAATCGTCATGATTGAGTCACGAGTGATACCTGGTAGGATTGCGCTGGTTGCTGGTGGAGTGGTGATCACGCCATCTTTAATCACAAAGATGTTCTCACCCGCACCTTCAGAAAGGTAACCGTCAACACTGAGTGCGATACCTTCATCGTAGCCGTGGCGACGAGCTTCACCACCGACTAGTAGCGAAGATAGGTAATTACCACCCGCTTTTGCGGCAGTAGGAATGGTGTTTGGTGCTGCGCGGTTCCAGCTTGAGATCATCGCATCTACGCCTTTCTCTAGTGCTTCCTCACCTAGGTAAGAGCCCCATGGGAATGCGGCGATGATGAGATCCATTTCTGTACCAACGGGAGGACATACGCCAAGACCGACGTTACCCACGAAACCGAGTGGACGAATATAAGCGTTGTCGAGTTTGTTTTGGCGTAGTGTCTCACGTGTTGCTTCCATGATTTCTTCCACTGAGTATGGAATTGGGAAGCGGTAAATTTTTGCAGAGTCTTTTAGGCGTTTAGCGTGCTCTAAATGACGGAAAACAATCGGGCCTTTTGGGGTGTTATAGCAACGAACCCCTTCAAATACGGAAGTTCCATAGTGCATTGCATGAGTTAATACGTGAACGTTCGCGTCAGCCCATGGAACCATTTTGCCATTAAACCAGATAAAATCTGCAGTCGATTTTGTTGCCATTTATTGCCTTCCTTATGCATAAATCTTTTGTTGTAAATTGTTATTCGGTAGTTCGTCACTGGCGATTTGGGTGACTTCGACGGTACGCACATCCCATAGTTTTTCAATTTGTTTTGTGATGAATGAGATAGGGCGATCACTGTCGACGATGATTTCTACGCTAGCCACCTTACTTTCGTGGTTTTGCGTGGCAGCGACTTGTTTGATGATAAAGCCACGATGGCGGATCACACGAAGAACACGTTCTAACAGTACCGGTTTATCGTCGGCTTTGATGTCTAGTAGATATCTTTCCATTTTAGGTGCTCTCCAACATGTCCGTGTTTGATGCGCCGGGTGGTACCAGCGGCCATACATTTTCTTCTTCATCGATTAAAACATGAAGCAAGTAAGATGTTTTGCTTGCCAACATCTCTTTGAGGGCAGGTTCAACTTCTTCTTTCTTGGTGATGGTTTTACCCGGAATATCGAATGCTTTTGCCAACATGACGAAATCTGGGTTGTCATCGAGAATGGTTTCACTATGGCGGCCATCAAAAAAGAGCGATTGCCACTGGCGAACCATACCCAAACGTTGGTTATTCAATAAGACGATTTTCACTGGGATCTGACGACGTTTGAGAGTTCCCAGCTCTTGGACATTCATCATAAACGAGCCATCACCTGATATAAGTATCGACTGATCTTGCGGTCGTGCAACAGCTGCGCCCATGGCGGCGGGCAGTCCAAAGCCCATAGTGCCCAAACCCGCAGAGGTGATGAAGTTTTGTGGTTCTCGAGGTTGAATGTGCTGGGCAGCCCACATTTGGTGTTGACCCACGTCGGTAGAGACGATTGCACTGTCTGGCATCATGTCCGACAGCTGCTTAAGTAACAGCGGTGCGTAGATAAGATCACCCGGGTGATCATAACGCCACTTAAAACCACTGCGTAAGCTTTCACTGTGCTGTACCCATGGTGTGATATCTTGGCTCAGTTCTAGCTTGGGCAAGATATCGTTGATATCACCTCGAACGGGAGCGTTGGCCTGACGCAGCTTGTGGAATTCGGCAGCATCAATATCAACATGAATGACTTTTGCATGGGGCGCAAAGGTATCAAGTTTACCGGTGACTCGGTCATCAAAACGTGCGCCGACGGCGATCAACAGATCACTTTCTTGTACCACTAGGTTGGCCGCTTTAGTGCCGTGCATACCAAGCATGCCTAAATAATGAGGATCATGACGCTCAATGGTTCCGAGACCTTTTAAAGTACTGACTGCTGGCATAGGGTTAAGGCGCAGAAACTCACGAACTGCATCAGTGGCTTTGCCTAACTGAACACCACCGCCCACATACAACACCGGGCGAGTACTTTGGGACAGTAACGCTTGAGCTTTAGCGATATCTTCATCGCTAGCTACTGGTAAGGCTGGGGGAGTAAAGGGAGGAAGAATGGAAACTGGTGCTTCACCAAGCTGAACATCTTTGGCGATATCGACAACCACTGGACCGGGACGACCCGTTTTTGCCACTTCAAACGCTTCAGCTAAGGTTGGTGCTAATTCGTTGATATCAGTAACTAAGTAACTGTGTTTAGTACATGACAGAGACATACCAATCACATCCATCTCTTGAAACGCATCCGTTCCGATAAGCGAGCTTGCGACCTGACCGGTGATAGCGACAATAGGCACAGAATCGAGTAGGGCATCCGCTAGGCCCGTCACTAAGTTGGTTGCGCCTGGTCCCGACGTTGCCATACAGACGGCCACATCTTGAGTTGAGCGAGCCATACCAATAGCTGCCATCGCGGCACCTTGCTCATGGCGACATAAAATATGCTCAACCCCACCATCATATAAGGCATCGTAGATTGGCATGATTGCGCCACCTGGATAACCAAATACGGTTTTGATTCCCTGTTGCTGTAAGGCTGCAACGACTAACTGGGCTCCTGTCATTACTTGCCTCCTAGACTACTGTTGTAGTTCTGTTTTGTTGTTTTGCACGTCATGTGCGCTCCCATTCTTCCTGTCACTTGGGGTAATCACACCCAATGAGTCGTATTTTTAAGTCTGCTAGTTGTAAAAAACCCCCGGACTTTTCAGTGCGGGGGTTTTTTTTAATCTTGTGTTTACTTCTCGCCCACAAGCCCCCGCGCGGTGCCAATAATGACCACGATAATCAGGAGAAGCAGTGCGTTTAGGCGAGTGTTAACGTTCATCGTTATTCTTTAATGTTGTGTCGCGTAAATATGGTACGAAAATGTTTGCGTCTCTAGTGGTAACACAGAATTCCGTTAAATGACAAGCAAAAAGTCATTCTTTTTTCACATTCTTTCAGCAACTGCCTATGTCACATAACAACTTCAATATGTAATAGCGTGTTTTTAATCATTGCAATGCATATGAGCTGAAAACGAAGCAAATATGGTTGAAGGTAAGTGGTGAGGCAAGAAAATGAGATTTCCTCATTTATTATCAGATAAATAAGTGAGCAGAGTTATTAACTAGAGTAAATAGAAATACCATTAATATTAATGTATTTGAGGTGCTTATTGTTTTCTGCGTGGGTTATTTGAAATAATTATAAAACGTTATTCACTAATTCACTTTTATAGCGAAGAGAAAATAACGAGAAGGACAGCCTTCTCGCTACTTTTTACATCAATTACTTACATGACGCTGTAAAGCCATTGTTGATGCGATCTTGGCCTGTTGATTTCCCAGCTTCTAATAAATCTTTTTTCGCCTGTGAAAATGAAGTTTTTCCTGCAGAGGCTTTTGCAAGAATATTGGCCATTGTATTTACATTATCGGTATCACCGATAGAAGCATAATGCGCACCCAGTGCTAGTGCTGAAGCGCTAGCCATAAAGTCATTGTCGCTGTTTGCTTCTTGTTTTAGGTAAGCGATACCTGACATATCACAATGGTTCAATGCTTCATTTGCTTGAACAAACTTTTCACCAAGCACCATTTTTGCTGCAGACTCTTCAATGGTACTACAACCCATAAGTGTAGAAGCGGTAAGAATTGAAGCGACAAATACTTTAATGTTTTTCATATTATTTCCGTTTTATTAATTGATTAAATATAAAAATTAGATCAATCAAAATTGAGCTTAATTAAAAAAATACCTATATAAGATTCCATTCAAATTGGTATGCAGTCATTTCCTTTATTAATAAAAAAACAAATCCTCTCAAAATATTCAATAATGAAAATCGTTCTCAATTGTAATTCTTATTTTTGATGCATATTTTTAGAATATATCGTTAGCAGATTTTTACGTTTGAATTATAAATTGGCGAATTGTTTATGGTTTGTTGGTTTTTTTGCTTTTTTATTTTCGTTTTCAGAGGTTGTTTTCTGTGTTTTTGTTGGCTGTTCAGAAAACAACCATGCTTTTTCCATCTTATTTTTCTGGTTAGATCCGCTATACAACAACCTCTGAGTATGCGGAGTGATCACGCATTTAATACTGCTGTATGAATGAGGAATAGGATGGGATTAGCAATTGTGCATAGTCGTGCCAGTGTAGGTGTTGAGGCTCCAGAGGTGACGGTTGAAGTACATATTAGTAACGGCATGCCGGGGTTCACTTTGGTGGGGCTCCCGGAAACCACGGTGAAAGAGTCTCGCGATCGCGTGCGTAGTGCCATTATCAATTCCCGTTTTGAGTTTCCTGCTAAGCGGATCACGGTGAATTTAGCGCCTGCGGATTTACCAAAGGAAGGAGGGCGTTTTGATTTGCCGATTGCGCTGGGTATTTTGGCAGCATCTGAGCAAATACCAACAACGAACTTACAAGGTAAAGAGTTTATTGGTGAGTTAGCTCTCTCTGGTGAACTGCGTCCCGTCAAGGGAGTATTGCCTGCAGCATTAGCGGCGATTCGAACTCAACGTAGTTTAGTGGTCCCCCATAATAATGCCGATCAGGCTGCATTAGTGGGGAAAGAATGCCACAAATCTGCACAAACATTGCTGGAGGTATGCAGTGATTTATGTGGTCAGCAGGCATTAGGCTTACACATTCAGCCCAGTACAAAGGCCACTCCGCCATCGGGGCGAGATTTGCAAGACATCATTGGTCAGCAGCAAGGTAAACGTGCGCTAGAGATCGCAGCTGCGGGCAATCACAATCTGCTTTTTCTCGGTCCTCCCGGCACGGGTAAAACCATGCTAGCCTCAAGGTTGTGCGACTTACTGCCTGAAATGAGTGATGATGAAGCGATGGAGACGGCGTCTGTTGCTTCGCTCACCCAACAAGAGATCCATGCGAACAACTGGAAACAACGACCGTTTCGATCGCCGCATCATTCGAGCTCGATGGCGGCACTGGTGGGCGGTGGCACAATTCCTAGACCCGGTGAGATCTCTTTGGCGCACAATGGCTTGCTGTTTCTTGATGAAATGCCTGAGTTTGAGCGTAAAGTGCTTGATTCGTTGCGAGAGCCGCTGGAGTCCGGCGAGATAATTATCTCTCGGGCACAAGGAAAAACTCGTTTTCCTGCTCGCTTTCAGTTGATTGGCGCCTTAAACCCCAGCCCGACGGGATACCATGAAGGCGCTCAAGCTCGGACAAATCCACAAACGATTTTGCGCTACTTAAGCCGTTTGTCTGGCCCGTTACTTGATCGGTTTGATATGTCTTTAGAAATCCCAGCATTACCGAAAGGTACTTTGGCAGAAGGGGGCGATCGCGGAGAAACTACACAAGTGGTGAAAGAGCGAGTGTTGATTGCGCGAGAGCAGATGTTAGCACGTGCTGGTAAAGTTAATGCGTTACTGGGAAGTCGCGAAATTGAGCACTATTGTCATCTAGAAAAAACCGATGCGCAGTTTTTAGAAACTGCTTTACATCGCTTAGGGCTTTCCATCCGTGCGTATCATCGGATCATCAAAGTGGCTCGAACGATTGCCGATTTAGCCGGCAGCGAAGCCATTCGTCGAGAGCACTTAGCGGAAGCGCTTGGTTATCGTGCGATGGATCGCTTATTGAAACAGCTTACCGCACAAGCGGTATAAAAGGTGGATCACTAACCAGTGCAAATAGTTTAATAATCACCATCTGTAATGGAATGCTCTTGATAGATAGATCAAAGCAACAAATCTGACCATATCATCAAAGATTCCAAACTCTGGTGGGGTTTGTATAATTACACGCTGTTTTATTGATCATTAACGCGCGCTTTATTAAATTCTATGCTGTCTTATCTGTTACTTGTATTGAATGCGGCTCTGGTTATCCTTAACTCCGCGTTTTGTTCTCTCGCTATTTGTATCATTGCTTTATTTAAGCTGATATTGCCCGGACAACGATTAAAAGCCTATGCCACAGCGATGGCAAATAAAATGATGTGGGTGTGGGCAACCGTCAATGCTTGGATTTTAAAAGCTTCGAATCGTGTTGAATGGGATATTCAAGGGGTTGAAGGGCTTAAAAAAGACGCTTGGTATTTGATGATCTCTAATCACCTTAGCTGGACCGATATTGTTGTGTTGTGCTGCGTGTTTAAAGACCGCATCCCCATGCCTAAGTTTTTTCTTAAACAGCAGCTGTTGTATGTACCGTTTATCGGTATGGCTTGTTGGGCGCTTGATATGCCCTTTATGCGCCGTTACTCGCGTGAGTACTTGCTGCGAAACCCTGCTAAACGGGGGCAGGACTTGGCAACGACGCGCCGTTCTTGTGCCAAATTCCGCAATACGCCTACAACGGTGGTTAATTATGTGGAAGGCACTCGCTTTACTGAGCAAAAGCAGGCGAAAAGTAAAGCGGGTTTTGAGTACTTGTTACAACCCAAGTCTGGGGGAATTGCTTATACATTGGCGGCGATGGGGGAGCAATTTGATCATATTATCGATGTCACTCTGGCTTATCCAAAAAACACAAACAAGCCGTTTAAAGATTTGTTGATGGGGAAAGTGACGAAAATAGTGGTGCATACTGAGCTGCTGCCTGTGAATGAGAAAGTCACTGGTGATTATTTCAATGATAAGAAATACAAACGCCAGTTTCAGCTATGGCTGACGGATGTGTGGCACAAGAAAGACCAAAAGTTAAAGCAGATTAATGAGCAATAAAAAAGGGAGCCTTGGCTCCCTTTTTGTTTGATTACTTTTGCGTGAGTAGGTAGTTAACCAGCTCAAAGTATTGATCCATTGAGAACCCACGTGGTGGTTGAACCAAAAACTTATTGTTCACGACAACGGCTGGTACGCCAGAGAGACCACTGTTTTGAAATTGCTTGTCAAAGCGGCGAACCATGGAGTCAACAGCAAAGCCTTTGAAAGCACCGTCAAACTTCTTCGCATCCACGCCTTCATCTAAGAAGATTTGACGTAATTCTTCATCATTCTTTGGTGCTTTACGCATGTTGTGAATGCGGTTAAACATCACTGGCACCATTTTATCTTCTACTTTTAGTGCAACCATAGTGGCATAGGCTTTACTCATGGATAAACCCATATTTCCGCCCATGAATGACACGTGATTCTTTTGCAGCTTGACCCCTTCAGGCAGCTGTTTCTTCAACTGCTGGATCACTGGTTCGAAGGTGTTGCAGTGTGGGCAGTAGAATGAGAAAAACTCAGTCACTACTGGTTTTTTTGAGGCTTCAAGGTTAAGCACTTTGTAGTGCTCACCCGCTTTGAATTGAGCGGCATGAGCACTAAGGCTCATCATGAGAGTTGCAAAGAGTGCAAACAGCTTTTTCATTATTTTCTCCATAATAGTTATTCTGGTCTGCTTCCTGGTTCAATGAGCCTCAGTTTACCATTGAGGCAGCAGTGACAATGGCGGTTCATCCAATGCCGCAATTTGTTCCTTAAAAGCCAACACCTGACTCTCCCAATATTTTGCATCAGCAAACCATGGAAAAGCGACAGGAAATGCAGGGTCTTGCCAGCGTTTTGCTAGCCATGCCATGTAATGCACCATACGTAGACCACGCAATGGCTCAATTAGTTTCAACTCTGAGTGGTCAAAGTCACAAAACTCTTGGTAGGCTTCCAAAATAATGTCGAGTTGCGCCAGTTTGTCATGACGTTCACCATTAAGCAGCATCCACAAGTCTTGGACGGCAGGACCATTACGAGAATCATCCAAATCGACAAACATGGGACCATCGCGCCAAAGGATGTTGCCCGGGTGGCAGTCTCCATGGAGGCGAATGATCTGGCTGCTGTTTTGCCAGCGCTGATCCAGTGCTTTGATCAGCAAATCCAAGTCATTGAAAAACGCATTTTCGAGATGCATCGGAATGAAACTTGATTGCTGTAAAATTTCTTTTGGCTGGTAGAGGTATTCGTGTAAACCAATGGTTGGGCGATGTTGAAATTGGGTACGGCTGCTCACTTTATGGATGCGACCTAAGAAACGTCCAACGCCTTCTAACTGATCGAAATTATCCACCTCAAATTGACGTCCACCCACGCTCGTAAAGAGGGCAAACCAGTAGCCTTGATAATGATGCAGGGTTTCACCATTGATGCGCATGGGTGGGGCGACAGGGATTTCTGACTCGACCAATTCTAGCGTGAAGTCATGCTCTTCTTGAATTTGTGCTTGGCTCCAACGTTCAGGACGGTAGAACTTCACCACATAGCGTTGTCGCTCTTCGTCGGTGAACTGATAGACGCGGTTTTCATAGCTATTTAAAGGTAAAAAGCCAGACTCGGCACGGATACCTATACTCTCCAAGGCATACCACATGAAATCTGGAGTTAAAGCATCAAAGTTAAAAGCAGTATTTGGCATAAAGGCAGGCACTCATTGCTGTATATAAGAACAACTTAGAAGTAAATATGACTCTGAAGCCACTAATCTATCACTATTTGAAACATGAGGCCTGCTTTTCCAACATTTATGTCAGCGCAGCACAGAGTATATCCCTCTTCGCCATATAACAGCGTTATCTCTAAGTTGCTGTGGCTACTCTATACTTCGTTTATATACCGATGTGTTTATTGATTCATATCTTTGTGGACTTACCTAGGGAGCCTTCATGAGGTGTTATACACATGCACTTATTCTCATTGTTCTACTGCTACCTACTTTGGCTCGTGCTCAGAGTCTAACGGTGATATGTGAAGAGAATATGCCTCCTTTTTCTTGGACAGAAGATAATCAAGCTAAAGGTATTGCTGTCGAAGTAATTCAGGCTATTTTGAAGGAGTTAGATCTATCGGTTTCTGTTCAACTTTATCCATGGGCCAGAGCATATCGAATGGGGTTGAATCACTCCAATACGCTTATATGTACGATGGCACGAACAAAAGAGCGAGAACAAAAATTTAAATGGGCCGGTGAAATTTTCTCTAGCCCTCCTGTTCTATTGGCATTGAGGTACAGAACAGACATTCACATTGCCTCATTTAACGACCTAAATAAGTTCAGAATTGGAACTCATAGAGATTCGTTTCGAGAACGTTATTTATTGAGTAAAGGGTTAATTTTAGGTGAAAGCGTGATTCCTGAAGGCTCGAATATTCTGAACTATAAAAAACTCAAGAAAGGGAGGGTTGATCTTTGGTCTATCCCCCTTTTACTTGGCTACTATATTGTTCATCAGGACGGTGGTCGGCATGAAGAGTTAGTTCAGGTCGCCTACTCACTTCAAGAGCTTCCTCAAGGACAGCATATCGCATTTAGTTTGGATACTGATGATGAAGTGGTAGACGCCTTTAAACGTGCATTGTCGGAAATCAAAAACAATGGTACGTATGAAAAAATATTTAATAAGTATATGTACGATGAGTAATGCTAAAAGCTCCGTTTAGTTACAGCTTTTTAATAAAGCGGCTTTCTACTTCAATTGTAAAATTATTGCTGTCTGATAATACAAATTGAATGGTGGATATAGGAGAACTTAAGCTTTCAGGCTCAACTCCAAGACTCATTGGTAGATTCAATACTTCACCCGGCTGCACTTGCACCGTTTGTTTGCCATACCAAGAAACATCACTCAACCCAGTTACATCTAGCTGATATTGCTGGATTTGCTGAGTTTTATTGATGATTTTTAAGGTATAAGTATTCTCAACCTCGCCAGATGAATTGACTCGGAACAGCTGGTTGCGATCGCGCAGTACGCTGAGCCCAGCCGGGTCGACGCTGGCGATTTGGACGAAGAATAAGGCAAACATAACCAACAACACTGCGCCATAGCCGAGTAACTTCGGTCGCATGACCTTGGTATGGTGGCCAGATAAACGGTGCTCGGTGGTGTAGTTGATCAAACCTTTCTCATACCCCATGCGATCCATGGTGTTATTGCACGCATCGATACAGGCGCCGCAATTTATACACTCATATTGCAGACCATCTCGGATATCGATACCGGTAGGGCACACTTGTACACATAAATCACAATCAATACAGTCTCCCAAGCCCATGGTTTTAGGATCGGCTTTACGCGATCGTGGGCCGCGTGCCTCACCGCGTTTGGCGTCATAACCCACGATAAAGGTATCTTTATCGAACATGGCAGATTGAAAACGCGCGTAGGGACACATATGGATACAGACGATTGAACGCATCCAACCAGCATTGGCGTAAGTACAGCCAGCAAAAAACAGCACCCAAAACACTGGCCAGAAGCTTGCCTCGAAAGTGAAAAAATTCACCACTAGCGCTTTCATTGGCACAAAGTAGCCAACAAAGGTCAGGCCGGTGATTAATGCAATGGCTATCCAAGCTAAGTGCTTAGCCGTTTTTCTAAGGATGAGTTTAAATGTGGGTTTGGTGGAATCTTGCTTACGCCTTTTGTTGGCACTGCCTTCTAATTTTTCTTCGAACCAGATGTACATAAAGGTCCAAACGGTTTGAGGACATAGATAACCACACCATACCCGACCTAAAAAGGTGGTAATGAAAAAGAGGCCAAAGGCCGCAATCATAAAGAGTAGTGCCAGCAGCGTAAGATCTTGTGGATATAGGGTGGTACCGAAAAAGTTGAATTGCTGATGGCCGATATCGAGCAAAATTGCTTGCCTTTCACCATAGGGAATCCATGGGGTGAGAGCAAACAGCAGCAGTAAAAACCAGCCGCCATAGCGACGAAGTTTTTGAAAGGTTCCTTTACTTTCTCGAACATAGATGCGGTTACTCGGATTAAAACGGTCGCCTTTGCTTTTGTGAGCTTTAGGGTTAAACGTTTTCGGAGTCACATCTTTGATGTCGATTTTATCCTGACTCATTGTGCTTCCTTCTTGGGCATGTGGTGTGATTTCTTTTGTTCACACTCTTTGCGAAATTATTTAATAGTTTAGGAAAAGGTTGTGGTGAGCGATTATACAATTAATAACAATTTGATTTCTTTAACGCTATCAACCTTTAACAACAAAACAGAACTGCTGCTGTAATAAAACTTGGAATAGAGTTTTTATGGGATTTGAGAGGCGGGGAAATAAAAAGCGCGTCATAAGTGACGCGCTTAACTGAGAGGGGGCTTACTCGATGATGCCGCGCGCTCGAAGGATCGCGGTTTTGAAATCGTCTTCTTGGTCTTTTTTCAAACCAGGAATCATTTCATCTTTGCTGCTATTACGCATTTTTAGATGATAGATCAGAACGTCATCAGTTAAATCTTCTAGCTTACCGTCGTAACCCGCTTCATTTGCCAGCTTTACAATGAACTGCAGTAGGTTCATATCTTGATCTTTTTGCCATTCTGGCTCGAGCAGTTCGAGTAATTCCTCGATACGGTGACATTTCATGAGCTTTCTCCACAATAGTTATAATGATTTGCGGGTTAAGGTAACAAATCACCGCCGTGAAGGTAAGAAAAAAGCGCAGAGATCTGCGCTTTTAATTATGCAGCTTTAACCACTTTGTCTTGCGTAGACGCCAAGATGACATCACGTTCAACTAAAGTCATTGCTGGAGCCACTTTTTTTGCGACTGGCGCTGTGGCAAAACCACTGCGACGACGCATTGCACTACGGTTTGTGTGCGAAAACCTGACTGCTGTTGGGCGCATTAAGTTACCTAACTTGTCAGGCATATCCATTGCCAATGTAATGGCCTGATCAATTATGAGTTGAGCTTCATCGCTGAAGGGTGGCTCTTCTGGCTCTCGCCAATCCAAAGTAATCAATCAGGATTGATGATATGCATGCATATCAAGGATAGATTAGCACCATATAAGAATTTGATCGATATATCGTCAGCTATATTGCTGTGTGGCAACTAAAATTGTGTGAGATAAGTGGTAGCCATGAGACAGAAAAGCAGATTAGCATAGAGAGATGAGTTGTATTGCTCTGGTGATATGAATGTCAGTTTACCAAGGAGGAGAGCATGTCGTTTTTTAAGAAAACCCTCGCCAGTTTCGGTATTGGTTCGGCAAAAGTAGATTCGGTGCTCCAGCAAGAAACCCTTTTTCCAGGCCAAAAGGTCGCACTCACTATTCATGTGTATGGTGGTTCGGATGAGCAAGACGTAGACAACATTGATGTCAAACTCTGTTGTCGTTATATCAAGGAAGTGCCGGCCAACAACAATGACAATGATCGTCATGGTCGAACAAAACGGGCACCACAAACGTATGTATTGGCCAGTTGGAAATTGCCTTATGCGTTTACCATCGGTGCTGGTGAAACCAGAGACTTTAACGTTGAACTGGATGTGCCATGGAATACACCAGTGACGATCGGAGATGCCAAAGTCTGGCTCGAAACCGGTTTGGATATCGCTATGGCTATCGATCCAACAGATAAAGATATTCTCACGGTCAGGCCTGATCCATTGATGGATGGGATTTTTACTGCATTAGAAGAGCAGGGGCTGCGGATCCGTCAAGTTGAGTGTGAAGCGGTGGATGGTTTTGAACTGCCCTTTGTTCAGGAATTTGAATTTGTACCGACCACAGGACCATATCATGGACGTTGGCGTGAGTTAGAAGTTGTTGCGTATCGGACGGAGCAAGAGCTAAAGCTATGGTTTGAAGTTGATCGTCATCGCGATGGTGCAAAAGGCATGCTGGCGAGTCTACTTGGCATTGGCCAACTCAAACGTGAATTGAGTATTCCATTGCATACTTCTGGAGAGAATGCGGGTCAGATGGTGCTGGATTACCTAGACTCTTCCACGTAACAAAAAGTTAAAACATTTTAGCTTACAAGTGTAAGCTAAAAATGCGATACTCTGGAGTAATCCCTCTAATTTTTGCTCCAGAGTGCTCGATTATGTCCTCATCTTCATCTGCTCCTTACAGTGTTAAAGAAGAGATTGCCAATGCCGTCACCCATGGCATCGGAATGATTTTTGGCATTGTTGGTTTAATCTTATTGCTGCTTAAGGCGGTTGAACACAACGCTGATGCACTCACCATTACCAGTATGAGCATTTATGGTGGCAGCATGATTGTGCTGTTTCTTGCCTCAACGCTCTACCACGCAATTCCTATCGAAAAAACAAAACGCGCGCTCAAGACCTTTGATCACTGCGCCATTTATTTATTAATCGCTGGCAGCTACACCCCTTTCTTGTTGGTGAGTTTGCGCACGCCATTGGCAATTGGCCTGATGATTGTGATTTGGAGTATTGCTTTAATCGGCATCATCATGAAAATCGCATTTGTTTATCGCTTCAAAAAGCTATCGTTGATGACGTATCTTTTGATGGGTTGGTTGTCGTTGATTGTGATTTATCAGCTGGCATTAAACCTTGATGTCGGCGGGCTCACCTTACTGGCGGCGGGTGGGATCACCTATTCGCTTGGCGTTGTGTTTTATGTGGCGAAGCGCATTCCCTTTAATCATGCAATTTGGCATGGCTTTGTACTCGCTGGATGCGCTTGCCATTTCTTGGCGATCTACTTTTATGTGGATCCGGTTTAACGGGTGATCACTTCGATAATACGAGCCGACAGTTTAAATTGTTCGGCGTTTTTCGCAGGCAGTTTGATCACTTGTCCTTGCTTCGACTGCTGCGGTCGAAGGTAGGTATCCGCCATTCGTTTGATGGATTTCCACACTGGTACCGTTTCGGTTGCCAGTGGATACCCATCGGCACTCATTAATGTCACTTCTACGGCAACGAAAATGACCGAAGAAGAGCTCTGATTCGTTAAATACGTGGGGATGTGTAATTCCCCGTCTTCATAGCGAGCCGCCCCCAATAATACATCCACACCGGAATCAGACAGTTGCATGGTGTTTCTTTCGCTGCCCACCGTCACTAGGGTGGTATTCGCAGTGATGCTTACCGGTGGAATTGCTGCAACTTGGCTTGTCTCTTTTCCAGATGATGCCGATGCCGCGTGGATATATTGCCAAGTAAAGTCATCATTCAGTTGAACTTGGCGACCATCCGCCAAGGTGACAATTTGTGATGCTAAAATGCATTGACTGGCAAACCAAGTGCCGAGTATCAGCCATTTTTTCATTGTGATTTTCCTTATCTTCGCCAGAAAGCAGGGAAGAAGAGCACAAGTAATGTGAGAATTTCGAGCCTTCCCATTAACATCCCCAAGCTTAGCAGCCATTTTGCCGTATCGGGTAGCGGGGCAAAGTTGCCTGTTGGGCCAATCACGTCCCCCATACCAGGTCCGACATTAGCAACAGCGGTAATGGCTCCAGAAATGCTGGTTACGGGATCCAGTCCAAGTGCACTCAGTCCACCCGCTAAAACGATGATGGTAATGAAGAAGGTGAGGCCAAAAGCAACCACGGAGCGAACAATATCATCATTGACAGGGCGTTGATTGTAGCGCTGGACAAACACCCCAGAAGGATGGATGAGCTTCATCATTTGTTTGTTCAATAGTGTCATCGCGATTTGAAAACGGAACACTTTGATACCACCCGATGTGGAGCCAGAACAGGCCCCTGCCATCATCAGAAACGCGAATAACGTCGTCGGTAATGCGCCCCAAGCGGTAAAATCTTCCAGACCAAAGCCTGTGGTCGTGACAACGGAAACAATATTAAACATTGAAACCCGCAGTGCATCCATCATGGCATAACCGTCTCGGATCACCAGCCATCCGGCTACGATTAAGCTTGAGCATAGAAATAGCCAAGTAAAACCACGTACTTGAGCATCACTGACTAAAACATTGAGTCGACGTTTATGCAGCGCGGCGACAAACAGTAAGAATGGCAAACCACCGAGGAACATAAACAGTGTTGCAACCCAGTGGGCACCGTTAGAGAAATGGTTCATCGAACCATCTGACGTTGAATAACCGCCGGTCGATAGTGTGGTGAAAGAGTGGTTAATCGCTTCGAATAAGCTCATGCCCGTCAGTAAGTAACCGAGTAAGCACAATAGCGTTAAGACCAAATACACAGCGACGATGTTTTTTGCGACGGTTTTCGCTCGTGGGCTGGATTTGTCAGACCAATCTGATGATTCGGTGTGGAATAGCTTCATACCACCAACGTTAAGCATCGGTAGGACCGCAACGGCCATAACAATAAATCCGACGCCACCGAGCCATTGCAGGATAGAACGCCAAAGCAAAATACTCGGCGCCATATTATCTAACCCGCTGAGTACCGTAGAGCCCGTTGTAGTGATGCCAGACATGGTTTCAAAGTAGGCATCGGTAAAGCTAATGTGATTAATAAACACAAAAGGCAAGGCAGCAAAGGCACTGGCAATGGTCCAAACCAAACTGGTGATCAAGAACATATCACGTACACTGAGGCGAAAGTTCTCTGTTCGGCCAAAGGTTAGACAACCGAAAGCCGCGATATGGGTGATCAGTATGGCTTTACCAAACTCTAAGAAGCCACTGGTGCCACTAAAAAATGCCACCAGTGTCGGGATGTACATAAATAGGGCTAGTTTGGAAAGCACTAACCCAATAACAAATAAGACAGGACGAAAGTTGACCATACGTCAACACCTTACAATTACAGGAAGAACGGACTAGGCTGGAACAGCGCCTCGACATCTGGGACATATTTCTTGTCCACAAGGAACATCACCACATGATCATCCTGTTCAATAATGGTGCGATCGTGAGCGATCAGTACTTCTTCGCCACGAACAATAGCGCCAATGGTGGTACCCGGCGGCAGTTTAATATCGCCAATGGCACGGCCCACAACTTTGGATGTGGTTTCATCACCGTGAGCAATGGCTTCAATCGCTTCTGCTGCGCCGCGGCGTAATGAAGATACGTTGACGATGTCAGCACGGCGAACGTGGGTGAGCAGTGCCGAAATCGTGGCCTGTTGAGGAGAGATCGCCACATCAATAACGCCACCTTGCACTAAGTCGACATAGGCTCCGCGTTGGATCAATACCATGGCTTTCTTCGCGCCCATCCGTTTTGCGAGCATGGCCGACATGATGTTGGTTTCATCTTCATTGGTCAGCGCGATAAACACGTCCACTTGATCGATGTTTTCTTCTGTCAGCAGTTCTTGATCGGCGGCATCACCACAGAACACGATGGTATTTTCCAGCTCTTCAGAAAGTTTTTCGGCGCGCTGGTAGCTGCGTTCAATCAGCTTAACGCTGTAAGTTTGCTCTAAGCGTTTGGCAAGGCTGGCCCCGATGTTACCACCACCGACGATCATAATTCGGCGATAAGGGCGTTCTAGCCGTTGCAGCTCACTCATCACGGAGCGAATGTGGTTACTGGCCGCAACAAAGAACACTTCGTCATCAGCTTCAATCACAGTGGTGCCTTGAGGGCGAATCGGTCGGCCTTGACGGAAGATAGCCGCTACGCGGGTATCAATATGTGGCATATGCTCACGCAGTGCAGACAGCGCATTCCCTACAAGCGGTCCACCATAGTAGGCTTTTACAGCGACAAGGCTAACTTTTTGATCCGCAAAACTGACCACTTGCAATGCACCGGGGTACTGGATTAAGCGCTCAATATAGCTAGTTACAAGCTCTTCTGGTGCGATTAAGTGATCAACCGGTACAGCCCCGGATTGGAATAGGGCTTCTTTTTCGGTCAAATATTGTGGTGAGCGAATCCGTGCAATGCGATTTGGAGTGTTAAACAAAGAGAAGGCGACCTGACACGCTGCCATGTTGGTTTCGTCCATGTTGGTCACGGCGACTAACATGTCGGCATCTTGTGCGCCTGCTTCGCGCAGCACATCTGGGTGGCTGGCGTAGCCGTTTACAACACGTAAATCATATTTATCTTGTAACTCGCGTAAGCGGTCACTGTCTTTATCCACTATGGTGATGTCGTTGTTTTCGCCAACGAGGTTCTCAGCCAGTGTACCACCGACCTGACCTGCACCAAGAATGATGATTTTCATACTGTTTTCTCTATGTTTACCACTGTTTATTCCCCAGAAAACATGGGGAGGCACTCAGAGTGAGCGCCAATGTTTGGTTTACTGCTTGCGCAGTACCGCGTAGTAGAAGCCATCCATATCGTCTTCACCCGGTAGAATTTGTCGACCTGGGTTTTCGCGCTCGGACCCTTGAAGCTGAGCTTCTGGGGTACGCTCTAGGAATGCTTTAACCTGATCGCGGTTTTCCTGTGGTGTGATGGAGCATGTTGCGTAAACCAAAGTACCGCCGGGTTTTAGCTGTTGCCACATCGCATCTAAAATTTCACTTTGCAATTCGGCCAGCGCTTGAATGTCTTCTGCTCTGCGTAGCCACTTGATGTCTGGGTGACGACGGATCACACCGGTCGCTGAGCAAGGCGCATCCAGTAGAATGCGATCAAATTGCTCCTCTTGCCACCAATCTTTTGGTTTACGTGCGTCACCGCAAATTACCTGCGCTGTTAGGTTTAAGCGTTGCAAGTTGTCGTGCACCCGTTTCAAACGGTTTTCATCACAATCAATCGCAACAACTTGAGCATTTTGGGTTCGCTCTAATATGTGAGCCGTCTTGCCCCCCGGTGCGGCGCAGCAATCAAGAATAAGTTCGCCATCTTGTGGCTTTAGGTAGTCAATCGACAGCTGTGCCGCCGCGTCTTGTACTGATACCCACCCTTTTTCAAAACCCGGTAGGTTGTACACGTCACATGGTGTGGCTAACTTGATGGCGTCTTCAGCTTGCGAGTGCGTGGTGTGCTCAATGCTTGCATTGTTGAGGAGTTGAACATACTCATCACGTGTATGGTGCTGGTGGTTTACGCGCAGCCACATTGGTGCTTTGTTGTTATTGGCTTCAACAATGTTTTCCCATTGCTCTGGATAGGCTTGTTTGAGCAGCTTAAGTAGCCAGCCTGGGTGACCGTATTTGCCTGCATCATGGCTAACTGCAAATGCATCCAACTCTTCTTGGCTGCGTTGATAGTTGCGTAGCACGGCGTTGATCAAACCACGTAATCGAGGCCCTTTCAGTGCCTTAGTTCCTTCAACGGTTTCCCCCACGGCCGCATGCGCTGGAATACGCATAAAGCTGAGTTGATAAATTCCCACTAAGATCAGGTGATGGAAAACGCGTTGTTTGCCTTTGAGTGGCTTATCCATCAATTGACCAGCGATAGACTCTAAACGAGGCAGGTAGCGCAGTGCGCCGTAGCAAATCTCTTGCAGTAGGGCATGATCGCGGGGTTTGATGTGTTGTTGAGCCGCAGGAAGAGCGTTGGAAAGTGACTGACCTTTATCGACAACCTGAAAAAGGACATTGGCCGCAGCAGCGCGAACATTCATAAGATCACCATAAAAATATGAGGGCATCTCTGCCCTCTAAAAGTTCTGATAAATTAAGGATTATTCGGATTCAATGGAGCTAAGTACGCTGCCAACTTCAAACCAGTTAGCGCGAGCATTGAGAATATCCTGTACTGGCATGGCTTTTTTGCCCGGCACTTGTAATTGCTCTAGCACTAAAACACCTTTACCCGTTGCGACATAGATACCGCTTTTATCCGCTTGGATAATGGTACCAGCAGGTTTTGTGCTGTCTTGCTCAGCAACATGGCTTTGCCAGACTTTAATGCTGTTTTCTGCCGCCTCAAAGTGGCTCATCGGCCATGGGTTAAAGGCGCGAATGCAGCGTTCTATATGTTCTGCGTCATCGTGCCAGTTGATGCGTGCTTCTTCTTTGCTTAGCTTTTTCGCGTAGTTCGCCAGCTCATCATTCTGCTTTTCAGGAATGGCTTTACCTTCCGTGATATCTGCTAAACATTCGACTAATGCATCTGGGCCAAGCTCAGCCAATTTCTCATACATGGTTGCGCTCGTGTCGGTGGCTTCGATAGGCAAGGTTGCAATCTTAAGCATATCGCCAGTATCTAGACCAATATCCATCTGCATGATGGTGACGCCTGTCTCTTTATCTCCCGCCCAAATTGAGCGTTGAATCGGCGCTGCACCACGCCAACGAGGTAAAATAGAACCATGAACGTTGATACAACCAAGCTTTGGTGTATCGAGTACCGCTTGAGGAAGCAATAGGCCGTAAGCCACAACAACCATAAGATCTGCATTGAGGTCAGCAAGCGCTTGCTTTGCTTCATCTGATTTGAAGTTTTCTGGTTGGTAAACCGGAATATTATGCTCAAGGGCAATGTTCTTCACTGGGCTTGCAGTCAGTTTTTTACCACGACCTGCAGGGCGATCTGGCTGCGTGTAAACAGCAATAACTTCATGCTCCGAAGACAACAACGCCGCCAAATGACGGGCGGCGAAATCCGGAGTACCAGCAAAAACAATTTTTAATGGTTTGCTCAAGGTACATTCCTTTTGTGAGTTAGCGGTTAAGCTTTGTTTGCGTTTTTCTCGTTGTAGCGCTTAATTTTGGCTAGCTTGTCTTGAATGCGCTTACGCTTCAGAGGCGAAAGGTAATCGACAAAAAGTTTGCCTTCTAAATGGTCAAGCTCATGCTGCACACAAATCGCTAATAGATCGTCAGCATCAAAGGTGTACTCTTTGCCATCGCGATCTAGGGCTTTAACGCTTACTTCCGCTGCGCGAGGAACCAGCGCTCTAGCACCTGGGACAGAAAGACAGCCTTCTTCAATGCCATCTTCACCGCGTTTTTCAGTGATTTCTGGGTTGATCAGAACTCGTGGCTCATCACGGGTTTCAGAAATGTCGATCACGACAATACGTTGGTGAATATCAACCTGAGTTGCTGCTAGGCCAATACCTTCTTCGTCGTACATGGTTTCTAGCATGTCATCGACGATTTTTTGGATCTCTGGAGTCACGGCTTCTACTGGCTTTGCCACGGTACGAAGACGATCATCTGGGAATGTTAATACTTGTAATACAGACATATACACTCGAAATGTTGAACTGTGCCGAATCAGGATAAACCTCGTTGGCTCAATTCTAGACATTTTACAACCCAAATGACAGCATCATTACGTTTTTTGAACAGGTTTCTCTTTCTTTGCCCGGGTTTGGGCTGAGACCTTTTTACTCACAATGTAGTTAAGCTAGCCAAGGATTTGCAGGTATGTCTCGTATTTTGAGTTATTCCGCCAGTACATTACTTTCATTAGTTATGTCCGCCTCAGTATTTGCAGGCGAAAGTGAAGCCCCTCTCACCGTCAAGGAGGATGCCCCTAAAACCTATACCGTGATTAAAGGGGACACGCTGTGGGATATTTCGGCGATGTATCTTGATAGCCCTTGGCTCTGGCCTCGCTTGTGGCAAGTTAACCCGGATATCGACAATCCACATTTGATCTATCCCGGAGATAAGCTGAGTTTGATTTGGCGTAATGGCCAGCCTGTCTTGAGCTTAAAGTCGATGGTGAAGCTAAGCCCCAAAGTTCGTGTTTTGGAAAAAGAAGCGGTACCCACGCTTAATAAAGGTCTTGTACTTCCTTATCTCGAATCGGATCGTTTGATCGACAAAGCAGAGCTGGATAAAAGCGAACGCGTTTTGGGTTCAAGTAAAGGTAAAAAATATCTAACGCAGCAAGAGCTGCTATACATCAGTGGTAGCCATACGCATACAGAATGGAGCATTTATCGTCCGGTTGCAGAGTTTGAGCGCGGTGAACAGGTGATGATCGCGTTAAAGCGAGTTGCCAGTGCTAAATTGGTCGAATCGGATGAGGCAATGACAGGCTTGTCTGTACTCAATCAGGTGCAAGAAGTTCAGGTGGATGATATTGCGCTGCCTGATGTGGGTATTGAAATCCTCAATCTTTCAACCACGTTTTACCCAGTGCCATCACCTGAGAACAGTGTAGCCCATATCCTAGGGTCTCTGGATGGTAGCCAGTATGTGGGCCAGAATCAGGTTGTTGTGATTGATCGTGGTGAAGAAGATGACTTGCGTCAAGGCAGTATGTTTGAGCTGTATGAGATCGGTAGTCATGTGGTTGGTAAAAAGCATCAGTCACAACAACTGAGTCAAGCAAGTGATGACAAGCTAAAATTACCAGATACCAAAGTGGGTAACTTGATGGTGATCCGCCCATATCCACATTTCAGTTTGGCGCTGGTAACACAGAGCACCCAACCGATTGGTAAAGCAACTGAGGCTCGTGCTCCAATCATCGAAGTTGAAGCCGTTGCGGTGGAGCCTATCGCTGAAAGTGCCAATTAACGCTATGAATCAGCAGGAGTTGAGCGCTTGGCTAACGTTACATTTTACCCCGGGACTTGGGCCTAAAACGATAAGCAAACTGCGCAGCGCCAATCCATTAACAAAAATCGTGGCTTCTAATGCCACGATTTTGCGTTCTATGGGATTAAAAGAGAAGCAGATCGCATTCATCCATACTCAAGCTGATGCGCTGGTGACATCAGCATTGCAATGGTTGGATGCTATGCCAGATCGCCACATCATCACACTTGAATCACCAGAATATCCACCGCTACTAAAACAAATTCCTGCTGCGCCACCAGTGTTGTTCGTTCAAGGACAAATAGAGTGTTTAATCCAGCCTCAAATTGGTATTGTCGGTAGCCGTAATGCCAGTATTGATGGTCAGCAAGCAGCAACCCACTTTGCTGTAGAATTAGTTGAACAAAATATGATCGTGACCAGCGGTCTGGCGCTTGGGATTGATAGCTTTGCTCATGACGGTGCATTGCGGCGCCAAGGTAAGACGATTGCTGTATTGGGATCTGGCCTTAATCATATTTATCCGGCACGACATAAAAAACTTGCACAGCGTATTTTAGAAAACGGTGCGTTGATTTCTGAATTTCATCCCGATACCAAGCCTAGGCCAGAGAACTTTCCGCGTCGCAATCGCATCATTAGTGGCTTGTCGATGGGTGTGCTGGTGGTAGAAGCGGCAGAAAAAAGTGGCTCGTTAATTACAGCGCGCTATGCCGCAGAGCAAAGCCGAGAAGTGTTTGTGGTACCCGGGTCTATTCACAATGTGATGAGTCGAGGTAGTAACCTATTGATAAAACAAGGTGCTTGCCTCGTTCAGAATATTGAAGATATTTTAAATGAAATTGATCACCTGTTAGAGTGGTCTAAATCAGTAACAGTGCCAATTCAAGCTTCACTTTTTGAACAAATTGATAGCAAAGAAGAATTGCCATTTCCTCAGCTGTTAGCTAACGTAGGAAGTAAGGCTACACCAGTTGATATTCTTGCAAGCAGGACCCATATACCTGTTCAAGAAGTCATGATGCAGCTCTTAGAGTTAGAGCTCTTAGGGCATGTTGTTGCAGTTTCAGGTGGCTATATTCGAAAGGGGAGGGGCTAGCTATGATGATGGATATTCTTATGTATCTGTTTGAGACTTACATCCATAGCGATGCAGAGTTACAGGTAAATCAGGACGAGCTCGAAGAAGAGCTACAACGTGCTGGTTTTCACCAGCAAGACATTTATAAAGCCCTGATCTGGCTTGAAGAGCTGGCTGCGTTGCAGCAAAGTGATGAGCATTCGGCAATTTCTGTCAGTAGTGCAGCGTCAACTCGAATTTATACGAATCGAGAGCGTGAACGCTTGGATATAGAATGCCGTGGCTTTCTAATGTTCCTTGAGCAGGTCAATGTACTTACTACAGAAACTCGAGAAATGGTCATTGATCGAGTCATGGGGTTAGAAACTGATGAATTTGAATTGGATGATCTAAAGTGGATTGTTCTGATGGTGCTGTTCAATGTGCCGGGGAATGAAAACGCTTATACGCTAATGGAAGAGCTGCTGTACACAAAAGAGCAAGGTATCTTGCATTAAGCTGATTTTCCATTATGAGCCATAAAATCGATAACACCTTGTTCAGTGCGCACGAACATGCACTAGAACATGAGCCTTGTCCATCCTGTGGCGGAGAGCTTACTCTTCGCCATGGTAAACACGGCCCTTTTCTGGGCTGTAATCAATATCCTACCTGTGAGTACATCCGCCCTTTACATCAAAATGATGGGCATATTGTTAAGGAGCTTGGGGTTGCTTGTCCGGAGTGTCAGCATGAACTCGTGTTGCGCCAAGGCCGATATGGCATGTTTGTAGGGTGCAGCAATTACCCTGACTGCCATCATATTGAATCCCTCAACCAGCCCGAACCAGAGCAGTCGGCTCAAGAAAGCCATATGTGTCCTGAGTGTGGTAAAGGTCATTTAGTTGAACGTAAAACACGTTTTGGAAAAGTGTTTTACGCTTGTGATAGCTACCCAAAATGCAAGTTTGCGGTGAACTTGCCCCCAGTAAAAGGCCACTGTGAAGTATGTGGCTTCCCTTTGCTGGTTGAGAAGAAGCTAGCAAGCGGTATAAAGCTGCAATGTGCTAAGCGTAAATGTCAGCATACTCAAGATTCGTAACTCGATTAAAAAGAAAAGGTCGCATCATGCGACCTTTTCTTTTAGTCATATTGGCAGAGGTTAGACTCGCCAGCGTTTAGCAAACTCATGCACTGCTGGGTAGGCCGTATCATCTAGCATGTCTGCAAGAGCACATAACTTGCGATTTAGCTCACCAGAATAGTCACCGCATACGTTAATGTGTCCCATCTTACGACCAGTACGTTTTTCTTTACCATACCAATGAACATGTACTCCAGGCTGGTGGTATACCGCTTCTGGTAACGCATCTTCGCCAAGGATATTGATCATCGACGTTTCACGGATCAGCTTTGTGCTGCCTAAAGGCATGCCACACACAGCACGTAGGTGGTTCTCAAACTGACAGGTTTCTGCCCCTTGTTGTGTCCAATGACCTGAATTGTGTACGCGTGGTGCAATTTCATTCACTAGCAAAGAACCGTCTACATCAAAGAATTCTAATGCCAGCACCCCCACATAACTTAAGCTCTCAGCAACGGCAGTAAACATTTGTTGCGCTTGAGCCTGTAGCTCAGGTGCGTCGATGGCCGTGGACAGACTCAACACCCCATTTGTATGGATATTTTCCGCCAGTGGATAGACTTCAATGGCACCATCTTTACCTCGTGCGCCCACCAAAGAGACTTCTCGACTAAATGGAACAAACTCTTCAGCAACAATTGCCTGTGTTGGTGTCGCCGCGATACATTCCGCCATTTCCATCCAGATAGCATCGGTCTGGGTAGCATCTTTTAAACGCCATTGGCCTTTACCATCGTAACCACCCAAAGCGCTTTTGAGCACCATAGGCATACTCACATGCTCAATTGCACGATCAAAGTCTTCGCGTGTTTGGATGACATAATATTTGGCATTACGTACATGTGCGTGATCAAGGAGTGCTTTTTCTAAACGGCGGTCGCCGCCAGCTTTAATCGCTTCTGTGCTGGGTAAAAACTTACCACTCGCTTCACAAACACTAAGTACATCATGTGGGATATGTTCAAATTCAGCGGTGATCACATCAACTTGTTCAATGGCGTTTTCTAGGCTGTGACCGAGAATATGTTGAGTGAGTGGGTGAACTACATGACCGCTTGCGACATCATAAGCGGAAATTTGAATATTGAGTGGAGCTCCTGCCAATGACATCATTCGAGCGAGTTGACCAGCACCTAAAACCAGTACATGCATGGGATTAATCCTCGGCTGGATTTGGATTGGCAAGTACGGTCTCCGTTTGCTCACTTCGGAAAGCTTCAACTTTAGCCATAATAGCCTCATCATGAGTGCCGAGAATTTGCGCCGCTAAGATCCCGGCGTTTGCAGCACCAGCTTCACCAATGGCAAGTGTTCCTACAGCAATGCCTTTTGGCATTTGTACGATTGAAAGTAGAGAGTCCATACCTTTTAAAGCTCGTGATTGTACGGGAACGCCAAGTACGGGAATACTCGTGAATGCAGCAGCCATACCCGGTAGATGGGCGGCACCGCCAGCGCCAGCAATAATCACTTTAATACCACGCTCTTTAGCGCTGGAAGCATAATCGGCAAGAAGTTGAGGAGTACGGTGTGCAGAAACTACTTTTGTTTCGTAAGGTACGCCAAATTGATCTAGCATGTCAGCGGCCAGCTTCATGGTTGGCCAGTCAGATTTTGAACCCATGATGATACCGACTTTCATCTCAAACTCCTTCAAGCTACAAAATTGGGTGAGCAGATAAATTTTGTGGGCATTATACGGGGTTTTTATCCTTAAGCAAACGTTTGCGCGCTTGGTCTAATTTAGGTTGATACATTTTATAAACAAATAGATTTAGTCTCTTTGGTTGATTATTTGTAAACTTAACAACATAACTGCGAATAAAGACATAGGAAGTACTTGGTGGATAACTTTGAACAAGCACTCAACGCACTCCAACAAGGAGAAGTAATCGCCTACCCGACAGAAGGGGTATTTGGGGTAGGGTGTGATCCGGACAACCCTGAAGCCATCCAAAAATTGCTGACTCTTAAGCAGCGCCCAGTAGAAAAAGGTCTCATTTTGATTGCTGCCAGCTACGAGCAGCTATTGCCATATATTGATGAAACCCAGTTGACCGCTGAGCAGCTAAGCACTGTGCAAGCAACGTGGCCTGGTCCGGTGACTTGGATTATGCCATGTAGTGATAAGGTATCTCATTGGGTTTCTGGGCAATTTGATTCAATTGCAGTGCGCGTAACGGATCATCCTTTGGTGCAAAAAATGTGTAATGCGTTTGGAAAGCCGCTAACCTCTACCAGTGCCAATCTTACTGGGCAACCTCCTTGTATGACGACAGAAGAAGTGGAATTGCAATTAGGTGAGCGACTTGTGGCGATCTTACATGGTGAAACCAGTGGTCGTAACAAACCCAGTGAAATTCGCGACGCCAAAACATCCCAAATATTAAGACAGGGTTAACTCTGCATTTTTAAGGTAAGGAAAGCATGTCAACAATCGATAAACACGCCGTAAAACAGTTTCTAATGGAGCTCCAAGACACCATTTGCTATCAATTGGAGCAAGAGGATGGCCAAGCGGAGTTTATCGAAGATGCTTGGCATCGAGAGCCAGGAGATAAGCTAGGTGGTGGCGGTCGATCTCGTGTTATGCGTGAAGGTGCCGTTTTTGAGCAAGGTGGTGTGAACTTTTCTCATGTGGTTGGAAAAGAAATGCCAGCTTCAGCGACAGCGCATCGTCCTGAGTTGACTGGGCGCCGTTTTGAGGCGATGGGGGTTTCCTTAGTCATGCACCCCAAAAATCCTTATGTGCCCACTTCTCACGCTAACGTGCGTTTCTTCATTGCCGAAAAAGAAGGCGAGGCGCCAATTTGGTGGTTTGGTGGTGGGTTTGACCTAACGCCATTCTACCCCTTTGAAGAAGACTGCCAATTCTGGCATAACACTGCAAAAGAGCTGTGTGAACCATTTGGGCATGATGTTTACTCTGAACACAAGGCTTGGTGTGATAAGTACTTTTACTTACCACACCGTGAAGAAACACGAGGTGTCGGTGGCCTATTTTTTGATGATCTGAATCAGTGGCCATTCGACAAGTGTTTTGAATATATAAAAGCCGTTGGTCATGGCTACACCGCCGCTTATCTGCCAATCGTCGACCGCCGTAAAGAGACACCCTATGGAGAACGTGAGCGTCAGTTCCAGCTGTATCGCCGAGGCCGCTATGTGGAGTTTAATTTAGTCTATGATCGCGGAACGCTATTTGGTTTGCAAAGTGGTGGACGAACAGAATCTATCTTGATGTCGATGCCGCCTTTAGCTCGATGGGAATATGGTTATCAGGTTGAATCAGGTTCCGCTGAAGCTGAGCTTTACGAGCACTACCTCAAACCACGAGATTGGTAACACTTTCCTCCTGATATGAAATAGTGATAGGGTCAACTAAGTTAAGTTGACCCTTTTGCATTTTGGTAGGTAAGGATATGACACAGCAAGTAGACCGTTATGCCGTTTTTGGTAATCCGATTGGACACAGTAAATCGCCTTTTATTCATACGTTATTTGCTCGTCAAACAAATCAACCATTGATCTACAGTGCTGAGTTGGCACCTGTTGGCGAGTTTTCCAGTGCTGCTAAAATGTTTTTTGCTACGGGCGGTAAAGGTTGTAATGTTACCGTACCATTTAAAGAAGAAGCGTATCAGTTTGCAACCCGTCTAACAGAACGTGCTCAGCTAGCGGGCGCGGTGAATACACTCAAGAAGCTAGATGATGGTGACATCATTGGTGATAACACCGATGGGGAAGGGTTGGTTCAAGATTTACTACAACATCAAGTTCCCCTTGAAAGCGCACGAATATTACTGATCGGTGCAGGCGGCGCGGCAAGAGGTGTTATCAAACCATTAATCGATCAAAAACCATCTCAAATTATAATCACCAACCGCACACTTGCTAAAGCGCAGCAACTTGCAGAGTTATTCTCCCCTTTCGGGAAAATAGAGGCTGTAGCGATGGAAGACATTACAGACAGCTTTGATGTGATAATTAACTCGACATCTGCAAGTTTAAGTGGTGATGTACCAGCGATCTCCAACCACATATTCGCTACACATACCTATGCCTACGACATGATGTATGGTTCTGGTCAAACTGTCTTTAATCAATGGGCTTTGGAGAGCGGTGCAGGAGCGGCTTATGACGGTCTTGGTATGCTAGTTGGTCAAGCGGCAGAAAGCTTTATGTTGTGGCGAGGATTAAGGCCAGGTACAAAACAAGTTTTACGAGAATTGCGTAAGAACTTAGAAGGTATTTAACGTGAATCAGTCAATTTTATTTCCTGACATTCAATCATGGGATGCGGAGCTACGGGCAATCCGATTTCCTGCTCAATACAGTGGTGCGCTTATAGAGTGCACACTCACAAGTGCAGAGTTGGAAAAAATAGCGGATACAAAAATAGAGGGAAAACAGCAAGCCCTTGAGATTTTCAATCAGAACCGCTTTGAGATTGAGGAGCTTGCCGAAACACTGATCGAAGAAGAAGTATTTACACCGGAAGGTGTTATTGAGGTGGTTAGTTAAGCTCTTTTACTTGGTTTAAATAATCATCTTTATTTTGTACATAATTGTCGGCAGACTTTTGTAAGAAAGCTCGTTCTTTGTCAGTTAAAAGGCGAGCTTTCTTTACCGGACTACCTACATAAAGGTAGCCACTCTCTAAGACCTTACCCGGTGGAACCAAACTTCCAGCACCAACCATCACATCTTGTTCGATAATTGCAGCATCCAAAACAATTGCCCCCATTCCCACTAGAACTCGATCTTTAATGATGCAGCCATGCAGCATGACTTTATGACCAACAGTAACGTCATTACCAATAATCAATGGATAACCATTAGGGTTCTCCTCATTTTTATGAGTAACGTGTAAGACACTGCCATCTTGAATATTAGTGCGTTTACCAATGTGGATGTGGTTGACATCACCTCTTGCCGCGACTAAAGGCCAAATACTGGAATCATCCCCAATTTTAATGTCACCCACTAACACCGCGCTACTATCTATATATACGCGTTGGCCGATTTGCGGTTGGATACCTTTGTAACTGCGTAGTGAGCTCATTTTTTATCCTTTGTTAGTAGTGTTCTAGCCTATTACGACATAGAAAAGTAATGAAAATAGGTACTTTTGAATAGAAAATACTCAAACAGCAAAAAAATCAAAAAAAACTGCAAAAAGGGCTTGCCAATGTGATGGTGATCTCTATAATGCCCCCTCGCTGACACGGCAACGCTTCGAAAGAAACGAAAGCCAAGCCAGCAGGTCAATTAGCCAAGCGGGAACGCTTGATAAAAAGTTTGAAAAAAGTGGTTGACACTAAACTTTATCTCGCTACAATGGCCGCCTCTTCCGAAGTGATGTGAGTCACAAAGA